>DVNR01000024.1 GCA_018714205.1 Candidatus Aphodousia faecipullorum
TGAAAATGATCACGGTCTCATTGTGGTGGACATGCACGCGGCGCACGAGCGAGTTGTCTATGAAAAACTGAAAGAGCAGGTCAATGCGTCGAGTTTGGCTGTTCAGGCGCTTTTAATTCCGATGGTCTTTCGTGTGAGCGCTGAAGAGATGGCCGTTTTTGAAGAGCACTCGCAAAGCATCGCCCAATTAGGGCTTGAACTGGAGGCCGCTTCGCCAACGCACTTGCGCTTGCGGTCGGTTCCGGCTTTGTTGGCAGAAGGCATTGATAAAACAGGGCAGGATCTCATCAGCGATTTATTGGCTGACTTCAAGCGTTATGGCGAGTCGTCACTTCTTGAAGAAAAGCGTAACGAGATTTTAGCGACTATGGCCTGCCACAGCGCGGTGCGCGCTCACCGTTATCTTACGGTCGATGAGATGAACGCGCTTTTGCGTTCAATGGAAAAAACCGATCGAGCTGATCAGTGCAATCACGGCCGGCCGACTTGGGTGCAGGTGACGATGGCAGACCTCGACAAACTCTTTATGAGAGGACGCTGATGATTGATGCCGTGATGATTTTGGGGCCGACGGCAAGTGGCAAAACGGCGCTTGGCGTGAAATTGGCCAAGGCGCTTTCTACCGAGGTCATTTCGATAGACTCGGCGCTTGTCTACCGATCGATGAATATCGGCACGGCAAAGCCCACTGAAGAAGAAAAAGACGGCGTTCCTCATTGGCTCATTGATATCCGAGAGCCTTTTGAGAGCTATTCGGCAGCTGACTTTGTGCGTGACTGCGAAAATGAAATTGATCGGCTTCAAAGCCAAGGCAAATTGCCGCTCATTGTGGGAGGCACCATGCTTTATGCGAAAGCCCTCAAGGACGGTTTAAATGAGATGCCGACTAGCGACTTGTCTATCCGAGCCTCAATTGAAGAGGAGGCGGCTCGTTTAGGTTGGCCTGCCATGCACGAAAAATTAGCCGACGTTGACCCGGTGACTGCCGCTCGCTTGCACCGAACCGATGCTCAACGAATTTCCCGTGCGCTTGAAGTCTACCGACAAACAGGCCGTCCCCTGTCAAGCTACCAATCACAACCGACGGCTGGTACAAAGTACCGGTTTTTGACGATTGGTTTGATGCCCGGCGATCGAAAGCGTTTGCATGATCGAATTGAGAAGCGGTTTTTGCAAATGATAGAAGACGGCTTCCTTGATGAGGTGAAAGCGCTGATGGCACAACCGGGCTTTGAGCGGGAGTGTCCCTCGATGCGCGCGGTTGGTTATCGTCAGGCGATTGAGTATTTGTCAGGGGAAATCACTTACGCCGAATTCATAGCCAAAGGCGTGGCCGCGACGCGCCAATTGGCTAAACGCCAGATGACCTGGATGCGCTCAATGCCGGATCTTTTAACGATTGATCCCTTCAGCGAAGATGCCTTTGGCATTAGTCTTTCAGCGATAGAAAAAGCAAGGATTTAACAAAAGAAAATCCTTTTGAGAATCAGAAGATACCCGAATATTTTGGGGACTATTCAGAGAAGGGTGTGTGGCGTATAGTCAAAGCAGGTGTCGTTTCTGACATTTTGTTAAGGAGATCGCTATGCAAAAATCCCGTTGTGCGATAGCAGTCCTTTTGGCCGTTGCCGCCGGTTCGGCCTGGGCTGTTGTTCCTGAGGTCAGTCCCGAAATTGCCAAGGCGACTGAAACGATCTACAAAGATCCCGCGATGCAGAAGATGCTCACGGAGCTCACCAGCGCCGAAAATGCGCAATTCCGTTTCAATACTCATATGGAAGTGGCGCGCATTGCCTCGCCTTCTCGCTCTGAGATGCGTCGGGCCCAAGAATTGACCCGCCGTATGGTTGAGGAATGGGGTTTTGATAAAAGTGACATCATGACGACACCTGAAGGGGTTATTAAGGGGGCCGGTATTCAGATCGTCGACGGGAAACCGGTCTACAACGTCTGTGTACGGATTCCGGGAACCTATTCCCAAGAAAAGGGAGCTCAAAGCTATAAAGGACAATTCCCGAAAGTGTTGTTGGAAGGTCACATAGACACGGTCAATCCGCCTGAATTGCCGCCGGCTGACAGCCCCTACATGCCGGTGAAGTTGCAGAAGGCGTCTGAGGCGGTGGTTGCCACGCCTGCGGCATTGGCTGCGATCAAGGATGAGTTGCATTTCGATAAGAACGGCAAGATCATTCAAGACGAAAACTACAAGAAAGCGTATGTGCGTTATGCGAGCTTGGATGACGCGAAGAAAAAAGGCGGTTACCGCATTTATGTGCCGGGCTTTGCCGATGCCATGGGTAATACGACAGGTGTGATGACAGCGGCCATCATGATGAAGAAATATAACATCAAGCCTGTGTATGACATTTGGATTTGTGGCACCGCCGGTGAAGAAGGTCAAGGTAACCTCTGCGGCATGAAGCAACTTTATGGGTATAGCCAAGACGCCGGCAAGGGCAATAACGCTTTGAATTTTGTGGCGAATTTTGCCGCGGACTCCACCTCGCCGGGTGCCGGTCGCCTAAATTATGTCGGCAGCTATCGCTTCGAAATCAAGTACACGGAACCGGCCGGTTATAAGCAAGGTGATAAGCCCGCTCCGAGCGCCTTGATGGCAATGACTCGCTCCATCTCAAAGATCGCTGATCAGCGCACGATTTCCGATACTGATAAGAAAGCTCCGTGGACTACCTACACTGTCGGTGTCTCTCGTTGTGACGACGCTAAGGCTGGTGAACGGTCGCGTTCATGCACGTTGATGGTTGACATGCGCTCGCCACTGCAAGAGCCGTTAAGTGAAGTGCGCTCTCGCATTGAACCGACATTCAAGGCCGCGCTTGATGAAGAGAATGCTCAATATGGCCTGAAGACCGGTGACAAGAATGCTGTGAAGATGGAATTGGTGTGGTTCGGTGATCGTCCGGCCTATCAACGTCCGAATTATCAAGACGTCGTGACGCAAATCTTCTGGCAAAGCGCTCAAACAATCGGCATCGACAAGGTCAAAGAATTGACCATTGACTCGGGCAGTCTAAACGACAACGTGCCCGCGGCGGTTGGCGTTCCGACGGTGAATTTCAATATTCACACGATCGCGGCAAGCGGTGGCGGACATACCTTTAACGAATGGGGTATTCCGGGCGATTACGTTGCCGAAGGCAAGCGCATCTTCCGCATGGTGCTCATGGGTTTGACGGCCGCGGGTTACCATACGAGTGATGGTCAGGTCGTCGCTCCGGCAGCCGATCCGATCGGTGCCCGTACAACTGAAGAAATGTTTAAATAATGGAGGCAGATGATGAAAGCGAAATGGTGTATTGCGGCCTTGGCAATGGGTTTTGCCGGCATGGCTTTTGCCGATGTCTCCAGCGTGATGACAGTTGATTTGCAGGGACCGGGCGGTCACAGTTACCGCCGCTATGGAAATACGAACGCTGTTCACGCGGCAGCTCGAGCGATTTCAGCGATTCAAGCGGCTATTCCTGATCAACGTCAATGCGTCGTTTTCAATTTCAATGGTGGCGCAACGGTCAATGCGATCGCTTCAAACAGTAGTTTCCAGGTTTCCTTGGTTGCCAAGGATCAAAAATCGATGGACGAGCTGAAAGCGAAAGTGCAAAAAGCCGTTAAGGAAGGCGTGGATGCCGAAAATAAATTCCGCTCGGCTAAACCCGGTGATTTAACACGGGATGGGGTTCCCGCGGCAATCGCAGTCACGTTTAAATAACTAATTGATTTAAATAGATTTTTGACAGCTCTTCGGATGTTTTCCCGGAGAGCTGTTTACATTGAGGGAAACTAGCGCTGTTGCACACATCGATTAATTTGTCTCATTTGATTTTCAGTACTTGTAGTGTCGGCCACGCTCATTGGCAACGTGACCGGTCGAGTTATCAACGAAGTCATTCAGTGGCAGAATCGCCCTTTGGATGCCGTCTATCCAGTGGTTTTCATGGACTGTATCGTTGTCAAAGTCCGTGACAATCAACGTGTGGTCAACAAAGCCATCTTTGTCGCGTTGGGGATCAATTTATCCGGCAACAAAGAACTATTGGGTCTTTGGCTGGCAGA
>DVNR01000025.1 GCA_018714205.1 Candidatus Aphodousia faecipullorum
TTGAACGAATTGAAGTCGTGTAGTACTGCAAGCCTTCAATGCCGGAAAGTTGGTCTTCAATGGGAGCAGCAACCGTACGAGCCAACGTTTGAGCATCGGCACCTTCATAGGACGTTGAAATAGACACCGACGGGGGCGAGATATCCGGATATTGTGACAGCGGCAACACACGACTGGCCACCAAGCCCGCAATAACAATCAAAATCGACAAAACCGAAGCAAAAATCGGTCGGCGAATACAAAATTGCGATAGCATCAGTTAACCCTTTAGGCTTTCGGTTGAGCGTTTTGAGTGGTATCGGGCGTTTTTGCGTCCGCTTGGGAATCCACACCCTGAGCGTTAGCTTTAACCACTTTCAATTTATCGCGAAGACGCAAAATCTGATTAGAGATCACCTCTTCACCGGGTTTCAGTCCGGAGGTGACGATCCAATTGCTGCCTTCCCAGTGAGCCAGCGTCACTTCGCGCTCACGCGCCAACCCGTCCTGCAAGACATAAACCGAATAGGTTCCGTCCGGTCTTTGACGAATCACCCCTTGCGGCAAGGAGAACACTTTTTCAAGCCTGCCAAGCATCAAACGAACTTCCACGTATTGCCCCGGCAACAACTGATCGGTTTTCGGTAAAACTGCACGCAAACGCAGCGTTCCCCTGTCGGCATCAATTTGACGGCCGATGTAGTCAAGGCGGGCTATGAGCGGGGTCTTCGCGCCAGGAACATAAACCTGGACAATATTGTCTTTCGTAAGCGTCGCGCCCGCTAAACTGCTATCACTGACCGAAAAGGCCACTCGAAGCGTGTCGGGTTGTGTTATTGACGTCAAAAGGGTAGTTTCCGCGGAAACGAGCGAACCGACATTGACTTCGCTCTTGCCGGCGATGCCGTCAACCGGGGCCGGCACCAACGCGTGTTCCAAATTAATCTGCGCATTGGTTTGTTGAGCCTTGGCAAGGGCGAGCTCACTTGCCGCGACGTCAAGAGACGTTTTCGCATCGTCGAATTCTTGCCGACTGATTGCGTTCACTTTAATCAGCTCTGAAGCCCGACGATAATCGCGTTGAGCTTTCACCAAATTCGCTTGAGCCTGCTTGGCTTGAGCCTGTGCCTGAATGAGCGCGGCCTCATAGGGTTCTTTCTCAATTTCAAAAAGCGTGTCGCCCGCTTTGACCCACTCGCCTTCTTTAAAGTGAAGAGCGCGCAAAACACCACCGACCTGGGAGCGAACTTCAACTTCTTCAACCCCTTCGGTCTGCCCAAAAGTCTCAGCCCAACGATAGGTCGAAATTGGCGTCGCGACTATAGTTCCTACTTGCAGAGGCGGGCGCTCCACGGTCTGGCGACGATCCGAACAACCGGACAATAAAAATAACGCGCAAGCCAACCCCACCGTTGTCAACTTCATTGTTTTATTCATGGGAATTTTGGGTCGCAAAACCCGCCTGAGTGATTCCCCAGACCAACCTGCGACCACTCCTTTTCATAAGCACAGGTTGCGCCAACCATTCCGACGCAACGTTTATTGAGATTGATTCTAAGGTTAATGTTAATTGGAAAATAGAACCAAATCATTAGGAAATTTACCCAAATCGACTGTCTAAACGAATAAAAACGTTTAAAAATTGTAAAAAGAAGAGGAGAAACAACTCAATAAATCAGTTATTTCTCCTTGATCGGACTGAGAACTCGAATAAAAGCAGGGCAAATCTGACCATCTTGCCCGTGCATCTTTAGTTAAGTAGAACAATATTCAGGCAAACCACTAATTCGCCTCTTTCCAAACCGTCTGGCCCTTACTTTCTTTATCTATTTTCGCAAGTGTCTCGGCGTGAGCGCTAAGCTCTGCTTCACTCGCTTTAACCACCCGCAAAACCGAAGTATCTGAAGGCATCGGTGGCAAAGTCGACACATCAACCGAAGCGATGTCAAGCGTCTCTTGACCTCGAGTCATCGCCAGATACACTTGAGCCAAAAGTTGGGCGTCGATTAAAGCGCCGTGAAGAGTGCGGTCTGTGTTGTTCACACCGTAATAGGAACAAAGCGCATCCAGGTTGTTGCGTTGGCCTGGGCGCATTGTTTTTGCCAATTGCAGCGTATCGACGATATTGACGCAATAATCGGCGAGCTTTCCACGTCCTAAACGCGTGAGCTCCATATCCAAAAAGCCAACGTCGAATTCCGCGTTGTGAATCAAGAGCTCAGAGCCTTTAATGAACGCAAGAAAATCATCAACGATGTCTTCAAATAGCGGCTGTCCTTTGAGCTTATCCCAGGTGTAGCCGTGAATACGCGCCGCCTCTTCGTCCACTTCACGTTCCGGGTTTATCAACTGATAAAACGTCCGCTTTGTAAGCTTACGCTCTTCGATTTCCACACAACCGACAGAAATCAACCGATCCCCGCGATCGGCAAACATCCCGGTTGTTTCCGTGTCCAACGCCACCTGACGACGTGCTGTCGGCATGACCCACTCCCTAACGATTTTTCACCGGAACGCCCCGGTTGGCCAACTCATCGGCCTTCTCATTGCCCTCTTCACCGGCGTGCCCCTTCACCCACTGCCAATCAATGTCATGGGTACTCACCAGCTCATCGAGCTTTTTCCAAAGATCAACATTTTTGACTGGCTGCCCGGACGCCGTGCGCCAACCCTTGCGTTTCCAACCGGCAATCCAGCTGTCAATACCGTTTTTCACATACTGACTGTCCAGATAAATGGTCATGGGCACCGGGCGTTTGACGGCAGAAAGCGCCTCAATAACAGCCGTGAGCTCCATGCGATTGTTGGTTGTTTCTTCCTCACCGCCGCAAAGCTCAAGCGTTTTCTCACCCCAAACCAAATAGGCCCCCCAGCCTCCGGGACCAGGGTTGAACTTGCAAGCGCCGTCGGTCCAAATTTTTAATTTACGTTCTGAAACCATACTGTCAAAATGAAAAGGAACTCAGAAAGACTCAGTCCAAAAAGGAAAGCGCTTATTCTAACAGAGTGGGCTTAGGCACAAGCCGACTAGACTTGAGCCTTGGACACGTCATCAGCCTCTTCACACTGCGTGGCCACCGGCGCTTGTTGCCAGCCTTTGGTTAAGAGCTCTCCGGCTTTTTCCAACTTTCCAATCAGTCGAAACCCCTCTTCTTTTTTCACCGCGCTGAGCATAAAACCATTGGCCATCGCAGGCCACCACCTGTCTCCGGCCTTTTCGCACCACCCCCAGCGGGCAAGCCGATGAGGATCGTCACTAAACGAAGGACAATACACGCCAAAACGCCCACGATCAATCAACGCGTAAGGGGCGACACACTTTTTAATTTGAGCAATCGTCAAAGGTTTAAACAGACCCAACCTTTGAAAGCTCTCCTTTTTACGAAGCCACCAAGGCCCCCAAGGGTTGAGCCCCAATAAAACCAAACGTCCTTCCGGCGCTAGAACACGAAACACTTCACTGAAAAATTGAGTGGCATCGTCTGTTCGCTCCATGGCGTGAACCGAGACAATTAAATCAAATGACGCCTCACGGAAAGGCAAAGCTGAAAAATCCAACAGCGTGTTGGGCAAAGACGCCGGCTCCGACAAACGCTCCTTGGCCCCAAGCCCCAGAAACTTGACGGGTTGAGGCGCGTTGCGTAAAACAGCCCCATAGGGCGCGCCCAACTGCAAGGCGCAATCCCCCGTTGTTTTGGACAAAAACGAATCCATCTGCGCCGATTCCCACCGACGCAGTTGCAAACCGGGAGCTGTGGTAAAAAAGTCCGATAGCGATTGCATGAAGCGACTCAAATACGTGTTAACCACATGATATAGCGATGCACAGCCAGCAACAAGAATTGCGTCAAAGAATTGTTGCGATTTGTAGCGCTCATCGCGCAACATTAACGTTTAGAATAGTCCGCAGAATGCTTCTGCCGAGGGATTAATCATGCTTACAAGGCGCGCTTTTACCATTTTGATGGCGTTATCGGCCCTGCCCGCTTACGCTAAAACGGATGCGATGAGAATCATCGTTCCATACCCGGCAGGCGGTCCCTTGGACGCTTCCGCGCGTTTTATCGCGGAAAAACTCACTACTGCCAATCATCGTGTGATTGTAGAAAATCGACCGGGCGCGGCCGGGTCCCGAGGAATGCAGGCAGCGAAAAACGCCAAACCGGACGGAAAGACACTGGTAATCGGCGCCTTGGCCACCTTGGCCGTCAATCCTTACATGCAAAAGGATTTGCCTTACCAAACGTCAGACTTTGCTCCGGTCGCCCTTTTAAGCGACGCGCCCAATGTTCTGGTCATGAGCGCCAAGCGCATGGCTTCGCTGGGCGTTTCCGACGCGTCCTCGCTTTTGCAATACATCAAAAATCATCCCGGCAAGCTCAATTTCGCCTCAGGCGGTGTGGGATCAGCCGGCCATTTGGCTGGCGAAATACTACGCCGGGGCGGTTTTCCCATTGAGCATATCCCTTACGCCGGAGCCGCCGCGGCGCAACTTTCCATTTTTTCCGGTGAAACCGATCTTTTGTTTGACAATTGGGGCAACACTCGCGAAGCGGTTCAAAGCGGAAAACTCAAAGCCTTGGCCGTCACCACAGCGACCCCATTCCCTGCATTAGCAGTACCGACGCTACAAAGCCTTGGCATCGACTGCGACCTTTCAACCTGGTTCGGGCTGTTGGCTCCGAAAGGAACCGCTGCCCTCACCACTCAAAATCTATACCAGTTGATTGCCGACATCTTTAAAGATCAAACCCAACAACAAGTGTTTGAGCGACTTGCCGGCGGATATGATTTAAGGGGGCCTGAGGCTTTTTCCCATTGGATTGACCAAGAGCAAGTAAAATACGCTACTCTTTTGAAACGACTCAATCTTTTGACGGCATAAAGCAAAATGTCCAAACGTGTGGGCCGCGACACGGCGGCGGGGCTTTTTTTTATTGCAATCGGCATTATTTTTTATTGGGGCTCTTCCAATTTGACAAGCGGCACGGCTTCCCGGATGGCCACTGGTGACTTTCCGCGACTTTTGTCATGCCTCTTGATGCTTTTGGGAGTCATCATTGCGGCAAAAGGCGCTTTTATCACAGCAAAAACCCAAGCAGCGCCATTGCGCTTTGACGCTGCGCGCCTCATGGTGATGTGCTTTTCATTGATCTTTTTTGCCTTGGCCCTTGAAAGCCTTGGACTCTGGATAACGCTAAGCGTATTCACCGCCGTCAACACAGCCCTTTTATTTCCCCGATCGCTTAAAGAGACCATCCTTATCACGGTTGCCATTGATGTGTTCATTGGGTTGGTCTTTATCGTTGGCATCGGTTTGGACATTCCACTGAGCCCAATCTTTTGGAGATGATGATGGAAGTGCTCAATCATCTGCTTTTAGGACTGGAAAGCGCGCTCACACTCACCAATCTCGGCTACTGTTTTTTAGGCGTGCTGATCGGCACTTTTGTCGGCGTGTTGCCCGGGTTGGGCCCAGTCGCCACATTGGCGCTACTGCTGCCGATCACCTATGCGTTAGATCCCACCTCTGCCATTATCATGCTCGCCGGAATCTATTACGGCAGCCAGTATGGCGGTTCCACGACTGCCATTTTGATGAATATACCCGGTGAAGCTGCGGCGGTTGTCACGTGCATCGACGGTCACAAACTCGCTCAAAAAGGTCGGGCCGGCGACGCGCTCGGCATCGCCGCGATCGCAAGCTTTGTCGCCGGAACTTTCGCGACGCTATTGATTGCCATCGCAAGTCCCGCACTCACCGAAGCCGCAATGTACTTTGGCGCCCCTGAATACTTTAGCCTCATGGTCCTGGGTCTCGTGGGAGCGGTGGTGCTTTCAAACGGCGACCTGCTGAAAGCTTTTGCCATGGTGCTGGTTGGCCTCCTTTTAGGTCTTGTTGGAACGGACGTCAATACCGGAGAGCTTCGCTTCACGCTCGGCACCTTGACGCTTCAAGACGGCATCGATTTTGCCGTCATTTCCATGGGCATATACGGTGTCGCCGAAGTCCTCATCAATCTTCAGGCGCTCCTTAACGATCCTAAGCGAACCCTATTTCCTGTCGGTAATCCTTTGCCCAAACCTCAAGCCATCAAGCGAAGCGCTGGCGCCATCTCGCGCGGCACGATCTTAGGCAGCCTTTTGGGCGTTTTACCGGGCGGCGGCGCATTGCTTTCCTCATTCGCGTCCTACACAGTCGAAAAAAAGATCCGTTC
The DNA here is from genome assembly GCA_018714205.1 of Candidatus Aphodousia faecipullorum. Taxonomy (GTDB): domain Bacteria; phylum Pseudomonadota; class Gammaproteobacteria; order Burkholderiales; family Burkholderiaceae_F; genus Aphodousia; species Aphodousia faecipullorum. Next base: position 6,198 of record DVNR01000025.1, read on the forward strand.
CCATCCTAACGAAGTCGCTGTCGGAAACGGCAATATCCGGGCGGTCGCAGGTCCTGAAGCCGCCAACAACGCCGGCGCACAAACAAGCTTCATCCCGATGCTCACTCTCGGGATCCCGTCCAACGCCGTGATGGCCCTGATGATGGGGGCGCTTGTGATTCACAACATCACGCCGGGTCCCCAAGTCATCGAGTCCGATCCTTCGCTATTTTGGGGACTGATCGTATCGATGTGGATCGGTAACTTTTTTTTGGTTATTTTGAATTTGCCAATGGTGGGCCTGTGGGTGCAAATTCTCCGCATTCCGTATCGGGTGCTTTACCCCATCATTCTGGCCGTCTGCGCGATCGGCGTTTACTCTGTCAACAATAACGTCACCGACATCGCCCTCATGGCCGCGTTTGGCATAGCCGGCTACCTCTTTTATCACTTGCGTTGCGAACCCGCCCCATTGATTTTAGGGTTCGTTCTGGGACCGATGATGGAGGAAAATCTTAGGCGTGCGATGTTGCTCTCCAGAGGCGATCCGAGCATCTTTTTCATGAGCCCTATTTCAGCGATATTGTTGTTTATTGCCCTGTTGCTGCTTTTAAGCACATTGTTGCCGTCATTCAAAAAGGTTCGTAATGACGCCTTTATTGAAGATTAGCATTGGATTTAACAAATATTCTTTAGAAAACAAGGTGTTAAATGTTTTTCTCAATTCTTTTAGAAAATAACTTCATTTTTTTTCGAAAATAATTTGCATTTTCTGAAATAGTCCTGTACTATTTCGAACTCGTTCAGGCACGTAGCTCAGTTGGTTAGAGCATCACCTTGACATGGTGGGGGTCGTTGGTTCGAGTCCAATCGTGCCTACCAATTTTCAGAAAGAGAGGTTTAAAACCTCTCTTTTTTCATTTTTAGAAAAGAAAAACTCGAGCTTTTTAGACTCGAGTTCGTTTTCCTTTTAAAAGCCTTCAAAGACGTCTTCGCTGACACCGGCATCTAAGCACGTTTTTTTAATCACCTGCCATTCTCCGTCGGCAATTTCGACACCTAAGCGGCTGCGTTCCTCGGTGCGGATCCGTTCGGGTTCACCAGGAATCAGAATCGGATGATTAACCGGATCTGCCATCGGAGCGGATTTAACATAGTCAACCATCGCATCCATTTCGCGGCGCATGAATTCCATATTGCACAGCGCCGCAGGATCAATCACAAACGCAGTCATGTTATTGACAATTGAACCGTTTCTTTCATGCTCAGGTTGAATCGTGTGCCCGCCGCTTAAAATACCGGCCATTAATTCGCATGCAAAACACAAACCGGAACCCTTGTGCTTGGCAAATGCCAACAAAGCGCCGGGATGCTCTTGCCACATCACGCTCGGGTCATTCGTCAGGCGTCCTTGAGGATCCACAATAACCGGTTCATCAAAGGTCTTTCCGGCGAGCATAGCCACCCGCGTCTTTCCCATGGCCACAATCGAGGTTGCGAAATCCAGCACAAACGCGCCGTATTTATCGGTGGCCGGCATCGCTACACAGAATGGATTCGTGCCAAACCTCGCTTCGGACCCACAATAGGGCGCGACAAGCGGATGAAATTGGTTGACGTTAACGAAATGCACACTCACCATGCCAGCTTCAGCGGCTTGCTCCCCATATGTCCCGATACGTCCCAAGTGACAACAATTCGCGATCGTGTAAAGACACACCCCCGTTTCCTTAGCGCGCTCAATAGCCATTTTTGTCGCTTCATACCCTGCGCGCTGACCATAGCCCAAATGACCTTGGAACTGCAAAATGGCTCCACGATCCTTCACCAACTCAGGCGGCGTGTTCGGACGAATCTGACCTTTCTTCAAATACTGCGTGTACATGCCAATCATCCCCACACCGTGACTGTCATGTCCCCGAAGATTGGCTTTGACCATATGATCTGCCACCAATTCAGCCTCATAGGCATCGCTGCCGTTTGCAACCAAAAATGCGTGGGCAACTTTATAGAGCAACTCTTTCGAATAACGCATGATGACTCCTTTCGTTTAACGCTATCCATTCTAAAAAATTCGCACAAAAGTCAAAATAGGCGACTGTGCTTAGACTTATAGAGCATTTGCGCTCAGATCTCCCACTGAAGTGCTGAACCAATAAATCGCAACAGCACAAAAAATAAAGGCTCCACCCAACTTAGCCAGGTAGAGCCTCAAACTGTCTGCAAATGATCTCAGAAAAAAGACTTTAATGCTCGAGAGATCGGGATTAACTTAATTTTTCCAGCTTGGCAATCGACAACATGAGTTCTTTGACGCCCACTCCGTCAAAGTTAATCCGAATACGAGCATCTTTTTCCTGACCGACAAGCCCAATGACGCTTCCGGTTCCGAAACGGATATGTTTGACGCGATCGCCGATGCCAAAGCCGTTGTATTGCGTCTTATTGATCATCTTTCGGACGGCCGGGTCCATCTTCGCCCGGGCAAACGCGGTCCCGGGCTGCGATCGATTCGAGTTGTAAGACGAGGTCCCATACCCACGGTTTCTTGACCGATAGCCGTCGGAATAATCTGAATAGCCCGAACGATACGAGCGACGTTTCCATGAATCATCATCACCCCAGACTGCCGACTGATCTTCATCCTCAATCGCGCTTTTCTGTCGGCGATCGTACAAAAAGAGCAGATGTTCCTCATCAATCTCATTTAAGAAAATGCTCGGTCCTGATGGCAAATATTGACCGCGAATCATCCGGCTCAACGAAAATGAGATATGAAGATTTTTTCTTGCCCGAGTAATCGCAACATACATCAGTCGACGCTCTTCGGCCAACCCCTTGGGATCGTTAGCGTTATTCGCATGGGGAAAAAGCCCCTCTTCAACACCGGTAATGAAGACAACATCAAACTCCAGCCCTTTGGCGGCATGAACTGTCATCAGTTGCACCGCGTCTTCGCCATTTTGGGCTTGATTGTCACCGGCTTCGAGCGCCGCGTGCGACAAAAAGCCCGCCAATGAGGTGAGCTCGTCGTCTTCCGCATCCAATTCCACTTCATCGGCACGAGCATCCACGCTGATTCCTTCGGCCTTCAAATAGGCTTGCGCGGCGTTTTCCAGTTCTTCCAAATTTTCCAAACGTTCCGCCCCGTCTTTATCCGTGCGGTAATGTTCAGTCAATCCCGAACGTTCATTCACAGCCGAAATCATATCGGGCAGCGGCAAGCTCGAAAACTCGAAACGCATCTGATCAATCAACTCAGTGAAAGCTCGAATTTTGGTGCCCGCTTTTCCCTCAAGCTCTTGAGCCGCTTCATAAAGGCTCACGTTTTTGGCAATGGCGGCCGCTTGCAGCCCTTCCATGCTTTTAGCGCCGATTCCGCGCATGGGGAAATTCACAACCCTTAAGAACGCCGTGTCATCTTTCGGATTCTCGATCAAGCGTAAATACGCCAAGGCGTTTCGAATTTCAGCGCGGTCAAAGAATCGTTGACCGCCGTAAACACGGTAGGCGATGCCGGCTGACATGAGCGTTTGCTCGATCACGCGGCTTTGGGCGTTGGAGCGGTACAAAATCGCGATTTCGTGTTTGGCAGTGCCGCGTGCGATAGCTTCGCGAATTTCCTGGACGCAATAATTGGCTTCGTCACGGTCTGAATCGGCACGATAGACTCGAATACGCTCGCCCTCACCCGCGCTTGTCCACAAATCTTTGCCCAATCGATCTTCATTGTGCGCAATCAATTCATTGGCCGCATTCAAAATATGACCAAAAGAACGGTAATTTTGCTCCAACTTAATCAGGTGCTTCACATCAAAATCACGACGAAAATCCGTCATGTTGCCGACATTGGCGCCACGGAATGCGTAAATGGATTGATCATCGTCGCCAACGGCGAAAACGCAGTTGCCGTCGTACTCTCGCCTGCCATTGGGATCAAATCCCCCCAACAGCTTTAGCCACTTGTATTGCAGACGGTTCGTGTCCTGAAATTCGTCAACAAGAATGAATCGGAAACGCTCCTGATAGTGGCGACGAATCAATTCATTTCGAGCCAAAAGCTCATAACTTCTTAACAACAACTCGCCGAAATCGGCCACCCCTTCGCGATTGCACTGCTCTTCATAGAGTGAATAAATACGGGCAAACGCAGCTTTGTTGGAAGACTCCGCGACCATGTCCTTGGCGCGAAGGCCCTCTTCCTTGGCCGCGCCGATATAGTGCTGAACCTCCCGAGGCGGATAGTTTTCCTCGTTAATGCCGTGCGCTTTCATCAAACGCTTAATCGCGGAAAGTTGATCGGACTGATCCAATATCTGAAACGTTTGAGGCAAACCCGCTTCACGATAATGACGACGAAGCAGTCGGTTGCATAATCCGTGAAAGGTGCCGATCCACATGCCGCGCGTATTCACCGGAATGGATGCTGTGATACGAGTGAGCATTTCCTTTGCCGCCTTATTGGTGAAGGTCACCGCCAAAATTTCCAAAGGCGAAACGTGCTCTTGCTGCATCAGCCAGGCAATGCGCGTTGTCAACACTCGAGTCTTGCCAGAACCGGCTCCGGCCAAAATCAAAGCAGACTCCGCCGGAAGGTTCACCGCGGCTTTTTGTTGGGGATTTAATTTCTCAAGAAAACTATCCATGTTGCTTCACTCTGTCTCGTTTTTTCGGATCGGCTATTTTAGCAACGAGCGCCTCAAGTCTTCTACATTTTCTTTCGCTCGAGGCCTATCTTTCGTATTAGACTAAAGGTGAAATCTCCTCTCATCGGGCGGAGAGCTTTTGTGTGCCCTCTTCACTATGAGGCAACCGTTTTTATCGTCGGAGAAAAAATATGACAGAAAAAAAACTATTAGGCTTAGTCACTGGCCTTAACCCTCGGGCCGCTTTAGCCGTGAAAACCGCTCTGCTGGCCCAGGGCGGAGAAAATGTTTGCGTGATTGAAAGCGAAGGTCAATTTAAGATTGATCCGGATCCTGTCTTCGCTTTAAGTGATCGGAAGATTTTTGTTTTCAATGAGGCAGGTGATTTGATGCAGCGCGGCGCTGACCTCGTGTTGGTGCCGGACTTTAAAGCCGGCAGCTTTATCAATGAAATACAGCGCGAATACACCACGCCGGTTCTGGATATGAAAACGGCGCTCATGGCGATGATGAAGCCGGGAATGGTTGTCGGCGTCCTTGACGAGGGCAATGCCCGTGGCTGCGCCGACGGCGCCTGCGAACTGTCGCAACAAATCAAAATGATTTTCCCGACCGAGGCCGAAAAAGCTCAATTGGACTCGATTCGAGAAGTCATTCGCAAAGAAGGCCCGACAGACGCCGCGGCGGCTGCGATTGAAACGATTTGCCGTCGCATGGTTGATGCCGGCGCCACGGTGATTGTCCCCAACTGCACGCAATTTGCGCTCACACAGCCGGCTTTGGCTCAAAAGGGATTGCCAGTCATGGACGTGTTCACCGCATTTGCTCAGGCGGCGCTCGAACACAGCACAGCCAAATTGCCAAAGAGCTTTAAACTCGGCTTGTTGGGCGGTCTGGGACCGGCCGCGACAGTCGATCTTTATGACAAAATCGTCAAGGCCACGCCCGCTAAAAACGACCAAGAACACTTTAAAGTGGTCATTGAACAAAATCCTCAAATTGATGACCGCACCGCCTGCCTGCTTTATGGTGGCCCCGATCCGACGATTGCTATGTACAACGCTTGCAAGCGCTTGGAAAACGACGGCTGTGAGTACATCATCATTCCTTGCAACACTGCGCATGCGTTCTTGCCACGCCTGAAACGGCATCTCAAAACCCCCTTTATCGACATGCAACAAACGATGTTGGATGCCATCAAGGCGAAATTCGGCGATGAAGCTCGCGTCGGTCTTTTAGCGACTTCGGGCACGATCGCAACCGGCATTTATAGCCAAAAGGCCGAGAAAATGGGCATGAAGATGTTTACCCCCGATGAAGACCATCAAAAGAGCGTGATGAACGCCATTTATGGTCCCGAAGGCGCGAAAGCCGGATTTACCACCGGCACTTGCTACGATGACCTCTATCGGGGCGCGAAATACCTGGTTGACACCTACGACTGCAACGTGTTGATTTTAGGCTGCACGGAATTGCCTTTGATCTTCCACGAAACCGATGATTTCAAAATCGGCGACAAGACGGTGAGCATTGTTGACCCCACGGCGACATTGGCTCGCAAGTGCGTTGAAATCGCGATGAATGTCATCAAGGAACGCGGTGTTCACTAAACTTTTCAACTCGAGCGCCATGCGGAAAACATGGCGCTTTTTTCAAGGATCACAAAAATGAGCAAAGTCGCATTTATTGGTTTGGGAACCATGGGTTATCCAATGGCCGGGCACCTACAGCGCGCCGGCCATGACGTTACCGTTTACAACCGCACGGCGGAAAAAGCTCACCGCTGGGTCAAGGAATTCGGCGGAACAGAAGCCCCAACCCCTTGCCAAGCCGCCAAAGGCGCTGATTTTGTTTTTACCTGCGTCGGCAATGACGACGATTTGCGCAGTGTCATTTTGGGAGACGATGGCGCTTTCGCGGGCATGAAAACCGGAGCCATTTTGGTTGACTGCACAACCGACAGCGCCAATGTCGCTCGAGAGCTAGAGTCCATTGCGAAAGAAAAAGGCCTGGGCTTTATCGACGCGCCGGTCTCCGGTGGGCAATCCGGAGCTGAAAAAGGTGTTCTCACCGTCATGTGCGGTGCCGCTGAAGCCGATTTTGCCAAAGCTCAACCGGTCATCGCCGCTTTTGCGCAGGCGGTGACCCGCATCGGAACGGTTGGCTGCGGGCAATTGGCGAAAATGTGCAATCAAATTTGCATCGCCGGCGTCGTTCAATCGCTATCTGAGGCAATCGCCTTCGGCTTAAACGCCGGTCTAGACATGAGCCTGGTCCTTAAGGTGATTGGCAAAGGCGCCGCGCAAAGCTGGCAAATGGACAATCGCGGCGAAACCATGATGCGCGACCAGTTTGATTTCGGTTTCGCGATTGACTGGATGCGCAAGGACTTGGGACTTTGCTTGGACGAAGCCAAACGAAACGGATCCAGTTTGCCTACTGTGGCACTTGTCGATCAGTTCTACGGCGAATTGCAGCAAATGGGGATGAATCGCGCCGACACTTCATCACTGATTAAGCGTCTGCCACATAAACCGGTCCATTAAAGCGTCTTGGATAACTAAACAACACTCAGGCTACACATTCTGTAGCCTGTTTTGTTTTAAGCTGATGCGCGGTTGCCGAGGACCGCTATTTCGTTTGAAGAAATGGTGGGGAAGGCTCCTGTCTCTTACCTAGAACACACTAACAAAGCAAAACAAAATTAACTAAAATTCGTTGTTTGCTTGATTTAACTAACTATTGATTCCGTAAGTGGTTTGCATTCCCTAATATGACGCTTAATGATTTACCGATTGGAAAAACTGCGACTGTAACGACGGTTGGTGGCGAAGGCGCTTTACGCCAACACTTTTTGGACATGGGCTTAATTCCCAACGCCACAGTGACCATGGTCAAGCGCGCTCCGATGGGCGACCCGATTGAAGTGCGCATCCGCAGCTACGAGCTCACGCTCCGAAGTGAAGAAGCCAAAGCCATTGAAATCGATGAGGTTAGGGAATCCCCTTTCAACGAACAAAAATCAATCGCCGAAAGCGATGACATTTTTCACCCGGGCTACGGTGAAGGCGGCAAGTATCACAACAAGGATTTGGCGCGCCCCTTGCCCGAGGGCACTCCCATCACCATTGCGCTTGCGGGCAATCAAAACTGTGGGAAAACCACACTTTTTAATTGCCTCACAGGTTCTAATCAACACGTGGGCAATTTTCCCGGTGTCACCGTTGACCGTAAAGACGGGAAAATCCTCGGTCACGACGAGACCTTGGTCACCGACTTGCCGGGCATTTACTCCCTATCGCCCTACACCAGCGAAGAAATTGTGACGCGGGAATTCATTCTCAAGGAAGATCCCAAAGCGATCATCAATATCGTGGACGCCACGAATTTGGAGCGAAATCTTTATCTGACGATGCAACTCATGGAGTTGGACCGTCCGATGGTGCTCGCGTTAAACATGATGGACGAAGTGTGGGCAAACGGTGGCTCAATTCGCGTAAACGAAATGGAAGCCCTCTTAGGATTGCCGGTCGTTCCTATTTCAGCCGCCAAGGGTGAAGGCATTCAAGAACTCATTGACCACACTTTGCATATCGCGCAATTTCAAGAAAAGCCGACCGTGCAAGATTTTTGTGATGTCAATGACCACGGCGGCGCCGTGCACCGATGCCTGCACAGCATCATGCACATCATCGAAGACCATGCCAAACGCGCCGGCATTCCCGTGCGATTTGCCGCAAGCAAAATTGCGGAGGGCGATTCGCTCATCATCGATCAGCTTGAACTGGACGTAAACGAAAAACGCACATTGGCGCATATCATTAAGCAGATGGAAGCCGAGCGAGGCCTTGACCAGGCAGCCGCCATGGCTGACATGCGATTTGCCTTCATCGACCGAATTTGCCGTCAAACGGTTGTGCGCCCGCAGGAAAGCAAGGAACACTTACGCAGTCAAAAGATCGACAAGATCCTCACCGGGCGCTTCACCGCCATTCCCGCTTTTATCGCGATCATGGCTCTTGTCTTTTGGCTCACCTTTAACGTCATCGGCGTTTGGTTCCAAGATGGGTTAGATTTTTTAATTGGGGCCGCGACAGACTGGACCGATGCCGCGCTCACCCGCGCGCAAGTAAACGCGTCCTTGCACTCTTTGATTATTGACGGGGTTTTTAACGGCATCGGCAGTGTTTTGAGTTTTCTGCCGACTATCGTCACACTCTTTTTCTTCTTATCCTTTTTGGAAGACAGCGGTTATATGGCGCGGGTCGCTTTCGTCATGGACACCCTTTTGCGAAAGATCGGCCTTTCGGGTCGCAGCATTGTGCCAATGCTAATCGGATTCGGTTGCACGGTTCCCGGTGTGATGGCAAGCCGAACATTGCCGTCAGAACGCGACCGAAAAATGACCATTCTTTTGACGCCCTACATGAGTTGTTCGGCTAAATTGCCGATCTACGCGTTCTTTACCGCCGCCTTTTTCCCTGGCAACGGCGCTGTTGTCATGATTGGGCTTTATTTGTTAGGCATCATCGTCGCCATTTTGATGGGGCTGCTGATGCGGGGCACGCTGTTTAAAGGCGAGGCCGTCCCCTTTGTCATGGAGTTGCCGAACTATCGGATGCCGGGCGCTAAAAATGTCATGCAGCTTCTGTGGGAAAAAGCAAAAGACTTCCTGCAAAGGGCGTTTACGGTGATTTTCGTCGCAACGATCATCATCTGGTTCTTGCAAAGCTTTGACTTCCAATTTAACCCCGTGGATGATTCCCGTCTGAGCATGCTCGCCGTTGTCGCCGGTTGGATTTCACCGGTTTTCGCACCGCTCGGTTTCGATGATTGGAAGATTACAACGGCTTTAATCGGCGGCTTCATGGCCAAGGAAAGCGTTGTGAGCACCATTTCCGTTCTATTTGGCTCAACAGAAGCGCTTGTGGCTGTCATGGCTCCACTGACCGCGCTCACGCTTTTAGTCTTTTGTTTGCTCTATACGCCTTGCGTTGCGTCCATCGCGACCATTAAACGTGAGCTTGGCGGTTTTTGGGCTTTCGCCGTGGTTGTCATTCAGTGCTTGGTCGCCTGGATCATCGCCTTGATCGTCCGATTAATCGGGCTTGCGTTTGGAGGTTAAAGTGAATACGGTCAGTTGGATACTACTCGTCGCGCTAGTTACCGCGATTGTTGCAGCCCTTTACTTTATCCGTCGCCAGCGAAAAAGCGCCAAAGGCTGTTCCGGTTGCTCTTCTAATTGCTCATCGAACGCGCATTGTGAAAAAGAGCAGGTCATTCACTTTCACAGCGGCTTCCCGCATTAGTCGAAAACCTCATTGGCAAGCCCTGTTTTAGAGATTACAATTAATATTTTCTCATTGAATAATAAGAAAGATTCTATGTCTAATACGGAAACTAAAGAGACGGCGGCACAAGTCACAAACTTTATCCGCAACATCATTGAAGACGATTTGGCGCGCAATGCCAACCAACCGCGCTACTGGTGCGGTCATCCTGCGCCTTACTCCGAGCAGATTCAAGGCGTCGCCGATCCGGCTCGTATCCGTACCCGTTTTCCGCCGGAACCGAACGGCTACCTGCACATTGGGCATGCTAAGAGCATTTGCCTGAATTTCGGTCTTGCCCGTGATTACGGTGGTTATTGCCATATGCGTTTTGACGATACCAATCCCGTCAAAGAAGACCAAGAGTACGTTGACTCCATCATGGAAAGTGTCCGTTGGCTTGGCTTTGACTGGAAGCATGGTGATGAAACCAATCTGTACTTTGCCAGCAACTACTTCCAATGGATGTACGACTGCGCCGAACACCTTGTCAAGACCGGTTTTGCCTATGTGGACGAGCAATCGGCCGATGAGATGCATGCCAACCGCGGCACTTTGAAGGAACCGGGCAAGAATTCGCCCTATCGTGACCGGACGGTGGAAGAAAATTTACGCATTTTCCGTGAAATGCGCGACGGCAAGCACGCCGAAGGCTCCATGGTGCTTCGTGCCAAGATTGACATGGCCAGCCCCAATATCAACTTGCGCGACCCGGCCATTTATCGTATTCGTTTTGCTGAACACCATAACACGGGCAACAAATGGTGCATCTATCCGATGTACACCTTCGCGCACCCGCTTGAAGACACGCTCGAAAACATCACCCATTCAATCTGCACGCTGGAATTCGAAGATCAACGCGCGTTCTATGACTGGGCCCTTGAACGTTGTGTTCCAGTGCTTCGCGCGCCCCAATTTGAAGAAGCGAAAGCCATTTTGAACAAAATGGCTCACGGTGAAGATGACCGCGCCCTTGCTTTCCTTCGGGCAGCCTATCAGCACCGCAGCAAACTCGGTCAAAGCGCCCCGGAATTGGCCATGGCTGAAATCTTTGACGCATGGGACGCCGACCTTGGCCCTGAGAAATTAGACGGCACTCGCGCCGGCGCTTTCTGGGCGTTGATCACAACTCAACCGGAGCACTTCACGCCGCTTTTGCAAGCAGCGCTTGAAGTGGTGCGCCCCAATTTCTTCTTGCTGTCGCATCAGTATGAATTTAACCGCCTGAACCTTTCGCACGTCGTTGTCAGCAAACGCAAGCTAATCCAACTCGTTAAAGAAGGTTTGGTTGACGGATGGGATGATCCTCGCATGCCGACCATTTTCGGTTTGCGTCGTCGCGGCTTCACACCGGAATCTATTCATTTGTTCGCCGAGCGCTGCGGCGTTTCCCGTGTTGCGGGCGGTATGATCGACTATTCGGTTCTTGAAGGCTGTTTACGTGAAGACCTCGAAAACCGTGTTGAACGCCGTATCGGTGTTGTTCGTCCGTTAAAGCTGATTATTGACAACTACCCTGAAAATCAAACCGAAACGCTTGAAGCGCCCAATCATCCGCAAAAACCGGAATGGGGCATGCGTGAAATGACCTTCTCGCGCGAACTTTGGATTGATGAAAGTGACTTTGCTGAAGTGCCGCCTAAGGGTTACCGTCGTCTGACCATCCCCGCTGACGGTTCTGAAGCCAAGCCCGTGCGTTTGCGCTATGGTTATGTGATCGTTCCGACTTCATTCGATAAAGATGAATCCGGAAAGGTTGTGGCCGTGCATTGTCGCTATCTGCCAGAAACCAAGAGTGGCACGGCTGGTTCAGAAGCTGTTAAAACAAAAGCGGCCATTCATTGGTTGGATGCGAAGACTGCGGTCGCCGCGGAATTCCGTCTTTACGACAGACTTTTTGCAGTGGCTCAGCCCGACGCGGTTGACGCGGACTATCGCACTCTCCTAAATCCCGAGAGCAAGGAAGTGGTCATGGGGTTTGTCGAACCGGCCTTAGCTCAGGCTAAACCGGACGATAAATTCCAACTGGAACGCACCGGTTACTTTGTTGCCGACCGCGTTGATCACAAACCTGAAAAACCGGTCTTCAATTTGGCAGTCGGACTCAAGGATAATTGGAAGAAAAAATAGTCTGATTTGAATCTTAAAAAATGGGGGTGTCACCGAAGTCCGATATTAACATGGGACTGCAGTGACACTCCCTTAATTTTTTCTACAGACTTTATTTATTCCTTGATCTCCCCAAAAAAGCACGAACTGGCATTCGAACTCATTTTGTGCCAGTGTCTTAGCGCAAAAAACAAGAATAGAAGGTGTTGAACATGCCCTACTGGACATTTGCACCCCACCTTTCTTTTTAGAATTGGCTAACCTTTCTGTTTTGCATTTCGTTCAAAACACACCTACAGAAAAGGCCGCCTCAAATAGACGACCTTTTCAACGGCACACAACGAAAAATTTACTTGACTGGATAAAGTTTTTTCCAAACCAAACCGATCGCGTAACCAACAACAGCGAACCCGATCCAGCCCATGCCGACGCTATGCAACGGCACCCAAGTTTGCAACACGGACTCAATCGAATCAGGCATCAATCCGGCCGTTTCAAGACCATTCATAAACGCCATGACGAAAGTCAACCCAACGGTCCAGACATAAACACACTGACGTCCTTCAAACCAATTATTCGTAAACAACAGGACAATCATCACAACGGCCAATGGATAAATGAACATCAACACCGGCACCGTGGAAACAATAATCGTTTT
>DVNR01000004.1 GCA_018714205.1 Candidatus Aphodousia faecipullorum
GAACCCTTGGTGGACACGAGGGAGCTGTCGAAATTGGCGTTTTCACGATCGCCCAAGCGCAAGACATCGTCGGCGTCTTGGCGAAGCTTTTCAAAGGTCTTCGCGTAGTTTGTCTTGTAGTAACGGTATTCCGCGTAGGCGTTGGCCACGTCATCAAAGCCGGTCACAGACAAAACCGCGATGACGAGCTCATGAAGCTCAGCCACCGTCACTGTGTCTCGGTCATGAAGTCGACGCAAAATGGCGTTGACGATCTTATCGCATGATTCATCGTCAACGTGCTTATCGCAACGCATGGCAGCTTTATTCACGGCGACAGCAATTTTCCGAGGATCAAAATTTTCTAACGTTTGGTCTTTTTTTACGACTTTCATGGCGCACTCACAGTTAAAAATTGGGAATTTCAGCCAGTCCTTCCCGGGGGGATCACTTTGCTCTTAAATGGACTTCGGATTGTAATCGCTTCTCTCAAAAAATACAAAATATAGTGTCAATCAATTTAATAGACTCAACCTATTGGATACAAAAGCACTAATCAAATCAGGCAATTTTTAACGAAAAATAAGATAAAACGGACAATTAGAGAACTGTTGAAAATATGATTATTTTTTAAGCAGACACAAATTGTAGTGTGGTTGGTTAAGAATCAGGACCCGCCTAGATGACATTCATTTTTTCAAAATGCTGATGCGGAAAATTATCAAACCCGCGACAATGCTCATTAGATTATTGGGAAAAGAAATACCTCAATGCGAGTCGTGACGCGAGAAACATTCAGATGGTTAGCCAATACATTAAAGACAAAGTGGACACGCTAACTGCAAAAGAGTTAGTATCCGAGCTGATCTCTGGTAACGCCATTCATAAAAATGACTGATGAAATCAAAACGATTGAAGTTGTTGCCGCCATTATTCGCCATGGCGATAAAGTTTTCGCCACACAACGCGGTTATGGAGAATTCGAAGGAGGGTGGGAATTCCCCGGAGGCAAAATGGAGCCCGGTGAAACCCCTCCCCAGGCGCTGATTCGCGAAATTAAAGAAGAGCTTGATACAGAAATTGAAGTCGGGGAGCTTATTGAAACCGTCGAGTACGACTATCCCAAATTTCATCTGACAATGCACTGCTTCATGTGCACTGTGAAATCCGGTCATTTGGTTTTAAAAGAACATGAGGCGGCAAAGTGGCTCACGAAAAACACTTTGGATTCTGTTGACTGGTTGCCCGCAGACGAAGGCATCATCGATAAGATCAAGCAAAAGCTCTGATTTTTTACGATCCAATGGATGGTGAAAGCGGTGGACATTCTCAAAATAACCATCCTTGGATTTTCCAAATAGTCCCTCTCGCTTGATGCCATTAGTCATGACTCTAAATAAATGAAGCAAACCGTCCGTGACGTCGGAAATTGGTGTCCGCAATTGCGCTGAACAATCCTCTTCGCTTGAATAAAAAACCAACAAACACGCATATACACACAAACTCATTTGTACATTTCATTGTTTTATTAAGTGTACAAATGCACAGAAATTGATCGAGTATCGACGACACGATTGGATAATAGGCTCGCATTTCAAGTCAAATGCGATCATACTAAAGCCTATCGGGATAGATTTTTGGCCTAAACGGCAAGGAAACTCTTCATGCTCAGTGTTTTACTCATTCTTCCAGATTTTCTCGTAATCCTTGCTGGTTTCCTTCTGAGGAAAGCCTTCAAAGAAGGCGTTTTTAATGATGGATTTTGGAAAGGGGCTGAAAAATTAGTGTTTTATGTCCTATTCCCGCCGTTGCTTTTTACTTCAGTGGCCAATTCCAATCTCACGCTAAGCGAAGCGGGGCTATATCTTATTGTTGCCATCAGCGCCATGATGTGCGCTGTTCTAATGTCTTATTTGATCCGCTTTGTTATCAAAGCGGATGCCGTGACGCACGCGTCAGCCTTTCATTGCGGCTTTCGCTTCAACACCTACGTTGGATTTGCGCTGGTTTCCCGCCTTTTTGGTCAAGAAGGGTTGGCGTTGATGTCCCTACTGATCGCTTTTTGGGTGCCAATCAGCAATTCCATCGCCGTGGCGGCGTTAGCCGGTGCTGTTGCCCAACGCGATCAGACGCGTGGTGAGGGGAGTGTGTTGCGCAAAACATTAAAGGCCATCGTGACGAACCCGCTTATTATCGCGACAACCGCCGGCCTCATAGTCAATCTCACCGGTCTTCACGTCCCGGAAGTGGTGATGACCTTTTTCAAATCGCTTGGCAATGCCTCGCTTGCCATGGGATTGCTTTGCATCGGAGCGGGTCTTCGTCTTGACGATATGAAGTCAGAATGGCCTTTGGTTGCCGCAAACACTATTGAACGACTTATAGCAACGCCGGCAGTCGCCTTGCTCTTTTGCTTGAGCTTTGATTTAGCTCCTGCCGCAGCGGGAGCGCTCATGATCTTTGCCATGCTCCCAACAGCTCAGTCTTGTTATGTGATGACAGCCAGCATGAAGGGCAATGCGCCTCTTGTCGCCGGCATCACGACCGCCCATACGCTTGCGGCCATAGTCACGATTCCTGTTTGGATTATGATCATTACTCAGGTTTTACACTGATTGTTCTTTCAAACCTTAGGGCTTCGAACAAACGAAGCCCTAGACGTTTCTTCCGTTTTGCCTTCTCACTAAGCTGAATCAGCCGAAATACCAATCTGATTTTCAAAATCTATCAATAATATAGAAATTATTTAAAAACAAACAATTAGAAACATTATTGAGAATTATTCTCAATAAATATCGGTATGATGAAGTCAAATGATTTTTTAGTCAAAAGGAGAAACGCTATGACCTGCGCGAAAAAACTGAACACCTATTTGGCGAATTTGGCTCTCTGGAATGTAAAGCTGCACAGTTTGCATTGGAATGTCACAGGGCATTACTTCAAACCGTTGCACGAAATGACCGAATCGCTCTATGACAACGTTTTTGAAGCCTATGATTCCGTTGCCGAAGTGTTGAAAATGAAAGGAGAAATGCCGCTATCCACAATGAGCGAGTACCTGTCTGCGGCAACACTTCAGGAAGTGCCCGCAAAAGACTTCAGCGCCCACGAAGTGGTCGCGATGATCGAAGAAGACATGAAGCAAATGAACGAATTGGCTTTAGAAATCCGAAAAGATGCCGTTCAATCCGATGATTTTGAAGTTCAAGCCATGTTTGAAGGGTTTATCGCCGGATTCTCCAAACAACTGTGGTTTATTCGGGCTATGAAAACCCGTCATGAATGCGGTTGCCACGGTCATTAACCCACTCTGACCACCTCAAGAGGAGGGCCTTCCATTCGGAAGGCTCTTTTTATCCGTTTACTGCTTCAATAAGAGTTCAATGAATTCCTAGCACTTTTAACATTTGATTTTCATCCTGAATTTGAGCGATCTTATGAGCGCTTCGCATCAGGCGAGACCAAGATTGTGCTTTTGTCCGATGGCAAAAAACGAGTTCTTCTCCAAATTCCTCTTCAGGTTTGCCGTAGTAGGCGATAGGCCAGCCGTACGGACATCCGTATCGACCGATTCGTTGTTGAAAATCCAATATCACAATCAAGGTTTCGTTCATCAGTTCAGCTAGCGCTCGATCAAGCACAGAGCGTTTCAATCCTAAGTCTTCTCTCAATTCAAGGCTGCTTTTGACCGCGCCGGGGAAAAAGGATTCATAGAGGCGATAGGCTTCACCCGAAATCAATCCGTCCTCAAAGAATTGTTGTGCGGCACGCCCATTCCGTTTGACGTTGACAAAGTCTGCGAAAAGTTCCTTTGCCACAAAACCGAGTTTGCGATTAAAGAACTTCCCATACGCTATTTGATCATCCAAGGCAAACGAATATCGCCAATACCAAGGATTAAGCTCGTGATCATCTGACTCAAACCATCCTTGCGGCACATGGTCTTGGAGAGAAAAGCCGTCAATACCGCATCTTAAAAACGGCAACATGCCCGCTTGAACAATAAAATCAGCCGCCTCTGATGCGTTCAGAACATTTTGAGCACGATACATGGTTAACCGACAATAAATAGAACACTTTCCCAAAAAATCAGACTAAAGTTAGTAAAGAGCAGTCTTCTTTTCTTCGGAGGTTTCTCATGCAAGAACAAACCAACCGTCGTGGCAAAATCGCCGCCGATCCTGCCCCAGAAGTCGTCAAATTCATTATATCGCCAGCCATTAAAGGGGATTTGGAACGGGCCTATCAAGCCTATCTTGATGTCAATAAAGCCCATGTTCTAATGCTCGCCGAGTGCGGAATCATTGAAAAAGACGTGGCGAAAGCCATATTGGAGGTCACTTCAGAAATGGCCGCCATGGGACAAACGCCAACCTTTCCAATTGACCCCAATCGAGAAGACATCTACTTTAACTTAGAGCACTACCTGATCAGCCGCACAGGTTTGGAAATTGGTGGACAGCAACATACCGCGCGCTCGAGAAATGATTTGGTCGCCACGGTGACTCGGCTTGTTGCCCGCAACCAATTTTTTATCGTCTGCGGCCTCTTCAATGCGCTTCGGCAAACGATTATTGACCTTGCCAAACGCAATAAAGAAGCGGTCATGGCCGGTTACACGCACCTTCAACCATCAGAGCCAATCACATTCGGGCATTATTGCTCGGCGATTCTTAACGCCATGCAGCGCGACTACCGACGGATTGCCCGGGTTTATGATTCACTGAACTTATCCCCGTTAGGCGGAACCTCGATGGGTTCAAGCACATTTCCGATCAATCGAATCATGACGGCGAGTCTATTGGGATTTGACGCACCGTTAAATAACTCCATTGATTGCGTCGCCTCGCGCGATTACGCCATGGAGTTGACCGCCGCTATGGCCATTGCGGGCAACACGTTTAGTCGCTTCTCCTATGATCTTTACGTATGGGCAACCCCGGATTACGGGTATGTTGAAGTCGACGACAGTGTCGCTGTATGCTCTTCAATCATGCCGCAAAAGAAAAATCCCTGGACTTTGGAGCACATCCGAGGGAAAGCGTCACACCTTGAGGGCTTTTTCATATCCGTCATGAACGCGCTGAAAAATACGCCGTACACTCATTGCCAAGATGTCGCAGGGGAGGGCGTTGCCTACTTGTGGCAAGCGTTTGATGAAATGAGAGCGAGTATTGAACTACTTAATGTCACCGCAAAGGGAATTACGCTACATACCGATCGGATGGTTCAAACTGCGCGAGGTAATTTCTGCACCGTCACCGAATTAGCCAACACATTAGTTCGTCACGACAAAATTTCGTTCCGAGCCGCACACGAAATTGTCGCTTTAGTCGTTGATCATATGATCAAGCACAATAAAAAGGCGGATGAAATTGGCGCGGATGTCGTCAATGAAATTTTCATGAAACTTTTTAACCGAAAGAGTTCCTTAACGGACAAGGAAATTCAATTAGCGCTGGATCCGGTCAAGAATGCCCATTCAAAAACCATTTTAGGTGGGACCGCTCCACAAGAAGTGGAACGTCAGCTACAGGCTATAGAGTCTGTGCTTGAATCCGACCGAGCTGAACTCAAAGAGCGGATGTCCGCGGTCAATTTTGCAAAAGCTTCTTTAGAAGAAAAAGTCAAGCGAATCATTGCCTAATCAATTTCCACATGGCGCTGAACATTTTGTTTGGCGCCTATTTTGGCAATTTATTCTTTTTTCTTATGAAAGAACCTTCCACGCCCTCTGTTTAATCATACGAATATGACGGGTGCCGGCGTCTAAAACAAGCACCCGTTTTCAGTGGATGTCGGTACGGTTAAATCTTACCGACCAACTCTTTAGAGGGTTTCAGCGTTTTTTGACCGGGCTTCCATCGCGCAGGGCAAACTTCACCGGGGTTGGCAGCCACATATTGGGCAGCTTCGACTTTTCGTAAAAGCTCCGAGGCATCACGACCAATGCCACCATCGTGGTGCTCCATGATCACGATCTTTCCTTCAGGATTGATGACAAAGGTACCCCGCTCTGCCATTCCATCGTCATCGATCAACACGTCAAAGTTTTTCGCGATGATCTTGGTGGGATCGCCCAACATTGGGAATTGAACCATGCCGACAGCAGGGGATGATTGATGCCAAGCCATGTGTGTAAAGTGAGTGTCACAACTGACCGCATAAATTTCCACGCCTAACTTTTGGAAAGCTTCGTAGTGCTCCGCCAGATCCTGCAACTCGGTTGGGCAAACAAATGTGAAATCCGCCGGGTAAAAAAAGACGACCGACCAATGACCCTTTAAGGTTTCGTCCGTCACGGTCACGAAATCGCCCTTGTGGTACGCCTCGGTCTTAAATGGAAGAATGGTCGTGTTCAATAGTGACATATTTTTCTCCTTACTAATAATCATTCTCAATAATAAGGAAAACTGACATTTTGTCTGTTAGCAAATGCAACTGACTATCGAGAAAATTGAAACGGACTATCACTAATATTTAGTTATCAAAATTTTTGAAAGTCTATATTGATTCTGTATTTCAATAAATCAATATTTGGTTAAAAACAGGGGAGCGGATCGATCATTTTTAAAATTCTTCCGCATAGATTCAGGTCGTTGCATTTCGACACCTGCCTTACATAGAAATTTTGCTTGCCTGTTATTAAAAATCGCGATAAAAATATCAGGCGGAGACATTTTTAAAGGAAATGTAAATGACCTACGATTTCACCACTCTCATGGACCGAAAAGGCAAAGATGCCGTGGCTTTGGATGTTGACCAAGCTATTTCAGGCGGCAACCTAGCTCATGCCAATATCAAAATTCGAGACGGCTTTTCAGTGATCCCCATGTGGGTCGCCGATATGAATTTCCCCACTGTCCCAACCATTATCGAAGAATTGCAAAGTAGAGTGGCGCACCCGGCTTTCGGCTATTTCCGACCAACCAAAGAATACTTTGACTCAATTATCAACTGGCACCGTGATCGCTACGGTGTCACGGGAATAAAAGCTGAAAATATCGGCTATGAAAACGGCGTGTTAGGAGGGCTTGTCAATGCGCTCAATGTGCTTTGCTCCAAAGGCGACAAGGTATTGATTCATTCTCCCACTTATATTGGTTTCAATCACAGTCTTCAAGATAATGGCTATAACCTGATTCGAAGCCCGCTCAAACGCGATGAAAACGGCATTTGGCGCATGGACTTTGATGACATGGAAGCCAAAATCCGTGAACACAAGATCCACGCCGCAGTCTTTTGTTCCCCACACAACCCCAGCGGACGGGTTTGGGAACGCTGGGAAATTGAAAAGGCGATGGCGCTTTTTGCCAAATACGATGTCTATGTTGTCTCAGACGAAATATGGGCGGACTTGGTCACCGTTGGCTATCAACATATTCCAACGCAGTCCGTAAACGATGATGCCAAAATGAGGACAATCGCTCTTTATGCGCCAAGCAAAACATTTAATCTCGCCGGCCTTATCGGAAGCTATCACGTGATTTATAACCGCTGGCTCAAAGACCGTGTTGACCGCGAGGCGAAGCTTTCGCACTACAACGGCATGAACGTTCTTTCCATGCATGCATTAATCGGCGCCTACAAACCTGAGGGCCGAGTCTGGCTAGATGAGTTGAGGGAAGTGCTCACTCAAAATATCAATTACGCTTACGACTTTATCAATACGCACTTTAGAGGCGTTAAGTTAGCCAAACCCCAAGGCACCTACATGCTATTTCTAGATTGCACTGAATGGTGCGCCGAACATGGAAAAACACTGGATGAGCTTGAAATTGCCGGTATGGAGGTTGGGGTCATCTGGTGGGATGGCAGAGCATTTAATCATCCGTGCGCCATACGCATGAACTTGGCTTTGCCTCATAGCCAAGTGATAGAAGCCTTTAATCGATTGGATCGGTACGTGTTCAACCCGAAATAACCAAAATAAACGAACCATTCGATAGTGCCCCGGATCTGCCACCGAGCAGGCGAATTTTGCATTTTCACCATAACCAGCCTCTCGGTAGCCATCCTGGGCTTTCTCATCAAAAAATCATCAATTGACGCACAGCAAATTAAGCTTGTCCTCAAAATCAAATGAGGGTGACTGCTGTGTGCGAATTTTTCAAAAATTGGTGGACGATCGCTTGGTTGGATGCTTTTATTAAGCATTGGAAGC
>DVNR01000026.1 GCA_018714205.1 Candidatus Aphodousia faecipullorum
AGAGGGAGAGCGCCGGCTCTTGCGAGTTGGCTCTCTTTTTCTTATTCAACTCCGGAGTTTTACGATGAATAAAACATTCAAAGTGATTTTCAGTAAGGCTCGCAACGCACTTATGGTTGTCAACGAAGCAACCGGAAGCGTTCAGGCTAAGGGAACAAAGTCAGTGATTGCAACAGCGATCGCCACTGCACTTATGGCCAGTGGCTCCGCAATGGCTGTAACAACGCAAGGAAACGGCGCCGCTGCCGTCTCATTTGATGGTCAGCAACTCATTAAGGCGAAAAACACCGAGGCAATTTTAAATGTTGACTTTAAGGACGGGGTTATCACCGTCAATGAACTTTCTGCTTGGAGTACGCCAGAAGGGAAGGTAGGTCAAGGCGCTTTAAACAACCTTTCATTTGACATCAGTGACGAAGTTGCCAGCGTAGCGATGATCGTTCAAGGTGGCGAAACAGGCGGTGTCATTTCTGGTAATGAAAGCAACAACCGTGGTGGCGCCATGACGATTTATCAGAACCAAGCCACGGAACAACTTAAACACCAAATTAGCGGCATTACTTTCGAAAAGAACATCGCCAGCGTTGCCGGTGGTGCGATCGCTTTCGGCAAATGGGGCATCGAAGGCAGCACAAAAGTTGCGGCTCAATTAACGAACAATCAATTCAATGAAAACTCTGCTCAAAATGGCGGCGCTGCATACCTGGAAAATGCAGAGGTGACATTTGCCGATTCTTCTTTCACTGGCAACTCCGCAACTGAATTTGGTGGTGCGATATACGTTGACCAGAGCTCGTCTGTTGTCGTTGACAACATCGAGTTTACCGATAACAGCGTTGAAAGTGAGGACAAGGGCAATGGCGGCGCCATTTTCAGTTTAAATGGCAATGTTCAAGTTAATGAGTCCACCTTTACTAAAAACACCTCTGAAAGAAATGGTGGCGCCATAGCTATCGCCAGTGATAATGTCCGCGACGACTCCGTTCAACAATTATCCATTTCTAACAGTGAGTTCGTTAGCAACACTGCAAAGCAGAAGGGTGGCGCCGTTTTTTGGTACGATTATGAAACTAATGATCGAAAGGGAGATTTAGCGATCGAACAAACCACCTTTAAAGATAATAAAGCGAATATGGGTGGTGCGATCTACGCTGAAAATGCCTTCACTGTTACTGGTAGCCAATTTACAAAAAATCAAGCTACCGATGACGGCGGTGCGATCTATGCCTACACAACGGCTGACTTTGCCATTTCGAATTCCGTATTCCAAGAAAATACCTCTGGTGATAATGGAGGAGCGATTGCTGCTTGGGCGGACAATGGTCAAGATCAAAATTACTCCGTGACGAACAGTCAATTTACCGAGAACGAAGCAACTGACAAGGGTGGCGCCATCTCTTGGTTAGAATACGAGTCAATCCATGACGGAGCTTCTCACGTTTTGTCAGTGGAAGGCTCTACGTTTAATAGCAATACCGCTCAATGGGGTGGTGCTATTAACACAGAGGCAGAATTAAGCGTTAAAGACACCACCTTTGTAGCAAACACCGCTGAAGATGATGGTGGTGCAATTGACGCCTCAAGAACCGCTCAGTTCAGTATCAATGGCGCTCGGTTTGAACAAAATACCGCTGGTGATAATGGTGGGGCGATTAATGCCTGGGCCGATAACCAACTTGAACGCAATAACACGATTACTAACAGTCAATTTATCGGTAACAAGGCAACTGACAAAGGCGGTGCTATTGCTTGGTTGGCAGTTGATCCACTTTGGGATGATGTCGCACATAACATCACTGTAGAAAATTCGACCTTCGACAGCAACTCCGCTCAATGGGGTGGCGCGATCAACACGGAAGGAGAAATTACTCTACGGGGCGAAACCAATTTCGTTGGAAACACCGCCTCACAACAAGGTGGCGCAATTTTTGTATCTGAGACAGGTACATTAAATGTTGAAGGGACTGCTGTTTTCGCCGATAACACCGCGAACAACATCCCCAATGACATCCATAACGAAGGTACGGTGAATGTTGCCGGCAGCCTGACACTCGATGGTGGAATTTCTGGAGACGGCACAACGAACTTTGGAGAAAAGTCTTCTTTGAATGTTCATGTGGGCTTTAACCAGAATGACTCTACAACGATTTCTAACGATGTCGTCATCGCCGATGGCGCTTCTTTGGGATTCGTGTTTGCACCTGGCTACACAGGTAAATATGAACTCTTTACGGGCGATATCGAAGGTGAATTCATCCTGACCGATGATAATACTGTCTTCGATGTTTCTTTAAATGAAGACGGAAGTTATCAGGTCAGCCAAAAATCAACCGATGCTATCACTGAGTCAACGGGCGCCAATGTGAACCAATCTCGGGCTATTCGCGCTATTTTGAGTGATTACTCTGGCTCAAATGAAATGTTTAACAACATCGCTGAAAGCGTGGCTCTCGGCATCCAGTCGTCCAACGCCTCGGATCGACAGGCTGCGCTTGATGCTGTCACAGCATTGTCTACAGAAGCCGCTCCGGTCATCGCTCAAACGCAAACTGACACGGCAACGCAAGTCTATGCCGCCGTTGGCTCTCGCTTTGAGTTGACCAACACTCAAGAACCGGGTTCAAACCTCTGGGTCCAAGGTCTCTTCTCAACGGGTGACTACGATGACAACGGCACTGCCAAAGGTTACGACACCGACAGCAACGGTATCGCTTTTGGTCTTGACTCCGCTGTGACCGATTCCGTGAAGGTTGGTGTGGGCTTTGCTTACACCAATACGGATATCGATGGGTTCTTACGTGATACCGACGTAGAATCCAAGACGGCCTTCATCTACGGTCAATACAAGCCCTCTAACTGGTATGTGAACGGCATCATGTCTTATGGTTGGTCGTCCTATGACGAATCCAAGCATGTCGCCGGCTTTAATGTCGGCGCGGATTACGACGTTGAAACGTTCGGTTTGCAAGCAATGACGGGCTACGACTTTGAAGTCGCCGGAATCAATGTCACGCCGGAAGCCGGTTTACGCTACTTCCGGATCAGCCAAGACGGTTACACGGACGCTGCCGGTAGCACGGTTGGCAGCGAAGACAACGACGTGTTAACGGCCGTTGTCGGCGCCAAGGTCAACAAGGCCTGGGAAGTGTCGCCTTCTGTTGTGATCAAGCCGCAAGCTCGCTTAGCGATGACCTATGACTTGGTCGATGCGGATAACAACTCCGTGATCACGCTTGCTAACGGCGCAACATACCGCGTCGAAGGCGAAACGATGGATCGCTTCGGTGTTGAAGTCGACGTTGGTGTGGCTGCCGAAGTCACTGATAACTTCGAATTTGCCCTCACCTACTCAGGCAACTTCCGCGGTGACTTCCAAAATCACGCTGGTTTGATTAACGCCAAGTACAAGTTCTAAGCCTTCAGGTCACTGAAGTTACCCTAAGAACTTAATCCGAGCCGCCCATTGCGGCGGCTCGGATTTCCGTCCCTGTCTCCATGAGCACGATTCGCATTTACAGCCTGCAAGACAAGCAGAAAGCCCTCGAATGCTTCGCTTCCGGAATGAGCGCGGCGCAGACTCACGAGCGCCTGAAATTCAGTTATGCGACTCTTAGAAAATGGCACCATCTCTTCCAAGCCAATGATCTTTCGTGGGCGGTTTCCGATGACGAGCAATTCATTGAGCGACAAAAGGCGTTAGCTCTTTTTCAAGAGGGACGAGGCTATAAATTCGTGGCGAGCGCTTTGGGTGTCTCACAAAGCCGAACAAAATATTGGATGCACATGTTTAAAAATGGGCAACTGAGTTTTTTCTTTGAAGGCTCTAAGCGTCCCAAGTGTTATGACGAAACTTTTCGAAATCAGATATTGCGCCTTTTTTCACAAACAACTCAATCAAAAAAAGCGTTTTCATACCGCGTTGGCATTTCCGTCGGCGTTTTGAAGAAGTGGCTAAAAGAAGAAGCGCTAAAAGCAAACGATTAGTCTTGAACTATTGAAGATTTTGTTAACCTTTACCGGTTTGCGACCGAAAGCCAAGAAAGCCATAAATTCCGGCGGTTCCATTTCAAAATGTCGTTTTTTAGAGACGAAATAAATCAACTCAAAATAATTCTTGAAAAAATAGTCTCTAAAACCCTTATTTTTAGTACAAAACCCTAGTTTTCAAGGGCTTGGATGGAGTATATTAAGGGTGTTCTTATTCCCTTGTTTTACTTTTAGGAGAACACCCAATGAACAAGCAAGACCTCATCGCGATTGTCGCTGAAGAAAACGAACTCTCCAAGGCTCAAGCCGGTCGTGTGATTGACACGGTTTTCGATGCGATCGTTAAGTCCGTGGCCAAAGGCGACGGCTTCCAATTGATCGGTTTCGGTTCTTTCAAGGCTGTAACGCGTGACGCTCGCGAAGGCCGCAATCCTTCCACGGGTGAAACGATCCAAATCCCGGCCACGACGTTGCCGAAGTTTGTCCCTGGCGCTGCTTTCAAGGCGGCCGTCGCAAAGAAAAAATGCGGTAAGGGCTGCAAAAAGCACTAATTTGGCTTGACGCCGAAAGGAAAAAGCCGCCATCCGGCGGCTTTTTCGTACATAGAATCGGCCATCAGGGCCTATCCCTGATTGCTGTCAATCATTGGCGTTGTGTTTTTAAGAAGGCAACGGCATCTTCGATCTTGACCATGTGCTTTTCTTTTAAAGCACGACGGCTGACATATTCGACTTCCCCGTTCTTTAAGCCTCTTTCCCCAACAACAAAGCGATGCGGCACACCGATTAGCTCCCAATCGGCAAACATCACACCGGGACGCATTTCACGGTCATCTAAAATGACATCCACACCGGCAGCCAAAAGCTCTTCATAAAGCTGATCGGCGGCTTCGCGCACCATGTCGCTCTTGGAGTAACCCATCGGACAAATGACCACTTCAAATGGAGCGATGGACTCAGGCCAAATGATGCCTTGTTCATCATGCCCCTGTTCAATGGCGGCTCCCAACAAGCGGGTGACACCGATACCATAGCACCCCATCTCCAAAACCTGAGGCTTGCCGTTTTCATCCAAATACGTGGCATTCAATGCCTTTGAGTACTTGGTACCAAGATAGAACACATGGCCCACTTCAATACCGCGTTGCAAACGCAAAATGCCTTTGCCGTCAGGCGAGGCATCACCTTCAACCACATTGCGCAAATCCGCAACCTTGGGTTCTGGAAGATCCCGCCCCCAGTTGACGCCGGTAATGTGGTAACCCTCTTCGTTGGCTCCACAAATGAAGTCACTCATCTTGGCCGCTGTCAAATCCGCATAGACCACGATGTCGCTATTGACACCAACCGGTCCCAAGTAACCGGGTTTGCTACCGAAGGCATGAACAATTTCTTCATCAGTGGCAAAACGGAACCCTTCTTTGAGTTCTTCCAACTTGCCGGCTTTCACTTCATTGAGCTCGTGATCGGCGCGAAGCAAAATCATGACGATTTGAGGTTCAATGGGTTCCCCCTTTTCATTGACGCGGTCAGCGGCAAGCACCACGGACTTCATCGAAGAGGTCAACTCTCGCCCTAAATATTCGACCAAGGCTTCGCACTTTTCTTTCCCCGGTGTGGGTACCTTTTGCATGGTTTCTGTTGCAGGCGCGCGCGTTTCGATTAATGCTGGAGCTGGAGCCAACTCAATATTGGCCGCGTAGTCGCTCGTCGGGCAATAGGCGATTAAGTCCTCACCCGTATCCGCGATCACTTGGAATTCGTGAGAGCGATCTCCGCCAATGGAACCGGTGTCAGCGGCGACGGCTCGGAAATTCAACCCCAGGCGTTTGAAAATCGCTTGATAGGCGTTAAACATCTTGTCATAGGAGACAAGCGCGCCAGCCTGATCGCGGTCAAACGAATACCCGTCTTTCATCGTGAACTCACGACCACGCATCACACCAAAGCGAGGACGACGTTCGTCACGGAACTTCGTCTGAATTTGATAAAAGTTAACAGGCAATTGACGCCAAGAGCGGATCTCTTGACGGGCAAAATCCGTGATCACTTCCTCAGAAGTCGGCTGAATCACGAAATCACGCTCATGGCGATCTTTAAATCGGAGCAGTTCAGGGCCGTATTTTTCCCAACGGCCAGATTCTTGCCACAACTCAGCCGGCTGAACCATCGGCAGCAACAGTTCAATCGCGCCAGCACGGTTCATTTCTTCACGAATAATCGTTTCAATTTTGCGGATGGAGCGCAAGCCCATCGGCATGTAGGTATAGACACCGGCGGCTAATCGTTTAATCATGCCGGCACGAATCATAAGCTGCTGGCTGACGATATCAGCATCAGCAGGCGCTTCTTTCAACGTAGAAATAAAAAAGGAACGAGCTCGCATTGTTTTCTCGCAGATTACGGTACAATTTTTGCATTGTGCACTTTCTACCGACGCAACGGTAGAGGTGAAAGAAGAGATTTTAAAGATTTTGAGGCCTTTCATGTTGGATCGTGACGGATACCGTCCCAACGTTGGGATTATTTTGGCCAATCAAGACAATAAAGTATTCTGGGCAAAACGTATTCACAAGCCGGCCTGGCAGTTTCCACAAGGCGGCGTTGACGAGGGAGAAGACCTGGAAACGGCGCTTATGCGCGAGCTTTATGAAGAGATTGGCTTAAAACGTGAAGATGTGAGCATTATTGCGCACACGAACCGTTGGCTTTATTACGATGTGCCTGAACCGTTTCGTCGTGCGGACCGCTCTGTCTATCGCGGTCAAAAGCAAGTATGGTTCTTGTTGCGGCTTTTATGCTCAGACGACAAAATTAACCTTAACGCATTTGGTCAACCGGAATTTGATGACTGGCGCTGGAACGACTACTGGGTTCCATTGCGCGATGTTATCGATTTTAAGCACGATGTGTACCGTCAGGCTTTGTCGGACCTGGCACCGTACCTTTTCGGCGAAAATGACCGCCGTTCTAAACCGAGCCCCGGGTGGCTGCTTTACGGTTTTTAGGAGTACCTATGGCTGAAACAAAAGACAAGCGACAGTTGCGCAATCGGTTGCACCGCATCCAAGGACAAGTCGCCGCATTGGAAAACATGATCATGGACGACAAACCTTGTCGGGACGTCCTTATTCAAATCAATGCCGCGCAAAGCGCTTTGCATAAACTCGGTCAGGCGCTGCTCACTGAACATATTGAGCAAAGTCTTGCCAAAGGCGTCAAAAAATCCGAAGTCAAGGATGCGATTGAACGCTTTGAAAAAGAACTTGAACTCTTTTCCCGCATAAACTAAACGCTTGGGCTTTGCCGCAGGCGACCCTGTCACGGCAATCTCCGGCAAAGCCCGCCGGAGATTGTCATGTCTGCAATTGAATCTTATCTTCCCGAAATGCTTGCAACGCGCAGGCAACTTCATCAATATCCCGAAATCGGCTGGTCAGAATTTCGCACGACAGAACGCATTGTCAAAACTGTGCGTTCATTAGGCTTCCAAACCGTTTTGGGCCGAGCTCTTTTCAATCTGGATTACACGCTGGGACGAAACGAGGAAAGCATTCGCAATGCGGCGAATCAAGCGCTTCGCGATGGGATGGATCCAGACATCATGAATGAGTTGGAAGGCTACACAGGATGCATGGCCATTTTTGATACAGGGCGAGAAGGACCGGTGACCGCCTTGCGCTTTGATATTGACTGTGTCGCTGTCGAGGAAGACAAAACCGATGCCAATGAGGCATGGAAAGAAGGGTTCTCATCTCGAGTTAACGGACTCATGCATGCTTGCGGACACGACGCTCATACGGCAGTCGGATTGGGTGTCGCTCATTGGATCCATGACCATGCCAATCAACTCAAGGGAAAATTTAAATTGATTTTCCAACCGGCGGAAGAGGGTACAAAAGGCGCCGCAGGCATTGCCTTTTCACATAATCTCGATGATGTTGACTACATAATCGGCGCGCACATTGGCGTGAAAGCCCGCTTGCATGAGGTGGGCATCATTCGTAACGGTTTTCTCTCCACCACAAAATATAACGTCCGCTTCAAAGGTGTTGCCGCTCATTCCGGTTCTTGCGCGCAATTGGGACGTAATGCTTTGATGGCAGCCTGCAACGCCGCCGTGCAACTGATGGGTATTCCCCGCCACGGTCAAGGCAATACCAACGTCAATGTGGGCATTGTCAATGCCGGCGAAGGACGCAACATTGTTGCTGCACACGCCGACATGGAATTGGAAGTTCGAGGCGAAAACGCCGACATCAACCGCTTCATGGAAGAAACCGCGAAGCGCATGATTGCCGGCTGCGCCACAAGTTACGGTGTTGAACACGAAATCGAAATTGCCGGCATGGCTACATCGGTAACCAGTGACACTTGGTTAAGCGATTGTGTTGAAGAGGCTGCTAAAAACACTCAAGGAGTCAATCGGGTCTTTAACATCGAAGCGTGCCCTGGTAGCGAAGATTGCTCTTTGTTAATGAGCGCTGTTCAAAAGCACGGCGGTCAAGCTGCCTTTTTCTTTTACGGCTGCAACCATCCTGGTCATCATCTAAAGACTTTCCAAATCCAAGATACGGAAAGCATACCTGTTGGTTTCTCCGTGTTTGTCAAAGTACTTGAAAAACTCAATGCCATTTAGTCATCTCTCGTCCGAATGATTTTATTCGGACGAGGAACAATCCATATTTTTAGAACATGTCGTCAGCCCCCTGGCCTTAGCCAGGGGAGGATGCCAACATGCGGATGTGGGGTTTTATCATCGGGCAATCTATTAAAAGCAAAATACGCGATCAAGCTTGATTGGCCTCTGCATTTCCTAGATCCAAAACATTAATCGATCATTTTTCAAAATCGATCCCTTTTGAAACGTGCCAATTTTACAAAACGAATCGTTTTTGCATTAGAAATAAAATACAAAAATAAATTTTTATTTGTTAAATATTATTTATTTTCATATAGTTAATTATTCAAAAATAATATCTAATGAAAAACCCTATTGACAGCAAAAAAGCTTCGTTTTAGATTTTCAAAAATCAGCATTTAGATTATTGGAGATCGAGCATGAGTTTTTCAAAAGACCCAAATCGTGTTTTAATCTTCGATACCACGTTGCGAGATGGAGAACAAGCTCTTCCGCAAAGTTTATCGACGAAACAAAAGCTTCAAATCGCCATGGCGCTTGATCAACTTGGCGTTGATGTCATCGAAACCGGCTTTCCCATTTCGTCGGAAGGCGACTTTAAATCCGTTCAAACCATTTCCCGAGAATTAAAGCATGCCATACCCTGCGGTCTCGCACGCTGTGTACCCAAGGACATTGATGCTTGCGGTGAAGCATTGAAGGTTGCCGAGCAATTCCGTATCCACACTTTTATCGCCACCTCTGACATTCATGTACACGATAAACTGAGAAAAACACAGGACGACATCCTTGAAATGGCTGTTCGTTCTGTGAAACAGGCTCGAAACTACACCGATGATGTCGAGTTCTCTTGCGAAGATGCGGGACGAACTCCCATCGATTACCTATGCCGGATGGTCGAAAACGCCATTAAAGCGGGCGCCACAACCATTAATATTCCTGATACCGTGGGCTACACGGTGCCGGAAGAGTTTGGCGGCATCATTCAAACGCTCTTTAATCGCGTTCCCAATATCGATCAAGCCGTTATTTCCGTTCACTGCCACAATGACCTCGGCATGGCGACGGCAAACTCCATCACCGCCATCCAACACGGCGCACGCCAAATAGAATGCTGTGTGAATGGGCTCGGGGAAAGAGCCGGCAATTGCTCGTTAGAAGAAGTGGCAATGGCGATCAAACTTCGTCAACAACACTTAAACGGCTTGCATACAGGAATTGTCGCTCAAAACATTGCCCGAACCTCGGCGCTGGTCGCCAAGATCTGCAACGAGCCTGTACCGCCACACAAGGCCATCGTCGGGTCCAATGCCTTTGCGCATAGTTCAGGGATTCATCAGGACGGTGTTCTCAAAAACCGCGAAACCTACGAAATTTTGACACCACAAAGTGTCGGCTTCACCGATAACACGATGCGTATGACTGCTCGCTCTGGTCGACACATGATCAAAGCCTGCCTCACTCAACTGGGCTACCCGGAAGATAGTTACGATCTCAACGAAATTTATAGCCGGTTCCTGAAACTCGCGGACCGCAAAGGTCAAGTATTTGATTACGACCTTGAAGCACTTCTTTTCTTCCAAAAGCGTGACGAAGATGTTGAAAACTATTTTGAATTGGAAACACTTAATGTCATGTCAGGAGGTATCAATCACGGAGCCATTCCGACGGCAAGCGTCAGACTACGCGCAGGCAAACGCACCCGCACAGAATCTTGCACCGGCAACGGTCCTGTGGATGCCGTTTATAACTGCATCTCTCGACTCACAGGCATTCGCTGCAAATTGACTAGCTACACCATTAACGCCAATGGTTCCGGCATGGACGCTTTAGGCGAAGTCAATGTCAACGTGGACTACAACGGCCGAACATTCCATGGCATGGGCATGTCAACTGACGTGATTGAAGCCTCGGCCTTGGCTCTCATTAACGCCTGCAACATCATTGAACGCGCCCGATTAATTGATAAGGAACGCAAGCAAGAACACAGCATGCAATCAAAATAAAGAAGGATTTCTAAAATGAATCGACAATATCATATTGCTGTCTTAGCCGGTGACGGCATCGGCCCCGAAGTCATGACTGAAGCGCTCAAGGTGCTTGATGCGACCGCCAAAATCTGCGGATTTACGTTGACTCGGGATGAAAAACTCGTGGGAGGCGCGGCCATCGACGCTTGCTCAACGCCGTTGCCTAAAGATACCCTTGATGCCTGCGATAAAGCCCAGGCCATTTTGTTTGGCAGTGTCGGCGGTCCCAAGTGGGATCATCTGCCGCACAAGGACCGCCCTGAAGCCGGCGCGCTTTTACCGCTTCGAAAGCACTATGGTCTTTTTTGCAATTTGCGACCGGCCCGGATTTTCCCGGGACTGGACGCCCTCTCTCCCCTTCGCGCCGATATCGCCGCCCGTGGCTTTGATGCTGTCGTGGTCCGAGAATTAACCGGTGGCATCTATTTCGGTCAACCCAAAGGCCGGGAAGGCGCCGGACCCTCAGAACGCGCTTTTGACACCGAAGTCTATAGCCGCGCAGAAATCGAACGCATTGCCCACGTTGCCTTTAGGGCTGCGCAAGGTCGTCGGCATAAAGTCACTTCAATTGATAAATCCAACGTGTTGGCTAGCTCCGTCTTGTGGCGGGAAGTGGTGACCGAAGTGGCCAAGCAATACCCGGATGTCACACTTGAGCATCTCTACATTGATAATGCCACAATGCAAGTCATCAAAGCGCCGGATCAATTCGACATCATTTTATGCTCGAATATGTTTGGCGATATTCTCTCGGACGAATGCGCGATGGTCACCGGTTCCATGGGCATGCTTTCTTCGGCATCCTTGGGTGAAGGCTCTTTTGGACTTTATGAACCGGCAGGCGGCTCCGCACCTGATATCGCCGGTCGAGGCATCGCCAATCCAATTGCTCAAATTCTCTCGGCGGCATTGATGTTGCGCTACTCCTTTAAGGAGGAAAAAGCCGCGCAAATGATTGAAGACGCTATTGCAAAAACATTGGCTGATCGCATCGTAACGGCCGATCTTGCTAGCGCCGTCCAAGACGCAACCGTCGTCGGCACAGCCGACATGGGCGATGCGATTGTTGCACGCTTGGCTTCTTAAGGGGAAACATTATGGGAAAGACGCTTTACGAAAAGGTCTATGACGCACATGTCGTCTTTGAGAAACCCGGAGAATTGCCGCTACTTTATGTCGACCGCCATTTAGTCCATGAAGTCACAAGTCCGCAAGCATTTGCTGGCTTAAGGGAAGCGCATCGTAAGCTTCGCCACCCGGAATTGATCATGGCGACAATGGACCATGACATTTCCACACAAAAAGCCACGATCGACGCCTGTAGCCCCATTGCCAAGATTCAGGTGACGACTCTCATGAAAAATTGTGAGGAATTCGGTGTTGAACTTTACGGCTTAGGGCACCCCAACCAAGGAATTGTGCACATCATTGGTCCGCAAACCGGCTTCACGTTGCCTGGGACAACGCTTGTTTGCGGTGACTCACACACGGCGACGCACGGCGCGTTCGGCGCTTTAGCCTTCGGCATCGGCACAAGCGAAGTCGAGCATGTCATGGCCACGCAAACCATCAAACAAGGGCGCCTGAAAACGATGCGGGTCCTTTGCAACGGCAAACTTCCTAAAGGAGTTTTCGCCAAAGACCTGATTTTGGAAATCGCCCGCAAGTTGACAACGGGTGGCGCAACGGGTTACGCCATGGAATTTGCTGGCGACGGCGTCACTTCGCTTTCCATGGAAGCCCGCATGACGCTATCGAACATGGCAATTGAAGTGGGCGCCAAAGCGGGTATGATCGCTCCGGATGAAACCACTTTTGCTTATCTAAAAGGTCGCCAATTCGCTCCCAAGGGCAAGGACTGGGATGAGGCGGTTGCATATTGGAAGACATTGCGAAGCGATGAAGATGCCGTTTTCGATAAAGAAATTGAAATTGACTCCGGTCATCTCGTTCCAGTGGTCACCTGGGGAACCAACCCAGGACAAGGCTGTCGCATCACTGATCCGATTCCTTGCCCAGAAGACTGTGAAAATGCCAATGAAGCAGAAGCCATCCGAGCTGCTTTGAATTATGAGGGCCTCACTGGGGGACAGTCGATGTTGGGCGTTAAAATCGATTACGTTTTTATCGGCTCGTGCACCAACGGACGTATCGAAGATTTCCGGGAAGCGGCCAAGATTCTCAAAGGTCGACATGTTGCCCCCGGCATCACGGCTCTGGCGGTTCCGGGATCTATGGGTGTCAAGACCCAAGCCGAAGCTGAGGGGCTTGATCAGATTTTCAAAGAGGCTGGATTTCAATGGCGTCTGCCCGGTTGTTCCATGTGCCTTGGAATGAACGATGATTTAGCGCCAAGCGGTGCGCGTGTGGCCTCCACATCGAACCGCAATTTCATCGGCCGCCAAGGACGAGGCTCCCGCACCCACCTAATGAGCCCGGCAATGGCAGCTGCGGCTGCTGTAGCTGGTGAAATCGTTGATGTTCGGGAATGGATTTAAAAAAGGAGTGGAACAAATGCAAAAATTTACAAAAATGACTGCGGTGGCCGCTCCGATGGAAGCCTCCAACATTGATACCGACCAAATTATTCCGAAGCAATTTCTGCTGGCGGTTGACCGCAAGGGGTTCGGGAAGCATCTCTTTCACGGTTGGCGTTATCTTGATGCCGCAGAGACGCTACCCAATCCGGACTTTGTCCTCAACAAGCCCTGCTATCAACAGGCCAAATTTATCGTCGCGCGTGACAATTTCGGAAACGGTTCAAGCCGTGAACACGCCCCCTGGGCATTACTTGACTTCGGAATCCGAGCCATCATCGCAAGCTCTTTTGCGGATATTTTTTCCAACAATGCCCTAGGAAATGGGCTCTTATTGGTCAAGCTCTCTCCTGAGGAAGTCGAGGAAATTCACCAAGCTTTGAATCAAAAACCAGGCATGGAGATTACCATCGATTTGGAAGAAAACACCGTCACAGTCGGCGCTAAACACTACGCCTTCTCCGTGGATCCCTTCCGACGGGAATGTATCCTTAATGGCTTGGACACCATTGCGCTTACGCTCGCTCACGAGGAAGAAATTCAGGCCTACGAGGCGACCATCCCGGCATGGCGTCGCTTAAATCGCTAAAAAGCGCCATCCCAATGAAATCGGCCGCTAAAGCGGCCGATTTCAGCTTTCTATAAGCAACTCAATTAAGCCTTCACCTTCATTTTGGCGGTAAGCTCTTTAAATTCCTTGATGTAGCTGCAGGCCTGGTCAATGCACTGGTTCCAGAACTCCGGTGTCGTGGCGTCCATGCCCATGTGCTTCTGAATCAAACCATCCACCGTCATACGACCGGTATCGCGCAAGAATTCACGATAAAACCGCGGGAAATCCGCGCCGCGTTTTTGTTGTTCACGGCACAACCCTTGCGACATCAAATAACCAACCATGTAGGCATAGTTGTAAATGTATTGGTCGGTCATGTAAAAGTGAAGCTTGTAGCACCACAAGTAGGGGTCGCAATCCTCAATGGCATCGCCCATGTACTCGTGCCAGACGTCTTGCATCATTTGTTCTGCTTCTGCAGTCTTCACCAGCCCTTCCTGACGGCGAGCGATAAAGCGCTTTTCGAAATCCATACGAACCGGCAACTGCAAGCAGAAGTTCGCGCAGCTCACCAATTCCTGCCATAAAATAGCCAAACGTTCTTCATCGCTTTGGCTATGAGCGGCACAGTAACGACGCAAGTTTGCTTCATTAAAAGTACTGGCTACTTCGGTAAGCGTCATCGGGAATTCTGTGAGGTTGGTCGGCATATCACGCATCACCCAATAGTGGAAGGCGTGACCTAACTCATGCGACTGTTGAATCACCGAGGCAAAACTGCCCTGATAGGTTGTAAAGACACGCGTTTGTTTAAAGCGGTTGAAGCGAGAATAGAACGCGCCACCCCCCTTATTGGCATCCACGCGAGCATCCAACCAATGATTTTGGAGCATCATGTCAATAAATGCCGGGATGTCTGGATTGACCTCCACCAAGGCAGCTTTCACGGTCTTGATCGCTTCATCGTACGGAATGTAAGCGGCTTTGTCCGCGCTTTTCACAGGAATCGGAGCGAAAAAGTCACAAGCTTTCATCACATCGCGTCCGAAGAACGGCGCTCTGACGCGAATCGCCTCGCGGATTTCATCAATGCGGTTATGGATGCATTCGATAGCGGCATCCAAAGCCTCGCGGCTCATGCGGTTTTGTTCGAGGCTCGGCTTCATCCAATCGGTCAAACCAGCTTCATGGAATTGAACCTTGCGGAATCCGTGCAACAAATTCAGTACGTCAACATAATCGTCGGCGTGTTGCTTGTACCATGCATTGACCGCCTCTTGAGCAGTTTCACGAAGGGCAGGGTCGGTCGCACCTTTAAGCACACCGACGCACTGTGAATAGGTCAAAGTAACCTCTTCACCGGCAGAATTTTTGGCCTTAACGGCAAGTCGCTTGTTAAGACGCTTGTAAACGGCGTCCAAAGGATAGAACGATGAGCCGGCAAATTCGTTGATTAAACGACTTTGTTCGCTCGTTAATCCACTCTTCCAAGAATTTTTCTTCTCAAGCGTGTTAAAGCGCCAGTGAGCCACAGCCTCATTTTCCCAACGAGGATCATCTTCAGCCAAAGTGCCTAACATCTTGAAAAGAGGCTGACCGATGGCATCAAGTTGCGCGGCAATCATCTGCGTTTGACCGAAAGCGCTCGAAGCATTGGTGTCAGTCACATCAATCGCAGAGGCACAGTAGGCAAACGAGATTAGTGAACTGATCCCCACGAACGCATCTTCATAAACGGGCATCCATTGAACCACTTCATCAAAGCTTAAATCATGATCAAGGTGCTCGGAGAGCGTTTTCATTAAATCTTGAACATGAGCAAGCTCTTTAGTGTAACGTTCGTCAGTCACACTCCCATAGGCATCTTCTAATGTCCAATGGGGCAATTGATCACCGGTCTGAGTCATGGAAAATCTCCTCAAGAAAGAAGCAACAAACGCGGAAATTTTACACTTGCCCTATCGCATTCTGCTTAAGGAGTTATCCCTAGCCAAAAAAGGGAATGACCTTAGAGATTGCCCGGAAAGCTATGCTTATGGAAGAGATTTCAAATAGGAAAGCACTATCTGAAGGACGTTCGCGCAGATCTCATCCCGGTCAATTAGATCCGTGCCAGCTTCTGCGCGCAAATGCAACGCCAGATAGTAACGGGCACCACGATCTGTCACAATGATCGCATGAATGGCCCGGGTGGCGCTATACGCGTCAGACCCCGCGCCAGTTCTGTCATATACGAGCCAATGCTCAGGAACCAAAGGCTTTAATAAATGGGAAGAAACCTGACTGGAAGCCAAATCATTGAGCCATAAGGATCTTGCTTGCTTAGAAAGCTTGTGGTCTATTCGCAGCCAATTCAAGGAAGCATTGCTCGGTGTGGTTGTATCCCGATATTCCGTTTTGCCGGAGAGATTCAATTGTGGCTCGAGTCGATCGCTGCGGGTGGTGTTGTCTCCCAATTGCCGTAGCCAATTGGTCAAAGCGGCCGGTCCACCCGTCTGCTGAAAGATAAAATTCGCCGCGCGATTATCACTAGTAGAGAGTGCGGCACGACACGCCTGTCCTAGTGTGATCAAGGCATTTGATGGCAAATTACCTAAAACCGGAGAGTGAGGCACTGGTTTAGCTGTTCCAATTGGCGCCTTTTGTTCTTGCAATCCCAATTCATAGACTCGAGCGCATTCCAGCGCCTTCACTGTGCTTGTCAATGGGAAGCGCTCGCGACTGCGCCACTCCAAAAGCACCTGGCCTTCCTCATTTCTTACAGACAAACCAATAGCAACACTTTGCTGCCTCTCAATATTGAGGACATCCTGTTGCGCACGTTCCATATCATCCCTTGAGGGAGACACGAGCGCTGAACTACACGCCGTTGTCAACAAGCCGACCGCTGTGCAGAAGATAGCAATTGCGCAAGAACTTCCAACTCTCAACATGGTTCTCTCCGAGATAGTGAGATGCAAAAGCAAATCAGGAACCCGTGACGATCAACCTTCAGTCATAGGGACTTCTTCGCTCTCCGCATCAACGCGTATATCGTCCACGTATTGGTTTTCACGACGCTTTTCTTCATCCAAGTATTCTGCAACGGCACTGATCAATTCCGCGCACCCTTCACGTGTCGCGGCAGAAATGACAAAAACGCGATCATCTGAAGAAAGATCCAAACTCTCAATCAGATCATCGATTTTGCTGTCTTGTTCGGACTCTGGAATCAAGTCAATTTTATTAAACACGATCCATCGGGGTTTCTGGTAGAGCGACTCATCGTATTTGCGCAACTCATTGACCAACGCCCGTGCTTCCTGAGCCGGATCAGCTTCAGGATCAAAGGGAGCCATATCAATGAGATGCAATAACAGCTTCGTTCTGGACAAATGACGCAAAAACAGATGACCCAATCCTGCCCCTTCTGCAGCCCCCTCAATTAACCCAGGGATATCGGCTACCACGAAGCTTTGCTCGGGACCCACGCGAACCACACCAAGTTGAGGGTGCAGAGTTGTAAACGGATAATCAGCGATTTTAGGTCTGGCATTTGAAATCGCAGAGATAAATGTCGACTTTCCGGCATTGGGCATTCCTAAAAGACCGACATCGGCAAGTACCTTCAATTCCAGATTTAAAAAACGATGCTCTCCTTCTTCGCCTGGCGTGCATTGGCGGGGAGCCCTGTTGGTGCTGGATTTAAAATGCAAGTTGCCTAAGCCACCCTTGCCGCCCCTTGCTAAGAGATAACGCTGTCCATGCTGGGTCAAGTCGGCAATCAATTCTCCACTATCGGCATCAGTCACCAACGTACCAACTGGCATTCTTAGCTCAATATCGTTGCCGGCAGCACCGTAACAATCTGAGCCCCGTCCGTTTTCACCATTTCGAGCGAAGTGCTTGCGAGCATAGCGATAATCAATAAGTGTATTGATATTGCAGTCTGCCACGGCATAAACATTGCCCCCGCGTCCACCATCGCCACCGTCTGGTCCTCCTTTCGGAATAAACTTCTCCCGACGGAAAGAGGCGACGCCATTACCACCTTTACCACCGGCAACTTCAATGCGTGCTTCATCAACAAATTTCATAAAAACTTGAGGCAAGAGATATTGCATGAAGCAAAGTCTCTAACGCCGTCTCCTTAACAAATTAAAAACAAAACGGGAAAATCCGTCTCCATGATAAGACAAAAGCCATGTCAAGTGACATGGCCTTTGCGTGTCGGGCTATTTCAATGCGCTTTTAAAGGCGCACCTTGAGCCTTGCCTAATTGGATTAGGCAGGAATAACCGTCACAAAACGATGATTCTTCGGGCCCTTGACCTCGAACTTCACCGTACCGTCAACCTTAGCAAACAACGTATGGTCACGACCCATGCCGACATTGTCACCCGGATGGAACTGCGTGCCACGTTGGCGAACGATGATGCCACCGGCGGTGATCGCGGCGTCACCAAAAACCTTTACACCAAGACGCTTAGCTTGGGAATCACGACCGTTGCGGGTAGAACCGCCACCCTTTTTATGTGCCATTTTCTTACTCTCTTAAAAGTCGATATTAAGCCGCGATCGTTTCGATCTTGAGCTCCGTGTAGTTTTGACGATGACCAGCGCTCTTGATGGAGTGCTTGCGACGACGCATCTTGAAAATGCGAACCTTATCGTGACGACCGTGAGAAACGACCGTGGCGGTTACG
Organism: Candidatus Aphodousia faecipullorum; assembly: GCA_018714205.1. Classification (GTDB taxonomy): domain Bacteria; phylum Pseudomonadota; class Gammaproteobacteria; order Burkholderiales; family Burkholderiaceae_F; genus Aphodousia; species Aphodousia faecipullorum. The sequence goes on from DVNR01000026.1 coordinate 18,434, forward strand.
CTAGCACCTTCAACGAAGGGAGCACCAACCTTGAGTTCATTGCCATCGGAAACAGCCAAGACTTCAGAAAGGGTCACTTGGGAGCCGACTTCAGCGTTCAAGGATTCAACCTTGAGCTTGTCACCAGCAGCAACGCGATATTGCTTGCCGCCAGTCTTGATAATTGCGTACATTGATTTATACCTCGCCCGTTTCGCTCAGCCAACGCACTGTCTGCGAAACCTTTTTATATTTAATCAATCCGACAAATGTCGGATCTACTCATGCGTGGGAAAGCGGATTATTTCACAAATCAATGATTTATGCAAATATCTATCGCATCAAGCCCAATCGTCTTCGATTTCCCTCATTTTGAACCAACAAGAGATAGTGATAACCCGACAAATTACAAAAAAATGAAATCAGAACACAGCAAGTTGGATATGATTAGCGAAAAAATTGGGGGATATTATCCTTTTTGTCATCGTTTTGTCATAAAACTGTCATAAACTTCGCCCAAACAAAAAAGCTTAATTCATAATTAAGTCATACTTCGACCACTCCGACAGAGGATGTTATGGATAATTATTACATCGCGGTATTAGCTTTTTTAGGCTGTCTGGCGATTTTTGACCTTTTTGTTGGCGTTAGCAACGACGCCGTCAATTTCTTGAATTCCGCGCTTGGGTGCCGCATTGCTAAATTCAGGACCACAATGTGGGTGGCGACATTCGGTGTGCTGCTTGGCGCGACGTTTTCCTCCGGAATGATGGAGATTGCCCGCTCCGGCGTTTTCCACCCGCAAATGTTCTCCTTCTCAGAAATCATGATTATCTTCTTTGCCGTCATGATTGCTGATGTCGTGCTACTGGATGCCTTTAATTCGTTAGGCTTACCGACTTCCACGACAGTATCCATTGTGTTTGAGCTGTTGGGCAGCGCCATGGCGGCGGCCTTTTTCAAACTTTATATGGACGGCGGTTCCATCGAAATGGTGTTTGATTACATCAACACCAGCAAAGCACTCACGATTATTTCGGCCATCTTAGTCTCTGTCGTAGTCGCTTTCGTGAGTGGAGCGGTGATTCAGTACATCATGCGCCTCATTTTCTCTTTCTACTTTGAGCGCATGTACTACAAGATCGGCGCTATCTTCGGAGGCTTTTGCATCACCGCCATCATGTACTTCCTTGTGATGAAGGGAGCGAAAGGCGCAAGCTTCATGCAACCGGAATGGATCGCATGGATTGATGCCAACACACGGATTATTCTGATTTCTCTTTTTGTCGGATTATCAGTTTTCTTTCAAATCCTCATCATGGCCTTCAAGGTCAATATTTTTAAAATCGTGATTCTTTCGGGAACCTTCTCATTAGCCTTCGCGTTCGCCGGCAATGACTTGGTGAACTTCGTAGGTGTTCCGCTTGCGGCTCTCGACAGTTGGAAGATTTGGAGCGCGGCTGGCAATCCGGCGGATGACTCGTTCATGATGAGCGGCCTTTTGAATCCGGTTAAGACCGATACGATCTTTCTTGTCGCCTCGGGCCTTGTCATGACGTTCACGCTTTGGTTCTCAAAGAAAGCGCATCGTGTCATTCAAACGTCTTTGAACCTGTCCGCTCAACAAAGTGACCATGAGCTCTTCGGTTCTTCTCTTGCCGGTCGCGTCATTGTGCGTACAACAATGAGCTTGGGCAGCATTGTCAACCAAATCATCCCCGGCGCTGTTAAAAAAGGACTTGATTCCCGTTTCAAGCACCGCCGCTTAGCCAGAGGCGAAGAACCGCTTCCCTTTGACTATGTTCGCGCTTCAGTGAACTTGGTGCTTTCAGCCATTTTGATCGCCTCGGCCACCTCATTGCAGTTGCCCTTGTCAACAACTTATGTCACTTTCATGGTTGCGATGGGCTCTAGCTTCGCTGATGGCGCTTGGGATCGTGAAACAGCCGTTTATCGTATCTCAGGCGTGCTCACCGTAATCAGCGGTTGGTTCTTGACCGCCTTGACGGCCAGTACCTTGGCCGCCGTAATTTGCTTGTTGATGTTCTTTGGCGGCTCCGTCGTCTCGTTCTTACTTGCTTTGCTTGCCTGCGCTTTGTTGATTCGTTCGAACATTCGTTTCAGCAAAGAAAACAAAGCATTCCAGGCAGAGCGCAAAATGCGCTACGACGTCAACACGATTCGCGGCATTCTTAATGAACGCATTTCGCAAAATTTATTCACGACGGTCACTCTCTACAATAGTATCGTTGAGAACTTTTTGGGAGATAGTGAAAGCGGTTTACGCAAGATTAAGCTCAAAGCAAATGCCAATTTTGATCGCTTAACACGCGAACGTGGGCTTTATTATCGAATGAATTATTCGAAGTACAAGCCGAATAAGGAAGATTTCGACGCCCGCTATAGTTATTTCCGCACTTTTACACACTTACGTGATGTCGGACGTTCGTTGCAAAGCTTGGCTCGTGTGGCAAAAGATCATATCGCAAACCGTCACAGAACTTTCCAGGGCGAACTGGGACAGGACTTGGCAGATCTTTCGCAATTGCTCGTTGAAATTGTTGGATCCAATCAAGATACCCAAAGCGTTGCGGCCTTCCATCAAAATGCCCAGACGTTGCTCAACCGCATTGAGACGATTCAGGAGAAACTTTTGTTAACTGGTCCTGAAAATGGTTTTTCATCACGTGGTTGTGAAATTTATTTGAGTTTCCTGCTCTTTGCCCGAGAACTCATCAACCACTACGAAATTATTCAAATGTTGCAGCAAAAATTAAATAATTCCGTTGCAACACAGGCTTCGTCTTCGACAACACCTACTGTTTCAGAAGTCAAACCGGCCGTTTAATTTCGCCATTGACTCGTTCAATCCCCGTTGCCTTGAGGCAACGGGGATTTTTTTCAGGGCAAATTGTATGCGTTGCTCGGTATAATGCTTGCCACTATGTCAAATACTAATTTTTCTCCGTCGACTCTAAGTGCTGCCCAACAGGCGCTAGCACCCATCGCCGACGACATGATTGCGGTCGATCAAATTCTCCACAAAGAGCTCTCCGATAGCCAAAGCCCCAAAATTGCAGAAGTTGGCAATTACATTATTGAAGCGGGCGGGAAACGCATGCGCCCCGCTCTTTTAATGCTGATGGCTCGGGCACTTGGTTATGACGGCACACAGCATCGTGAGCTTGGGGCAACCATTGAAATGCTCCACACGGCAACTTTGATGCACGACGATGTTGTTGACGAAGGGATGATGCGCCGGGGACGCCCAACAGCAAATGCCCAATGGGGCAATAGCATTGCTGTATTGGTCGGCGACTTCATGTACACCCGTTCTTTCCAGATGATGGTGCGCATCGGAAATTTACAAGTCATGCAAGCTTTGGCGAAAGCCGCCAACATCTTAAGCGAAGGCGAAGTAATTCAAATGCAAAACGCGCATGATCCTTCGGTTGACGAGATTCGGTATCTTCGTGTCATCGAACGCAAAACCTCTGCGCTTTTTGTCGCTGCCGCTCAAATGGCTTGTGCGATTGCTCATGCGAAACCCGAACAAGAAAAAGCTCTCATTCATTATTGCCATGCCTTAGGCAATGCTTTTCAAATCGCTGACGACATTCTCGACTATTCGGGAGATCCTGCGCAAAGTGGAAAACAAATTGGAGCCGATTTCGCCGAAGGAAAAGTGACGTTGCCTGTTATCTATGCGTTAGAAGAAACCTCTACCGATGATCGTCACTTTATTGAAGAGGCAATTCGTCATGGCCATGGTGATTTTGAGAAAATTTCTACCATTATCCGTGGCACGAAAGCCATTGAACGGTGTACAATGCGTGCTCACCAAGAGTTAGAAAAAGGAAAGGATGCGTTAAATGCATTGAACCCTTCCATTTTCAGAAATTCTTTGGTACAATTATTGTCTTTCGTAGTTGAGAGAAAATCTTAACAGCGATTCGGGGTGTAGCTCAGCCTGGTAGAGTACTACGTTCGGGACGTAGGTGTCGGAGGTTCGAATCCTCTCACCCCGACCAGAATTCCAAAAGCGACTTTCGAGTCGCTTTTTTATTTTCGATTCGCAGATTTTCTACAATTTGCCGATTTTACGACTCAAGGATCGTATAATCTTTTGCATTCTCCCTAATTTTCATTTAATAAAGGATTTTCCATGCCTTGGATTGTCGGCCTAACCGGCGGTATCGGTTCTGGGAAAACTCAAGCCAGCAATGCGTTTGCCGCCTTGGGTGTCCCGGTTATTGATACGGATTTGATCAGCCACGCTCTCACAGCTCCACGAGGTTTGGCAATTGAAGCCATCCGCGCAACATTCGGCGATGCCATGATCACCGCTTCCGGCGAAATGGATCGCCAAAAAATGCGTGACTTGGTTTTCACGAATCCCCAAGCAAAAAAACAACTAGAATCAATTCTCCATCCACTGATTGCCAGGGTTGCCCTCGCTTCTGTGAGCCAACATAGCGACTCCCCCTACGTTGTGCTGGTTGTTCCTTTGCTCGCAGAAAGTCCTGCCTGGATTAATCGTTGCGACCGGATTCTCGTGATTGATTGTGATATTGAGACACAAATTAAACGCATTATGAAGCGTTCACACCTCACTCGCGAACAAGCGGCCGCTATCATCGCTTCCCAAGCCACTCGTGATGAACGCAAATCGATTGCCAATGAAGTGATTGTTAATGAGTCAACGATTGAACACCTGAATCAGCAGGTTAAGCATTTGCACGATTATTATCTGCGTCTTGCGAGTCAATCTCCTAACTCAGGAGCCCCTGTATGATCGTGAAATGCCCTACTTGCCATAAACCGGTTGAATGGTCCGAAAAAAATCCTTGGCGCCCGTTCTGTTCCGAGCGATGCAAGCTCATCGATCTGGGCGAATGGGCTAGTGATAGTTATGTTATTCGTGGCAACAGTTACGCGCAAACCAATGAATCTGAGGCTGATCGGCTAGCCCAAGAGCTCTTTTCTTCAATTCCTGAAGAAAAGCCCAATAAAAAATGCTCAGAAGAAAAATAGACCATCAAGGAGGCTTTGGCCCCCTTGATATTTAAGACAACAAAACAAACGGTTGGAACCCGAATTATCAAATCGTTTCAATCCATCCGTTAGCTCCATGTGGACGCAAAAAACGGTCTGAGCTAAGGCGGACATTCGTCGCGTAAAGCGGCACAGGGTTATTTTCAAAGAGACGTTGCCAGGCACTTGATCCTACTTGAACCGATGAAGGAGCTAAAGCGAAGAGCGCACCAGCCTTGTCAACCGCCGACCAATCATCATCGGAAACCTCAACTGCAATGCGGCTATGAGCCACAGCAGAAAGCTCATCGCCCCGAGCATACACTCCATCGGCTTTTTGTTGGACAGAGGAATCTGCTCTCGCACTCACCCAACATTCTTTAAATCCGGTTTGTGCCAAAACCTCTTTGATGCGATCAATATCCTTCGCGTATCGCTCTCCCAACATGATCCCATCAAAATGTCGCTCTTTGAGTTTTTCCCACTCAGGGTTTTCTCCCTCCAAACGTAACCAGTGAACTGGCAAACTTAGCCATTTTGCAATCGGTTTGCTCGCATCCAAAACGGGGGTAGGCCATTGATCAATCGAAAAGAATCCAAACTGTTGTTTTTCTCTCGCTCGAGGCGCACCCTCCCAATGCCATGCTCGAACAAAATGCAATCTAACCGTCGCATGAGCGTAAACATGAGTCAATGTAACCCAAGGAGCCACTTCTTTGATGACCATCCCTAACTCTTCCCACATTTCTCGCTCTATGGTTTCCTTAATGGTTTCACCGGCTTCCATTTTTCCACCCGGAAATTCCCACCAACCGGCATAAACTTTGCCTTCCGGGCGAGAATTTAAAAGGCATTTTCCATCCTTGTCAATCAATACAGCGCATACAACAGGCGTGATTTGGGACATATTCTTTACCTAAAATTGTTTGAAAAAGGCGCTCCGAAGAGCGCCTGAAACAAGCTGACCTTGAGCCGATCAATACCCACTATTGGATATGACCGTGGCAATTCTTGAATTTCTTACCAGAACCACAAGGGCAGGGATCATTTCTTGAGACACCCCGCCAATCCACTTTGTCAAGATCCACACCATAAGGCGAAATCCCCGTGAAAGATAGTTGATTGCCTTCATCGTCATGCGCGATACGCTCACGTTCCGCGCGAGCTTGAGCCTCCGCTTGCGCTTTGGCTTGAGCGATTGCTTGGGCTCTAGCTTCAGCCTCTTCTTGAGCCTTTTGTTGCTCAGCTTCGATTTCTTCGCGAGTTTGGATGCGAACATTCATCAACACACGCATCACATTTTCGCGTACTCGATCAAGCAGGGTTTCAAACATATTGAACGCTTCACGCTTATATTCCTGCTTCGGTTGCTTTTGAGCGTAACCGCGAAGGTAAATGCCCTGACGCAAAGCGTCCAAAGCCGTAATGTGAGCGCGCCAAATGGCATCAAGAACCTGCAACGTCACCTGACGGGCGAAGTCATTCATTGCCTGAGTTCCGGCCAATTCAACTTTTTCGTTGTAAATACGATCCACTTCATCAAGAAGCGCTTTTTCAAGGTCTTCGTCTGTCACAGAATTACTCTTGTCAAGCATCCCCTTGAAATCTAGGTCAATTGACCATTCCGTCTTCAAAATGGTCATAAGTTTATCCAGATCCCACTGTTCTTCAACGGTATCAGCCGGCACATAGGCGCGGAACAAATCCGTGAAGTAACCATGGCGCAAATTGTTGACCATTTCGCTTAAGTCTGAACTTTCCAAAATATCATTGCGCAAGCGATAAATTTCGCGACGTTGATCATTTTGAACATCATCAAATTCAAGCAATTGCTTACGAATATCGTAGTTGCGGCCTTCAACCTTGCGTTGAGCGCTTTCGATCATGCGGGAAAGCATATTGGACTCAATTGCCACCCCTTCTTCAAGCTTGAGCTTATCAGCGATAGCGCGCATACGATCGCCACCGAAAATACGCAACAAAGGATCTTCCATGGAAAGGTAGAAGCAGGAAGAACCGGGGTCACCCTGACGACCGGCACGACCACGCAGCTGATTGTCGATACGGCGAGATTCGTGGCGCTCGCTACCGATAATGCGCAGACCGCCAGCCTGAACCACTTTGTCATGTTCGACTTGCCACTCAGCTTTGACTTTGGCCACTTCCGCCGCTTTTTGTTCTTCAGTAAGCTCCGTATTGAATCGGATCTCATCTAAGCGCTTATTGATCCCACCACCTAAAACAATATCGGTACCACGACCTGCCATATTCGTCGCAATCGTCACCATGCCAGAACGTCCGGCTTCTAGCACAATCTGCGCTTCCCGCTCATGCTGCTTCGCATTGAGCACGTTGTGCGCGATGCCCTCTTTAGTCAAGAGCTGACTTAACGCTTCAGAATTTTCAATGGACGTCGTTCCCAAAAGCACGGGCTGACCACGCGATTGGCATTCCTTAATGTCGTCAACGATTGCTTTGTATTTTTCAGGTACCGTTCTAAACACGCGATCCTGCTGATCGATACGGATCATCTTGCGGTGAGTCGGAATAACAACCGTTTCCAAACCATAAATGTCCTGAAATTCATAAGCTTCCGTATCCGCCGTGCCTGTCATGCCAGACAGTTTTTCGTACATGCGGAAGTAATTTTGGAAAGTTATTGAAGCATATGTCTGATTTTCCTGATTGATCTTCACGCCTTCCTTGGCTTCCACCGCCTGGTGAAGTCCCTCAGACCAGCGACGTCCCGGCATTAAACGACCGGTGAATTCATCGACAATCACAATTTCACCGTTTTGCACAACATAGTGCTGATCGCGCTTAAAAAGCGTATGAGCACGCAACGCTGCCTGCAAATGGTGCATCAAAATAATGTTTTGGCCAGAATAAAGACTTTGACCGCTCGGAATCAAGCCTCGTTCTGTCAAAATCTTTTCAATATGCTCGTGACCTTGTTCTGAAATGTAGACTTGATGAGCCTTTTCGTCGACCCAGTAGTCACCCTCCCCTTTTTCAGAGGTTTGTGGCACCAGTAAGGGAGGAATCTCATTCATTTGGGCATAGAGATCTGTATTGTCGTTTGCCGGACCGGAAATGATAAGCGGAGTGCGAGCTTCATCGATTAAGATTGAATCCACTTCGTCCACGATGGCGTAATACAGCCCTCTTTGACGTCGATGGTTGACGTCATATTCCATATTGTCACGCAGGTAGTCAAAACCGAACTCATTGTTGGTCCCATACGTGATGTCAGCAGCATAAGCCTGAAGTTTCTCTTCGTTCGGTTGCTGGCTATAAATTGTCCCAACCGTCATTCCGAGAAAATTGTATACACGCCCCATCCATTCAGCGTCGCGCTTAGCAAGGTAATCATTAACCGTCACGACGTGAACGCCCTTGCCGGGCAAAGCATTCAGATATACAGCAAGTGTCGCTGTCAGGGTTTTGCCTTCACCGGTTCGCATTTCCGCAATTTTGCCATCATTGAGTACCATGCCGCCGATCAACTGAACATCAAAGTGACGCATGCCAAGCACACGCGAACTTGCCTCGCGGACCACAGCAAACGCCTCTGGCAGCAAGGAATCCAGTGTTTCGCCTTTCTCTAGGCGATCTCGAAATTCTTGCGTTTTTCCTCGTAACTGCTCATCGCTGAGCGCTTTCATGGAATCTTCAAGTTTATTGACCGCAGCACATTGACGACGATACTGCCTGATCAAACGGTCATTGCGACTGCCGAAAATCTTCGTTAAAAGCTCAGAAAACATTATGTGCAACCCTGTCCGGACAAAGGCGTCCCCCTGTCCAACGTTAGAAATTGTTTTTCCAAATAAGTAGGAATAGCGATATACAGCGGTGAATTATCGCATATTGGACAACGCTTTTTCGTCTAAAAAACAAGGAATTTCGTGACTGGTTGTACCAGATTAACCCGTAGCAACTCAAAAAAATACCTCAATTGCTAGAATCGATGTTTGCAAGAAAGTGATAAAACCCGGAAAGATGGAGCATAACCATGCGAGGCTTGGAGGATATTGGCAAAATCATTGATGCGTTGGATGCCACCTCACCCATACGTGCTGAAATGGCAGCCATTCAAGCAAAAAATATTTTACAAAACACCTGTATCCGCAAGGGGCTTCGAATTAACTTTCGAGACTGCATCCATATTCAACTAACCACCCGTGGTTTCCTTGTCAACACAACAACGCCCAGTTTAGCCAGCCGCCTCACACAAATTAAACCGACATTGGAACGCGCTTTATTCAATGCAGGCGTGCATGTCCCGATTGAATCAATTCGTGCAGGAAAAATTCAAGCGCTTCCCCCACAGGATCCTTATCCGCAAGACGCTCCACGCATTGCGCCAATTGGCGCTTCCGAGGCTGTTCAAGCCAACGCTGAATACGCTAAGGATCCGGAAATAAAAAACGCGCTTGAGCGACTGGCTCAAGCGCTAGCAAGAAATTAATCGCTTTTCCGATCAAAGCGCAAACGCTCGCTCGAAGGAAAAGTCAACGGGAGCGGGCTTATTCTCAAAAGTAGCCCATTCCCAAGCTGACGATTCTGCCAACAGCGCCCGGAGCAATTGATTGTTCAACCCATGACCGGACTTGTAGGCACTATAACGTGCCAATAGAGGATGTCCTAAAACATAAAGATCACCCATCGCGTCCAAAATCTTGTGTTTGACAAACTCATCCTGACTGCGCAACCCCTCGGGATTCAGAACGTGGAATTCGTCCATCACCACCGCGTTTTCAAGTGTGCCCCCCTGAGCCAAACCAATAGAGCGCAGCATCTCCACATCTTGCACGAAACCAAAGGTCCTGGCACGACTCACCGCGCTCGCATAGGTCATCTTGGAGAAGTCAACTTCTGTAAATTGAGCAGTGCTGTCAATCGCAGGATGACCGAAATTAATGGAGAAGGCCAGTTTAAAACCTTCATGAGGTTCTAGCTTCGCCCACTTATCCCCATCACGAACGACAACCGGTTTGAGGATTCGAACAAATCGTTTCGGCGCATTTTGCTCAACAATGCCAGCTGCCTGAATTAAAAAGACAAAGCTCGCACCTGACCCATCCATGATTGGAATCTCAGGCGCATCCACATCAACGTAACAGTTATCGATTCCCAAGCCGTTCAAGGCACTCATCAAGTGCTCAATGGTTGAGATCTTCACCGCACCTTCATTGAGCGTTGTCGCCATACGGGTGTCGTTGACACGAGTGGCCTCCGCAGGCATGACAACCGCCGGGGTCAAATCCACTCGGGAAAAAACAATACCGGTATTAGGTTCGGCAGGACGCAACGTCAACTGGACCTTGCGCCCTGAATGCAACCCAATTCCAACTGTTTTAACAACTTTTTGAAGTGTTCTTTGCTTTAGCATCAATAGCTACTACTTATTGTCTCGACGAATAGACCACCAACCTGTCGGAGCCCAATCTCTTGCCGGATTTTCTTCAGCAGGACCTTCCTTTCGCTCAAAGAGCGATTCTTGCGTTCCCATTGGTTGTTGAGTGGCAGTCGACTCGACATTAGTTTGACGAGACTCCATCGGAGCAGGTTGGGTGCGAACTGTTTCCGGAGTTGGCATCGGGGCAACAGCGCTTACCGAAGGCGTCACCTCAGACTTGGGTGTTTCTGAGACTGCCGGACGATCCCAAGCAGCCGCGAAAGTCTCTTCGCTCTTTGGTTTATCCTGAACAGTGGAGGACGAGGCAGGAGCCCAAACCGGACGAACTTCTTCTTTCTTTTCCAAAGCCGGCACCACACGATCCTTGTTACCGCCATCCAGACCAGTCGCGACCACCGTCACGCGCATGGAATCGCCCATGCTGTCATCGTAGGCGGAACCGTAAATAACCTGAGCACCCTTCGCGGTAAAGTTTGTGATGATGTTCATCACGGTCTTGGTTTCTTTCATCTTCATGGTCTCTTCACTGGCCGTGATATAAACCAAGACACCGCGAGCGCCGTTTAACGTCACGCCTTCCAGAAGCGGACAAGCGACCGCGTTTTCTGCGGCAATGCGGGCACGGTCTGGGCCGGAAGCAATGGCTGAACCCATCATGGCGGTACCGCGCTCGCTCATAACCGTGCGCAAGTCTTCAAAATCAACGCCAATCAAACCCGGCGTCTGAATAATCTCCGTAATGCCAGCGCAAGCCTTAAAGAGCACATCATCGGCTGCCGCGAAACATTCACTCACGGAAGCATCTTCACCCAGCTCATCCTCTAGCTTGTCATTTAAAATCACAATCTGACTATCAACGGCTTCTTTGAGTTTGACCAAGCCTTCTTCAGCGCGTTGCATCCGAAGCGCCCCTTCATAACTGAAAGGTTTCGTCACAACGGCAACGGTCAAAATGCCCATTTCACGAGCAATTTGCGCGACAACCGGTGCGGCGCCGGTGCCTGTTCCACCACCCATGCCAGCGGTAATGAATACAAGGTTGGCACCTTGCAAAAGTTCCCGAATTCTATCTTTGGCTTCAATAGCGGCCTGTTCGCCAACTTCTGGACGAGCGCCCGCTCCCAACCCCGTCTTACCAATCTGAAGGGTGGCATGCGCGCGCGAATGCGAAAGTGCCGTATAGTCCGTATTAATCGCAATAAATTCAATACCTTGAGCGCCACGCTCAATCATGTGTTCAACAGCATTGCCACCGCCGCCGCCAACACCAACCACTTTAATGACGGTTTGACGCGGATCATCATTAAGTACTTCAAACATAGGTAAAGAGCCTCCAATCCAATTCCGTAATTATCGCCGAAACTGGTTCGTTTGCCTAGATTTTTCAGTAACATTTTTCAATAAAAAAGGAGCTTACTCAAGCTCCCCCTTGCCCGATAAGTTTTCTAGTATTGTCCAATAAAAAATTCGACAAACCAACGCTTTGCTTTTGCCAACCATGAGCTGTCATCCGCGTCATCGACCGCATCGTCATCCTCTCCCAATTTAAAGCGGCGGGCTTCGTAAGCAATCATTCCCATGACCACACTCTCTTTGGGCGAATTCAAACCAATACAGCCATCGCCATCATAGTGCGAATGACCCAAGCGGGCATGGAATGAATAAGCCCAAGGCCCTGGAATAAGACCTTGCAAATACTCGGTGATTCCCATCATCAACGCAGTGCCCCCTGTAAGCACTATCCCACCGGGCAATCGGTTTTTAGGGAAATTATTGACCAACGTGAACCAATCTTGAGCCAAAAGTAGTGCGCCGATTTCGTTGTTGAGTTGGTATATTTCCCGCTGGACAATTTGAGAAAGTTCCAACTTTGTGTACTTGCGCCCCCCCAACTCGGGAGCCTTTCGGTAAAGCACCACCTCCTCGTCTTCAGGCGAACAATGCAAATCCAAGCGAGTTTTAACCTCTTCGGCCTCTTTCATGGAACAATTCATGTATCCGGCCAAAAGTTCTGTGATTTTTCGACCGCCGTACGCCAGTGTATGTGTAAAACGCGGGCTTCCCCCCTTAAATACCACGATATCGGTCGTCCCCTCTCCGATGTCGATGAGCACAACACCGTTTTGACGTTCTTCTTCTGAGAGCGCTGCGTAGCCGCTTGCCCATGCTTCAGGCAAAATATCAGAAATTTCCACACCGCTGCGACGGATCACTTTGACACGAGTCGTCGCATTGATATAGCTTGCCATTGCACCATGAATATAGGCCGTGATGTTCGACCCCTTGGCCTCTAAAAGGTTCTGTTCAGACTGCTCGTCTTTTTGGTTATCGAGCATGTAGTAAAGAAGTTCGAAGTTGATAAGGCAGGTCTCATCGCTTTTCGGCACAGCATCTTTAGCCATGCTTTTAACCGTTTTCATTTCAGCCAACGTCGGATGACTTCCCTTTAACGGCAAACTTGCCGATGAGTCAATGCCCGTTAAAAACTTGCCGGAAACGTTAATCGTTATCTCACGAACCTCTCGATGAGCAATGCGACAGGCCTCAGCAAAAGCGTTCTGCACTGACACTTGAGCTTTATCGACATCCACAATGCAGCCTTCGCGAATGGCTTGTGACTGCGCGCGCCCCTGACCTAAAACCCGAAAAGTGCCATCTTTGTACACCTCGGCGACAACGGCTAACACTTTGCTCGAGCCGATGTCCATAGCCGCAACGATTTTTTTTGTTTCCTTATTCATAAATTATTGCTGTCGATTCGATTCCGCGATCGCCTCTGCCGCCTGACGACGTCGGTCTTGCGACGTAAGGCGTTTTAAATGTGTTTCCGGCAGTGTGGCGGCAAAGGCCAACTCATATCGAGCGTCAATGCTTGACGGCGCCCCGTGCATAAGTTTTACCACATCCGGATATTGTACGATAACCACCCCAAAGCGATCCTCAAGCGTCCAATGATTTTGTTCGACGCCAAGCTCAATTCGGGTGGGCGGAATATCTTTACTGGCAATTGCAACAGCCCAACTGTCTCGTTCGCTCACGCTGACTTCTGTCACCCGTGCCTCGGGCATCACCACCTGCAACATCCGACTGAAACGCCGGTAGCGACGAGCGACTTCCCCCACCATGTCAGCGCGACCGAAAAACTCCGGCAACGCCATCGGATTGTCCACTTCTTCAGGATTTGCAGCAAAAAGCTTTCCTTCGACAGAAACCAAGCGCCCGTCTTCCCACAAAGCCAACGCCTTATGCTCTTTAATTTCGATATTGATCTTGTTCGGCCAGACACGGCGCACATTGACGTCCTTGACCCAAGGCGCTTTCAGCGCCGCTTCCCGGATAGCGTCAATATTGATATTGAAGAAATTACCCATTGTGGTTGTGCCCAACGCTCGCCGGAAAGCCACTTGCGAAATGTGCCCAACCTCTCCGGTTAACTCCACTGCGTGAATTTCAAAAAATGACAAAAAATAACCCGGAAAACTGCTCACCGCCACAGCGGCGAGCAGTAAACAGACAGCCAATGCGGCTAAAAAACGTCGAACGACAGCCTTGACACTCACGCCTAATGTTTCAAATCCAAAGAAGCATCACGAAGAACAGACAAGACGAGTTCTTGATAACTCAAACCGCTCACCTTGGCTGAAAGAGGAACGAGCGAATGAGCCGTCATGCCAGGTGATGTGTTCATCTCCAACAAGGCGAAACGACCATCTTCGGTCAGCATTACATCAATACGACTCCAGCCTCGACCGCCTAGCGCATGATAGGCTTTGACGCATGTTCTGGCGATTTCATCGGCCAAATCTTGAGGCAAATTGGCCGGACAATCGTAGCGGACATCATTGGTGAAATACTTGTTTTGATAATCGTAGTCACCGTTTGGCGCCACGATCTCAATAATTGGCAATGCCCGCGCGTCCTCGCCGGAGCCCAAAATTGTGACCGTGAGTTCCCGACCAAAAATTCGCTCCTCAACTAGCACCTGATGATCCAAATTGCTCGCCTTGGCAACGGCGTCTGCCAGCTCTTCAACCGTCGCGTCTTTCAACTTTGTCAAACCGATGCTAGAGCCTTCATGAGATGGTTTAACAACCAAATCGCGTCCCAACTCTTGAATAACAAACCCCATATCAGAGTCTTTTGTCACCAACATGCCCTTGGGGACGGGAATGTTGAACGTACGCCAAACCCGTTTGGTCATCGCCTTGTCGATGGCTATCGCACTGGCGCGAACACCAGGGCCAGTGTAAGGAATTCGCAAATATTCAAGCACGCCCTGAATGGTTCCGTCTTCACCAAAGCGACCATGCAAAGAAATCATCGCGCGGTCGTACTCACCTTTTTCCAATTCAGCCAAATCATCGCTTTGGGGATCAAAGCGTGTGACATCCACCCCAGCCTCGACTAAAGCGTCATAAACACCTTTGCCACTCATGAGCGAAACTTCTCGCTCGCTTGAGCGCCCGCCCAATAACAAGACAACCTTTCCCAATGAAGCCGGGTCAAACGGCTTATTTTCCGTTGCCATGATTTATTCCTTTTTTTCTTGAATTGATTTCGCACGCTCGATTAATCGTGCGGGGACCCCACCGACGCTGCCGGCGCCCATTGTCACAACCACATCTCCATCGCGAGCAAGTTTTAAAATCGCTTCATCCATGTCAGTCGATTTTTCCACAAAAACAAGCTCAGTCGGAGAAATCAAACGAATCGCACGAGCGAGACTTCGTCCGTCAGCGCCCACGATCGGCGCTTCTCCTGCCGGGTACACATCCGCCAATACCAACGAGTCCACGCCGGAGAGCACTTTCACAAAGTCCTCAAAACAGTCACGAGTGCGCGTGTACCGATGAGGCTGGAAAGCCACCAGAATACGCCGTCCCGGATAGGCGCCTCGAACTGCCGCCAACGTTGCCATCATTTCATGTGGGTGATGACCATAGTCGTCGATCAACGTAAAATGCCCGCCAGAAGGAAGGGCCACATCGCCATACTGACTGAAACGCCTGCCGACCCCCTTGAAATTGGCTAAAGCTGAAACGATAGCCTCATCTTTAACTTCCACCAACGTGGCAATGGCAATAGCCGCCAAAGCGTTGCGGACGTTGTGCATACCTGGCAAATTCAGTTTGACAGGCAACGGCTCATGCCCCTGACGCAACACCGTGAAAAACATCTGTGTGCCGCTTGCTCTGATATCAATCGCGCGCACATCCGCTTCCTCACGAAGTCCATAGGTCACCACATGGCGCGGCACTTGAGCGACAATGCTACGGACATTCTCATCATCTAAGCAGAGCACGGCACGACCATAAAAAGGCAGGCGCGTTAAAAAGTCAATGAACGCCTGCTTTAGCTTGCCAAAATCATGCCCATAAGTGTCCATATGGTCGGCATCGATATTGGTCACAGCGGCGATCACTGGTGTCAAATACAAAAATGAGGCGTCAGACTCATCAGCTTCTGCCACCAGATATTCTCCACTGCCCAAACGGGCATTGGCTCCTGCCGAGTTAAGCCGTCCGCCTATCACAAAAGTCGGATCCAATCCGCCTGCCGCCAGCAAGCTCGCCACCAACGATGTCGTTGTGGTCTTACCATGCGCACCGGCAATGGCAATTCCGCTTCTAAAACGCATCAGTTCGGCAAGCATCACAGCACGAGGAACAACCGGGATGCGTTCTTTTCGGGCGGCTTCCACTTCAGGGTTATCCGGCTTGATCGCCGTTGAAACAACAACGGCGTCAGCACCAATCACATTACGGGCATCATGCTCGTGAAATATGGTAACACCCAACGCCTCAAGTCGTTGCGTTGCCGCGTTATATGCCACATCGGAGCCGGTCACCCGATACCCCAACGTCACAAGCACCTCGGCAATGCCGTTCATGCCCGTGCCACCGATACCGACAAAATGTATTCGATTAACAGCAAATTTCATAACAAAAAACGGTTCGCAGAAAAAGAAAATAGTAGTCGATTCTTTGAAAAATGTCGTCCGAAACAAAAATTATTTTTTTGCCAGACGTTCAATTTGATCGGCCACCGTCTTCGCCGCGTCCCGGTGTGAAAGCTTTCGAGCATTCTCTGCCATTCGAACAAGCTCTTCACGATTGAGCGAATGCAGTTTTTCAAAAAGCGATTGAGCCGAGAGTAACTTTTGGTCAATGTAAACACCTGCCTGATGGGCCTCAAGATACTTCGCATTGCCTAATTGATGCTGGGTGGTTGAGACAACAAAAGGCACCAAAAGCGCCGGGATGCCGCCTGCGGCGAGTTCGCTCACAGTGGTCGCCCCTGCTCGGCAAACAACGACATCAGCCCAAGCATAAGCAGCTGCCATGTCATCAATAAAAGGCATCACCTTAGCCTTTAGACCCAAGCGCTCGTAATGCGCCTGCACTTCGTTGGCGTTATTTTTCCCACATTGGTGGATGACCTCAGGGCAATTTTCTTTATCAAACAAGGCAATGGCTTCTGGAACAGTGTCATTTAGAACTTTTGCCCCTAAAGAGCCACCAAAAACCAATACTTTCAAAGGTCCCTGTCGATCTTCATAGCGTTGAGCAGGCGGTTGCAGCGCCAAAATTTCTTCTCGCACCGGATTGCCAGACACGACGGCCTTATCCCCTGCGCATTGGGCGCATTCACCATCAAACCCGCACATGACCGCCGCGGCGTAAGGCATGACTGCACGAACGCTCATTAAACTGTCGGCATCACAATTCATCATAACTAAGGGAATCCCGCAAGTGCGGGCGCCGAAGGCTGCCGGCACGGCTATATATCCGCCGGTAGAAAAAAGAACTGTCGCATGGCGGCGCTTAATAATGGAGCGAGCGGCAAAACAACTCTTGATTAATTTCAGCGCGCCGCCCACCATGTGCGAAAGTCCTTTGCCTCGCATTCCGGTGAAGTCAAGCGCATCAAAATCAATCTGACGGCTTCCCACCAAACGACCTTCCATTCCTACCGGCGTGCCGATCCAGGAAACCGTCCAACCACGCTTTTTCATTTCCTCGGCCACTGCCAAACCGGGCATCACATGGCCTCCGGTGCCGGCTGCCGCAATGATTAAATGGTTTTCTGACATGATTACTCTCTCCCTCAGAAGGACGTGCGGCGTTGACCGCGCATTAACAGGCGATTTTCAAAGTCGACTCGCAACAGCAAGGCAATGGCACACAACGTCACCACAAGCGAGGAACCACCGTAGCTCACAAGCGGCAATGTCAACCCCTTGGTTGGGAACACGCCAATCGCCACGCCAATATTGATCAACGACTGCACACCAATCCAAAGACCGATCCCTTGTGCGACCAATCCGGAAAAAGTTCTTTCCAGACGAACGGCCTGACGCCCAATTTCAAAAGCGCGTCGTACCAACCAATAAAATAGGAAGAGAACAACGGTGAAGCCAACGAGCCCCAACTCCTCACCAATGACCGCCAAAATAAAGTCCGTGTGCGCTTCTGGCAAGTAGTGCATTTTTTCCACACTCGCCCCTAAACCAACACCAAAAATTTCACCTCGTCCAAAGGCAATTAGAGAATGCGTCAACTGGTAAGCCTTCCCCAACTGGTTTTCAATGTCCCACGGATTTAAGTACGCGAAAACACGCGCGGTGCGCCACGGTGACAAAATGATGGATAAAACAATGGCCACCAACATAACCGCCCCAAGGGGCAAAATGATGCGCCAACTCAACCCACCGAGAAACACAATGCCGAGCACGATGGAGCTGATGACAACCGTCGCTCCCAGGTCAGGTTGAAAGGCCAACAGACCAGCCACCAAAAGAATGTAGGCCAGAACCGGCACCAACCCTTTGGTGTACGAGTGCATATAAGCTTGTCGAGTCACAGCGAATCGCGCAATAAAAATCACTGAAATGAATTTCACCAACTCGGAAACTTGGATATTGATAGGACCCAGTCCAATCCAACGAACCGAACCATTAACAGATTTTCCAATGCCGGGAACAAACACAACGGCCAAAAAGAAAATCCCGATCGCTCCCAGAATATAGGCAAACCGATTCCAACGAACCAAAGGAACACGAAAAACTACCCAACCTAAGCAAAGGCCAGTGACCATGTAGATAGCGTGGCGAAGCGCAAAGTAGCCTTCGCTTGTTTGATATTTTGGAGAGTCACCCAACGAAATCGACGCTGAGTACACCATCACTAAACCGATTAGTAAAAGTGCCGCAACAGCGACAATCACACTCCAGTCGATTACTGAAACCGGTCCAACACTGGTTGTTCGCCCCGTCCACTCACCGTCTGTGGAGACTTTTTTCAGCGGGAAAAAACGCTTCAAACTGATCATGAAATTTTTGCAGCGAGCGATCGGGCGCTCTCAATGAAAATAGCGGATCGTTCGGCGTAGTCCCTGAACATGTCCCAACTGGCGCAAGCCGGTGACAAAAGAACCACATCCCCTTTCTGAGCCATGTTGTGGCAACGATTAACCGCTTCGGGCAAAGTCTTGGCATGCTCAATGGGGTAAGAGGCGCCAACCAAAGCTTTTTCAATAAGCGGAGCGTCTCGACCAATAAGAACCACACCACGAGCATATTCAGAAAGCGCTTTGGCAATTGGCGAAAAATCCTGCCCTTTGCCATCACCCCCCAAAATAACAACAAGTTTTTTCCCTTCGGAACCGATACCGGCTAACGCCGCTTCAGTGGCGCCAACATTGGTCCCCTTGCTGTCATCGATATAGTCAACCCCATCAACCGTCAAGACGTACTGCACGCGATGAGGCTCACCACTATACTGAGCCAAAGCTTTTAGCGCCGGTGCAATGGGAAGCCCCGCCGCATTTATCAAAGCCAAAGCCGCCAACGCATTGAGCACATTGTGTCGGCCCCGAATCTTGAGCGCTTCACGAGGCATCAACCGCTGAATGAGATGCCCTTCGAGCACCTTACGTTTACTGAGCGCGATGGAATCATCTTCATTAAAAGCCAGCCACTGGATGCCCTCAAAGAAAACCACACCCCAACTGTTGACCGCCTCTGGCTCATCGCCGCCGAAGGTGTAAACCCGCTTGTCAGCCTCGGCAAAGCGCATGACTGTCTTGTCTTCACGATTTAAAATTCTCGCTGTCTGCGAGTGCGCAAATACCCGCGCTTTTGCCGCGATGTAATCTTCAAACGATCCGTGCCAGTCGATATGGTCTTGGGTGATGTTTAAAAGTGCCGCCGCGTTGGGCACCAAACTGGATGTTGTCTGTAACTGAAAACTGGATAGCTCCAACACCCAAACGTCCGGCAATCGTTCTTCCTCCAGGTACCGATCAAGTTCTGAAACAGCATTGGGACCGATATTGCCCGCCGCTACGGCGTGCTTGCCGGCGGCTGCCGCCATCTTGGTCGTTAATACCGTTGTAGTGGTTTTGCCGTTAGTTCCTGTGATGCCAATCACAATGGGCGAATAGCCGCGCTCAGCTTTCAATCGAACAAGTTCCCGGGCAAAAAGCTCAATCTCACCGACAACCTCCAAACCTTTGGAGCGTGCCGCTTCAACTAAAGGCGTCACGGCGGAGTGTTCTGGCGAAATCCCCGGAGAAATCACCACCAAGGCAACCTCATCGAGGATTGACTGAGCTTTGTCAAGTGTTAAAAAACGGAATCGTTCACAATCTTTAAGTCGCTCAAGGGCAGGCGGTTCATTACGAGTATCGGTCGCCAACACCGTCCATTGGCGTTTTAGTAAAAACTTTGTGCAAGCCTCACCAGAGGCCCCTAACCCAATAATCAAAGCCTTCTTACTCATGACGAACACCTTTTCCTATCGGATCTTCAGTGTTGATAGACCAATCAACACCAAAACAAACGTAATAATCCAAAAACGGGTGACCACTTGGGTCTCTTTCCATCCTTTGAGTTCAAAGTGATGATGAATCGGCGCCATTAAAAAAATTCGCTTGCCGCCCGAGTAACGAAAATACGTTGTTTGGATCATCACCGAAAGGGTTTCAACCACAAAGATACCGCCCATGATGGCCAAAACCAGTTCCTGACGCGTAATCACTGCGACCGTCCCCAGCGCGCCGCCCAATGCAAGCGCGCCGACATCTCCCATAAACACTTGAGCCGGGTATGCGTTAAACCATAAAAAGGCTAGGCCGGCCCCAGCTAGCGCCGCACAGACAACGACCAATTCTCCCGCTCCCGGAATATACGGGAAAAGCAAATAATGAGCATAGTCAACTCGACCGACAACGTAGGCAAACACACCCAGAGCGCTTCCAACCAAAACACAAGGCAAAATAGCCAATCCGTCCAAGCCGTCGGTGAGATTAACCGCATTGCTAGTCCCCACCAACACGACATAAGTCAAGGCAATGAAACCAAAAATTCCCAACGGATAGGCAAAATGTTTGAAGAAAGGAATAATGAGGTCAGCATGAGAAGGCATTTGAACCGGGAAGCCTTGTTCCATCCAACCAACAATCATGTGCAACACATGAATATCGCCGGGCGCTGCAATCGCGAATGCCAAGTAAACCGACGCAATAATGCCGACCAGAGATTGCCAAGCAAATTTTTCCTTGGCGCTCATGCCCTTCGGATCATGACGGACCACTTTTCGGTAATCATCCACCCATCCGATCCAACCGAAACCCAAGGTTACAAAAAGCACAACCCACACAAAACGGTTGGTCAAATCCATCCAGAGCAATGTCGATAAACCGATAGCCAATAAAATAAGAGCTCCCCCCATTGTCGGCGTGCCGTCCTTGACAAGGTGGGACTTCGGACCATTTGTACGAACTGCCTGACCGACTTTCATCGCCTTTAAATAACGGATCATCGCAGGTCCAGCGGCAAAGCCGATAGCAAAGGCAGTTAGTGCGGCCAACACAGCCCGCAGACTTAAATAATTAAAGACTTGAAATGAGTGAATGTCCTCAGACAGCCACTGAAAAAGTGCCAACAGCATCTTGTCCGCTCTCTATTTTTTATTGTCCTTCAGAAGCTTTTTCAATCATAAGCTTCGCAATTTGATCCAATCGCATTGAATGCGAGCCTTTGATCGTCACCGCCCGGTAATTTTGCCCATCTTTTAATAACGTTTCTTCAAATTGCTGACGGTTTTCACCCCAATAGGCTTTAAGTCCGCCACTCTTGGAATAACTTTCAACAGCAAAACGCATCATGGCTCCAATGGCATAAAGCGCTTCGATTCCCTTTTGCGCGGCATATAGACCGACCTCTTCATGATATTGACGGCTTTTCTCCCCAAGCTCAGCCATGTCGCCCAATACCAAAAGATGAGGACCGGTAAAACTTGCCAAAACGTCAATGGTAGCTTTCACGCTGTCGGGGTTCGCATTATAAGCATCGTCAATAAAGACACGATTGCCAATGCGGTGAATGGTTCCGCGCCCTTCTACCGGACGAAATTGAGCTAATCCCCGCTCAATGGATTCAAGCGGCAGCCCGATAGCCAATGTCGCTGCCGTTGCCGCCAGCACATTGTTAAGATTGTGTTCTCCGTGGACATGCGTCTCCACAGTGAAATGACCTCGCGGAGTTTTAACCATCGCACGAATGCCGTCAGCGCCATCGGCCATAGCGCCAGTGACATCAGCCGATGTTTGTCGAGCGAACGTCATGATATTTTGCGCGGCCGCGATCTCCAACCAAATGTCTTTACAAGGATCATCAAACGGAATAATGGCGATGCCGTTATCTGTTAGACCTCGAAAAATTTCACCATTTTCGCGCGCCGCAGCTTCCACTGTTTTTAAAAATTCTTGATGCTCACGCTGGGCGTTTGTCATCACGGCAACCGTTGGTCGAACAAGTCCTTGCAAATAACGCATTTCACCAACATGATTCATGCCTGTTTCAATGACAGCCGCCTGATGATTGTCGCGTAATTTCCAAAGTGTCAAAGGCACTCCGATATCGTTGTTGAAGTTACCTTCGGTAGCCAACATGTTTTCACCAAAATGGGCTCGTAAAATCGAAGCGATCATTTGAGTGGTCGTTGTTTTGCCATTGCTGCCGGCAACTGCGATGATTGGGCAGTTTTTGGTCCGACGCCAATAAGCGGCGCTGGCTCCAAGCATTAATTTGGTGTCTCTGACGATAATCTGAGGCAACGGGCAATGAACCTCGTGCTCAACAACTAAAGCGACGGCGCCGGCCCGCATCGCGTCGTCCACAAGATTGTGCGCATCAAATTTTTCCCCTTTTAAAGCAAAAAAGAGGCTGCCAGGCCGAACGGTTCGCGTGTCGCTGCTAACTGATGTGAAAGGAACGTTGCTGCCGAAATAGCTGGAACCAGGGAAAAGCTTGGCAAGCGTCCGTGTTTGCATTAAAGCTCCCTGTGGCGGACGGCGGCACCACTGTGCATTGCGCGCCTCAATTGCGTCACTAAACGGATGCTTCACGCCCATGATTTCTTGATAATCTTCATGTCCCTTGCCGGCGATCAGAATAATGTCATCAGCATTGGCAGCCGTCATTGCGACTTCGATCGCCTCGCGACGATCTTCAATCACCTGCACCGGCTCTGTCACCCCACGCATCATGTCTTCAATAATGGCTGAAGGTGACTCAGTTCGAGGATTATCACTCGTTAAAATGACTTTATCAGCACCTTGTGTCGCTTTTTGAGCCATCAAGGGACGCTTGCCATGATCGCGATCCCCGCCCGCGCCCAACACAATCCAAAGTTTGCACCGTCGGGCTTTCGCCACGGGTCTGAGTGCCGTTAAAACTTTCTCAATCGCATCCGGAGTGTGGCTATAGTCAACCACCGCTAACGGAGTACCCGGATATTTCACCAGTTGCATGCGCCCCGCAGGCGGCAAAAGTCCCGTCAAATGCGTCGATATTGTTTCAATATCGTATCCAGCGGCCAGCGCGACTCCGACAGCTCCTAATAAGTTTGAAACGTTGAACTCACCGAAAACAGACAGTTCAAATGACTGACAAAAGTCGCCAAAACACAAATCAAAACGGATCCCATCGACCGTGCTGCGAATATTCTTAGCCGCAATTAATCGAGTTCCCGGCAAGGCAATCGCGCCGCGAGTGCTGGTCACAAAAACTTGAAGTTGGCGATGGACAGATTTTTCAGCCAACCGAACACCAACTTCGTCGTCAATGTTAATCACGGCAGAACGCAGTCCCGGCCAATCAAACAAAATGGCTTTTGCCTTTTCATAGGCCTGCATATCATGGTGATAATCCAGATGATCACGGGTGAGGTTAGTAAAGACTGCGACATCAAACGCCGTTGCCTGAAGCCGCCCCTGATCAAGTCCAATCGAACTTGCCTCAACGGCAAACGCTTGAGCTCCCGCCTTCGAAAGATCACGATAAAGCCCTTGAAGAGTCACCGGATC
This sequence comes from Candidatus Aphodousia faecipullorum, assembly GCA_018714205.1. Classification (GTDB taxonomy): domain Bacteria; phylum Pseudomonadota; class Gammaproteobacteria; order Burkholderiales; family Burkholderiaceae_F; genus Aphodousia; species Aphodousia faecipullorum. Next base: position 42,240 of record DVNR01000026.1, read on the forward strand.
GGGCGTTGTAAGCGATGCGCTGGGAAAGGGCTTCCCTTTAAGAAAACAACCGATTGTTCCAATGGCGGCACAAGGTTTGCCTAACTTATCCAAAAGCTGAGAAATCCAATGCGAGCTTGTGGTTTTTCCGTTCGTGCCGGTAATACCGACCGCAAAAAGCGATTGGCTCGGTTGTCGATAAAAGGCCGCGGCAAACTCGCCGAGCACATCTTTAAGTCCGGGAACCGCGATGGCCGGCACATCGAAGCGATGACGTTGACCATCGTCCTCATAGACAAGAGCGCTTGCCTTTTGAGCGGCTTGAGCCAAAAATTGCCGTCCATCCACTCGCAGACCCGGCACGGCAATAAACACATCTCCCGCACGCAAGGTGCGGGAGTCAGAATTCAATCGTTTGGCGTTCGGTGCCAGACGACGTAATAAATCTACATAAGAATTGACGTTAGAAATCATCGTCGAGTCTTCGCGAGCAAACCACCGCCCGCTACCATCATAGGATCATCAGGATTGACCAGCATCGTGCGAAGCGCAGCTTCCACCACCTCTCCGAAAACCGGTGCGGCGACCACGCCACCCACGTGCCCGGCGTCTTTCGGTTCATCAAGCATGACCGCAACTACCAGACGTGGTTGTGTCGCAGGAGCCACTCCCACAAACGATGCCACATATTCATTCACGTATTGACCGTTTTTCACTTTATGCGCGGTGCCGGTCTTACCGGCAACCGTGTAACCGGTCACCTTAAGCCGTGACGCCGTACCACCACGGTGCACTGTCGTCATCATCATAGCGCGCATCTGTCGCGCGGTCTCAGGACGAAACACCTGCTCGCCGACAGCGGGCTTATTGCGTTTCATCAACGTCAAAGGAATCACATCGCCGTTGCGGGCAAAAACCGTGTAGGCTTGGGCGATTTGCATCAGGGACGTCGACAAACCGTAACCGTAAGAAATTGTTGACTGCTCCACCGGTCCCCAGGATTTTGCCGGACGCAGACGACCAGCCACCGCGCCGGGGAAACCGATTTGAGGCGCTTGTCCAAATCCCAAACGAGTGTATGTGTCATAAAGTGTCTGGGGAGGGATTTGAAGCGCAATTTTCACCGTACCGACATTAGACGATTTAGCAATCACCTGAGAAACCGTCAGCAGACCGTAATTGTGCGTATCAGTAATCGTCCGATCCGCGACACGGATCTTTCCGGGAGATGTTTCAATGCGGCTATCGGGACGCACGATTCCCATATCCAACGCTTTCGCAATAGCGAAGGGCTTCATAATACTGCCGGGTTCAAACGTATCGGTCACCACTCGATTACGGATTTTTTCAAATTGGAATGTTGAACGATCATTCGGATCGAAACCGGGCCAACTGACCAACGCTAAAATCTCCCCGGTAATTGAATCAACGACCACCACGGCACCGGCTTTGGCGTTATGTTTTTCAACCGCAGAGCGCACCGCAGAATAAGCCATGTATTGAATACGGGAATCAATCGAGAGGTACAAATCCTTTCCCGGCACCGGCTCCTGGGCCCACATCTCTTCAAGAATGTGCCCCAAACGGTCTCGAATCACGCGACGGGAGCCGCTCTCACCCGAAAGCCACTCATCATTGGCCAACTCAATACCTTCCTGGCCATGATCCTGACGGTTGTTAAACCCTACGATGTGCGCAGAAACTTCTCCGCCTGGATAGTGGCGCTTGACATCCTGTGTGTAAGACAACCCTTCGATGTTAAGCGCTTTGACTTTCTCAACAACATCCATGTCCACCTGGCGGGCCAAATTGACAAAAGCATCCGGTCGAGCCAAGCGCTTGCGAATTGTCGATTCCGAAACGTCCAACAGCGTGGATAGCGCCCGAATTTGCGTATCCGTTGCGTGCACTAAATTGGTTGTTGCCCAGATGCTACGGGCAGGCAATGTCGCTGCAAGCACAACACCATTACGATCAAAAATCTGCCCACGCCCCGCCGGAATTTCCAAAGTCCGAGCGAAACGAACTTCACCCTGCTTTTGCAAAAACTCCGTGTTAAAGCATTGAATATAAACAGCGCGCAAAAAACACACACTGAAAATCGTCACCAGCACACCCAAAAGCATGTGCGAGCGTTTTTGCGAGATTTCCAGCGCACGCCAATCCTTTTCGCGCTCCTTGTCACGCTTAGGCAAACGTGGCGCGTTATCCTCATCCCAAAACTCACGGCACTTATTGCACAAAAGCCGCCACAAGCGCTCCGTGAAGCTTATCCGACGGGCCCTCATGACTGGCCTCCCGTCTGACGAGAGCGCGTGACAAAGCGAGGCACAGGCTTGGGCTGCAAGATGACTGTGTTTTCGTTGCGCGCCGGCTCCAATCCCATCTGTGTGGCGGTTTCAGCGATGTAACCCGGGAGAGTAGCTTTTGCCAATTCAATATTCAGTTCTCGCCACTCGTCTTGAAGACGTCGAGATTGCTCTTGTTCCTGCTCGATACTGTTGACAAGCTCCCGAACCTTGTATTGGTTTGTGATGATCGTCATGGCCATGGCGAGCCAGACCACCACTAACAGAGCGATCGTAATGCCTACGCCATGTTTTTGCGCGGAGTCAATCAGCGATACCAAACGAGACCGTACACTCATTTTCGATCTCCTTGGCGAGAGCGTGTTGCAACACGCAAAATAGCGCTGCGGGCACGAGGATTGATTTCGCACTCTTCAGGGCTAGGCAAAATACGGCGCACATTCGTCAATTTCGGCGCCGGCATTTCGCTTACCCGCAAAGGAATCCTCGCATCAAATTCTCTTTCAGGATGCGCCATGCGCTCAAAAAAGCGCTTCACGATTCGGTCTTCCAATGAATGAAACGTTATCACCGCAATCCGTCCGCCGTCCTTTAGCAAGGACATGGACGCCTCGAGCGCCTTGGATAACTCGTCAAGCTCACTGTTGATATGAATCCGAATCGCTTGGAAGGTACGAGTTGCCGGATTTTGCGTGGGATCTTTTTTGTTGGCTGGCACCACATCAGCCACTAATTTCGCGAGCGCCAATGTCGTTTCAATAGGCGTGGTCTTTCGCTCAGTACAAATAGCGCGTGCGATGCGACGCGCAAAACGTTCTTCACCCAAATCAGAAATCACTCGGGCGATTTCGCTTTCACTGGCTCGATTAATCCATTGGGCCGCCGTCTCACCACAGCTTGTGTCCATGCGCATGTCCAAAGGGCCATCCATTCGGAAAGAAAAACCTCGGGCTGCGTTGTCGATTTGGGGGCTCGAAACACCGATATCCATAAAAATTCCGGCGACTTGCTCAATGCCCAATTCAGCCAAGGCCGCCCGCATATTGGAAAACGGTGCATGAATAATTTGGAAACGGGAATCCGTGATTGAGGCGGCACTTTCGACAGCTTCTAGATCACGGTCAAACGCAATCAAGCGCCCTTCAGAAGCAAGTTGAGACAAAATTCGGCGTGAATGCCCCCCTCGACCGAAAGTTGCATCAACATAGACACCTTTCGGATCCGTTATCAATTCTCGGGGAGCGCTCTCTGCCATTACGGAGAGATGCGCGAACTCTGCACTCATTCACCTCCCTCCCTAAAGGACAAAGTCCTCAAGCGTTTCTGAAAAATCCTTAGCCAATTCCTTCTTCTCAAATTCTGCCAGTGCCGCCTGATCCCAAAGCTCAAAGTGATCACCCAAACCCACCAAGGCAACTTCTCGGGTCAGACCGCACAAACAGCGCAACTCATTCGGAATCAACAATCGCCCCGAACCATCGGCCTTCACATCCACTGCGCTACCTATGAGAATGCGTCGCAACACACGGGCGCTATAAGGCAATTTCATCAATTTCTCCTTCAGCGCAATCCAAACAGCTCTGGGAAATATTAGGACGCACCCATCCGGATGCCGAGTGATCGTCACTTCGCCTTGACAGGTCAGCATGAGTCCCTCTCGGTACCGAACAGGTAACGAAAGGCGCCCTTTCGCATCAAGAGAAACAAGCGAAGTGCCTTGAAACATAAGGCTTTTTTCCGAATATCCATTATGGCGTAGAAAAAAGCGTGCCGTGGCCACGGCACTTTATCCCACTTTTTCCCACTTTTTCACCCCATCAATTTAAATTGATCCTTTACGTTAGTCAAGGCATTGACTATCTTTCTTTACGAATTTTTTCCAACGCCTCAATATCTTGGGTTAGGACACATCAAATAACACATCTGAACTTTGGCTTCGCGATCGCTTTTGCTCCGTTTCTACTCGCCCTAAAACTAACGGGAATTGATCTAGGCAGAAAAAAATTTTGCACATACCTCCCCTCAAGATATCCTCAAAGAAGTTGACAGAAACATCGTCGCTCTTTCATCAGACAAAAAAATCCCCATTCAAAGTCTCTCGATTTGAACAGGGATTTTTCGCTAATAAAAGCTTTTCGTACGGCTTAGATCTTCAACTTAATGCGACCGTCAACGGCAATGCCTTCTCCGTTTTTCTCACTGATAATGAGCGGATTGATATCCAATTCCTCGATTTCAGGGAAATCTGTCACTAACTGCGATAAGCGTAAAAGCACACTTTCCAATTGGTCGAGCTGAGCTGGTGTCGTACCGCGAGCCCCTTCGAGCAATTTGTAGGCCTTCACACCACGAATCATCTCCTGAGCGTCAATATCTGTCAACGGTGCCATGCGGAATGTCACGTCCTTCATGACTTCAATAAAGACGCCTCCCAACCCAAACATCATCATGTGTCCATATTGCGGATCTGTCGCCACACCACAGACCATCTCACGAGACCCTTTAACCATTTCCTGGATAATGACGCCCTCTAGCCCATCCAACAAGCCGCGTTCACGAAGCTTTTCAATGAGGTCGCGATATTGCGCCCGCAATTCGTCTGCACTTTGGATGTTGACTCTCACTCCTCCCACGTCGGTCTTGTGCGAGGTAGTCTTTGAGGTCATTTTCATCACCACGGGATAGCCGATTTGATTGGCAAGAGCCACCGCTTCTTCCTCGTCAGTTGCAAAACCCGAGCGACAGACACGAATGCCGTAGGCATCCAAAACATCAATGCTCTCACGAGTTGTCAGTTGAGCGCGGCCGTCCGCTAAGCTAGCTTGCATAATCGAGCGTGCCCGATCACGATCCACATCAAAACTCACAGCCTGACCCACGGGTTTTTCAACCCATTGTCGTTGCTCGTTAAGACGGTTAAGACCGTCAACGGCCTGTTCCGCGTACATGAAGAACGGAACATTGACCTGCATGTCAGACAGTTTGGCGAAAAATTCGCTCGTCGTCATGAAAACGCCAACAATCGGCTTCTCAGGATGCTTGGCCTTGATTTCCATGACAGCCTTTGCCACATCAATGTCTTTAAGGCCCAAGAACGGCAAGTAAATCACCACCACCATGTCAACTTGATCATCGGCGAGCACCGTCTCCAGCGTTTGCTTGTAATGTTCAATTGGAGCCGACGCAATCATGTCGACCGGATTTTTAACCGATGCCGCCGCTGGCAAGAAACTCCGAAGCTTGTCTTTCGTTTCTTCAGAAAGTTGAGCCATTTTCATGCCGTACTCGGACACAGCGTCCGTGGCCATAATCCCAGGGCCACCCGAATTGGTGATGATTGCCACACGATCGCCCTTGGGAATCGGACAATTATCGAATACCTTAGCCGTGGCGAAAAGGTTTTCAAGCGAGTACTCACGGATAACGCCTGATTGACGCAACAGTGCATTGGCCGCTTTATCCGCACCCGCCAAAGAGCCTGTGTGCGAAGAGGCAGCGCTGGCACCAGCGGCCGAACGTCCGGCTTTCAGCGCCAAGATCGGCTTCTTCTTTGAAATGCGAGTTGCCAGCTCTCTGAAATTTGCTGGATTTTGAATTGATTCCATGTAAAGCAGGATTTGCTTGACGTCATCTTCGTTTTCCCAATACTGCATGGCAGTTTCCGCGTTCACATCCGCTTGATTGCCAATTGAAATAAATTGAGCAAATCCCAAATTCAAATCTTTCAGAATATTTAAAATTCCGCCCCCCAGCGCTCCCGATTGAGACACAAAACCAATACCTCCGCGTTGAGGCAGGCTCTCAGCGAAACAACCATCCATTCGAATCGAGGGATGGGTGTTAACAACCCCTAAACAGTTCGGGCCAACACAGCGCATGCCGTAGCCGCGAACCTTCTCTAAAAGCGCTTTTTCAAGTTCAGCCCCTTGCGGACCGGTTTCCTTAAAACCGGCGGAAATCACACACAAGCCACCGACCCCTTTTTGATGGCATTGATCAATGGTGGAGAGCACAAATTTGGCATTGACCACAATAATCGCCAAATCCACCTTCCCCGGGACATCCAGAATGCTCGTATAAGCTTGAAGCCCCTCGATAACGCCACCCTTAGGATTGACCGGATAAATCTCACCGGTAAAACCATACTCCTGCAGTCGCTTCATGATGTCGGAACCAATGGTATGGGCTCGTGTGGATGCGCCGATCACCGCGATCGCGCGAGGCTTCATAATACTGTCAAGATTATTCATGGTCAGAAAATCCTATCGAAAAGAATCGTTTTCATACAAAAGAGGAAAACCTTGCCGACACCATGATACCTATAAGAAATGCATTTAGGGATCCCTCAAAATAGCCAAAAAGCTACACAAACTGACAAGATCGTTCATTTCTTTGCAAGAAAATTTCTATGAGTAAGAAATTCGCACCACTAAAATAACTAACAACTGGAGGTTCAATACCATGCGAAAGACTGTTCTTACCCTCTTGCTGACGGCATCGCTTGTCATTGCCGATCAAAGCAATGCGCACCCCGAACATTACCCTGCACCAACAACGGTCAGTTCACAATTGGCGCAATCTATCAATGCCTCCTCTGCCGAACTTTGGCTAAATAAGCCCAAGAGCACTCAGGAGTGGCAAGCGATCGCAAAAGATTACACTCAAAAAAGCGGACAAGCCGCTCTCGCAGCCGCGAAAAGCAACCATGTCAACGTTGAAGAAACTCGAATTGCCAACGTTCCAGTATTTACCTTGACCCCGGAGAAAATCGATAAAACTAAATCAGATAAAGTGATCTATTACATTCACGGCGGCGGTTATATCTTGGGGCATGGCGTCGGCCAAATTTCCGAAGCCCTTCCTCTGGTCGCCAAATACGGATACCGAGTCGTGAGTGTCGACTACCGGATGGCTCCTGATCATCCATTCCCCGCAGCCATTGACGACACCTTCGCCGTGTACCGCGAACTCGTTAAAACATACGGAGCGAAAAACATTGCGGTTTACGGAACCTCAACTGGCGGCGCGCTGACACTCATTTTGGCGCTTCAAGCATCGCAAAATAACGTGGCTCAACCGGCAGCGCTTATTGCGGGCACTCCTTGGAGCGACATGGATAAGATCGGAGACAGCTATTTCACCAACGAGAAGCTCGATAACATCTTAACCACTTACGACGCCCTTGTTGGCTACGCGGCAGCGGTTTACTCGAACGGGCACAATTTAAAAGATCCGTTGATATCGCCGGTATACGCCAAGGCAGAGGATTTAAGACAGTTTCCCGCAACGCTTTTGATTTCCGGCACCCGAGACCTTTTTTTAAGCAATACGGTCCGTATGCATAAGCGGCTGCTTATGGAAAATGTTCACGCAGAATTGGTGGTCTATGAAGCCATGTCACACGCCCAATACTATTTGAACCCCAATGCCCCCGAAACCGCCGATCACTACAAAATCTTAAAGCTGTTTTTGGATAGAACGCTGCTGCCTATGTAACACAACCTCATACAAAAAGCCCGCATTTGGCGGGCTTTTTTAGGCTAAACTACACTCGTTACGAAAAATGAGTGAGCAAAATGCCTGTGACTGCCAACACAACCGATACCAGCCTATCGTTTACCCGTGAATTGCTTGATGACATCGTCTACTTTTTTTCAACGGAATTAACGGAAACAAGTTTTTGGACGCAAGTCTCTTGTATCCTATTAGCCGTTGCCATCGCCATCATCCTGGCAGGCTATTTTGGTAAAAAATTGGCGCTACGAGCACAGCACTTCTCCACTGAAACCCTTCGCGGGCGCCTGGCAACCTTTGCCCTCACTTTGAGTAAAAAACTGCTCTTTTCGGTCTTCGCGTCTTTATTCCTCTTCCTTGGAATTTGGTTCCTACAGCAACTGGGATTGGTGCAAGAAAATGACAAACTCACTTTGGCAAGGCTAGCCAATCAAGTCTTTTTCATGTGGGCACTTTTGGTGCTTGTTGTCGAATTCATTGTGGTGCTCTTTGCCAAACGCCATTTTTCCGCCCAACTAAAGCGTTTTTTCTACACTGTTTTCTGGATCTTGGCGATTCTTAATATCCTGGGCGTGCTTCCTGTCATTGTCAGCATCATGCAAAGCATTACCCTACCAATCGGATCAAACTCTTTGTCTGTTTGGGCCATTTTGGTCGGGCTGATCACGGTTTTACTAGCCATGGCGATTGCCAATTGGCTCTCCGAGCAATGTGAAACCATGATCAATAGCGCGCCGGATATTGATGCCAATCTCAAGATTGTTTTGTCTCGTCTGGCAACCATCGCTTTTTTCACGTTGGCTATCCTGTTCTCCCTTGCCTCAGTTGGGTTGAATTTGACCATATTGAGCGTTTTCGGGGGCGCTGTTGGTGTTGGACTTGGCTTTGGTCTACAAAAAATCGCTTCCAACTACATTTCCGGATTTATTATTTTGTTTGATCATTCCATTAAGATCGGCGATTTGGTTGAAGTCGCCGGTTTTTCCGGCACTGTCACTCAAATCAATACGCGCTACTCGGTGATTCAAAGCATGGCTGGTGAAGAAATGATCATTCCCAATGAAAACTTCGTGACCGGCACAGTCAAAAACCTCTCGCGAACAGAAAAAGCCGTGGTTCATTCTGTCAATGTCAGCATTGGCTACGAATGCGACGTCGGCCGTGCACAAGCCATCTTGCTTGAAATCGTTGGAGAGCAAAAGCGTATTCTTAAAAAACCAGCTCCTTGGGCGGTCATCAGCGATTTTGGCTCTGACGGCATTGATCTTCGCGTCAGCTTTTGGGTGCAAGATCCGGAAAACGGAACGTCTGTGTTGAAATCCAATATCATGAAAGCCGTTTTAAGTCGCTTTAACGCGGAAAACATTTCAATTCCCTATGCCATCCGCGATGTTCGTCTCAACGGGGAGTTGCGCATTACTGGAAATCATTCATCAGCAAAAAAGTAGTGACTCAAAAGAAAAGGCCGAGACCTGATAAGGGTTTCGACCTCCAAGGTAGTTAATCGAGAAAACGATCAGAAGTTATGTGTGATGCCAATGCCCACTTGCACGCCGTCACGCTCCACATTGGCTTTATCGGTACCATAGGTGTAGTCCACTTCTTGATGATCATACCCCACTGCGCCGTAAAGGCTTGTCCGCTTGCTCAGCTCGTAGTTGTGAAACACGCCCACACCGTAACGGGTCACGTCAGCCTGGACAGAATCGCTCTGCGTTCCCTCAAATCCGTAGAGCGTTCCGTCGCCGTCAGCATAATAGACACTCACTTGCAACTCGCCACCCAACACAGGGAAGGCCGAGCCAATTGCTAATGCATAGCCGTCAAAATCTCCATAGGTACCCACGGTCTCAGGGAGTTCAAAGTCGCCTGAGAAATCATAGCCACCGATCGTTTCTTCATGTTTACCGTATTGGAAACCGATAAATGGCTTGGCAATGCCGAAGTCGTAATTCATACCAACGCTAATTGCCATCGCATCGTCAATCGCATCGCCACGATAAGCATCTCCGATGTTTCGGTTTTTAAGGATCGTGTCGCCAACCACTGCCAAGGAAAAATTACCGGCAGTGTAACCCAAACCGATTGCGCCATAACGGGTCTTATCTCGAGAGGGAACGGAGTCGTCGCCTTCAACACCCAGGGAATATTGAGCATAGAGAGTAAAACCGGCGAATTCCGGAGATTGATAGGTCACCGTGTTGTCGTAAATTCCACGATCCATCCAATAACCGGCGCCGATGTAATCAACATAGCCGCCGTCCATGGCATCGCCCGTTACCATAAAGAGGTCATAGGTGCCTTCACCGGCGGTTAACGCGCCCATGCGCCCCATCGACAAGGTGCCGACCGTACCTGAAATGCTCACTTGCGATTCTTTATCAAAGAAATGGGAATCGTCATCACTTGCTCCGGAGTCGGACGCGAAGCTATGCTCTAAAACAAAGCTCACGGACAAGCTGTCAGTGATGTCTTCAGTGCCACGCACACCAATCACACTGGAAGTTCCGATGCCAGACTCCATCCCCCAACGATCGTCATCCTCATTGAGGACATTTTGACCGTTAACATCCGCATCGACGGATTCGTGGGTATAGAGCATGCCTGTATCCACCGTTCCATAGAGTTCGACAGACGCAGCCTGGGCAGTGCCGACCATTGCAAAAGCCGAGAACATCGCACAAGCTAAAATTGATTTTTTCATTTTTTTCTCCATTATGAGAATAATTCTCGTTTGCAAAATTTAATCTTACTGCTACTTTTTTTCAACTCAGGATTCAAATCATTTATTTTCAAATAAACAAATAGTTATCTTATTAAGTAAAATAACCTATCCAAAATAATGAACAGAAAAATCAAAGTTTTTCAAATAATTATTATCATTTCCCATTAATTCTTAGTGCTTATTTAACCGAAATCAACTTCTCAAATCAAATTAACAAAGCAAATATTTCATTGATTTTTAAGCTTTTATCTTAAAAATCACGATTTATTGTTTTAAATCAAACTTCTAACAATCTTTCAACAATCAGTTGAAAACAAGAACCATTCCTATTACTATTCTCTCGATTGTTACCCAAATGGGTTTTCTTGTTTTCTATGAAACCGTCTATGTCACAAATTCGTCCATTAACACAACTGGAAGTGATGACTGAAGCCACGATCGTGCGCCTGAAACTGGATGCTCAAGAGCAGACTCGACTGACGCAACTCGGGCTTTACTGCGGAGCCACCGTCAAGGTGTTGCAATCGGCGCGCAATGCGCCGTTGTTGCTCGCCGTCGGAGACAGCCGCATCGGAGTGAATTATCAAACCGCTCAAAAAATTTACGTTGTTTAAAAATTTTAAAAGGATTTTGTCATGCAACTGAAAGATATGCCGATCGGCTCCAAGGGGCGCATCAAAGGCATGAAAAATGGACAACCCGAATATCGCCGCCGTTTGGTGATGCTCGGAGCGACCCCAGGCGCCACGTTTGAAGTGATTCGAGTTGCTCCGCTTGGGGATCCGATCGAATTAAGAGTGCGCGGCAGTGCCATCTCTGTCAGACGCGACGAAGCCGAAATTCTTGAAATTGAACCGATTCAATAACCGGTTTTTATAAAGGACTCTCCGAAATGAGTAAACACATCGTCAGTCTTATCGGCAATCCGAATTGTGGTAAGACCACACTGTTTAATGCATTGACCGGTTCCAAACAACGCGTTGGTAACTGGCCGGGTGTCACCGTGGATAAAAAGACCGGTGATTTCAGCATCGAGCAACACGATATTGAACTTGTTGACTTGCCGGGCATCTACTCGGTCACGCCGACTTCCGTCGCGGGAGAAGACGAAATTGTTGCCCGCGACTATTTATTATCAGGTCAAAGCGAAATGATTATCAACATCGTTGACGCGGCTAACCTGGAACGAAACCTCTACCTCACCACGCAATTGCTCGAATTGAATATCCCGATGGTGGTCGTGATCAACATGCTTGACATTGCCAAGCAGCACAAGATCCGCCTTGATCTGGACGTATTGCAAGACAAATTAGGTTGCCCGGTGGTCGGCATCATCGCCTCGCGCGACAAAGGCATCAAAGAGCTCAAAAAAGTCGTCGCCAAGATGCTTGATCGCCCTTATAGGCCCGCTCACAAAACCACGTTTGATGGGGCGCTCGCACAAGCGATATCCGAGATTACCGCAATTTTGACCAAAGTCGACTCAAAGCGAGCTCCGTGGTTTGCCACACAATTTTTAGAACAGGCCCCGGGCCTAGACGATAAATTCCCCGGTGCCGATCTTCAACGCGTCAATCAAATTGTTGAACAAACCACACAAGCCTATAACGGTGACGCAGATATCGCTATCGCAAACGCCCGCTACGATTTCGTCGCCCAGGTGGTTGAAAAGGCGCTTGTTCATGAAGGCGATGCGTCCGGCACGCTAACCGATCGCATTGACCGCGTTGTGCTCAACCGATGGCTGGGATTGCCCATTTTCCTTCTCATCATGTATGTGATGTTCCTTTTCACGCAAAATTTGGGCGCGGCATTCATTGACTTTTTCGATATTTTGGTCGGTGGCATCTTCGTGGACGGCTTGGGGCAATGGCTTGCCGGCATTGGTTGCCCCGAATGGCTCACCGTTTTTCTCTCTAACGGCATTGGCGGTGGTCTGCAAACCATCTCGACCTTCATCCCGGTAGTCTTCTTCATGTTTTTGTTCCTTGCGGTGTTAGAAGAATCCGGCTACATGGCTCGAGCGGCCTTTGTGATGGATCGTCTGATGCGCTACCTCGGCCTACCTGGCAAGGCGTTCGTCCCGCTCATCGTGGGCTTTGGCTGCAATGTGCCGGCAATTATGGCAACACGCACGATGGATCGCGCCAGTGACCGCATCATCACGGTCATGATGGCTCCGTTTATGAGCTGTGGTGCCCGCTTGCCAGTTTATGTGTTGTTTGCCACGGCATTCTTCCCGACAAACGGTCAAAACCTCGTTTTTGGCCTCTACATCATCGGCATCATCGCAGCTATCTTGACAGGCTTCCTTTTAAAGCGCACCGCCCTTCCGGGCGCTGCTGGCGCGTTTGTGATGGAAATTCCGCCTTATCACATTCCAACATTAAAGGGCGTCATGATCCGCACCTGGGACCGTGTCCGCACATTCATGTTCCGTGCCGGTAAAGTGATTGTGGTCATCGTTGCCTGCTTGTCTTTCCTAAATTCAATGGGCACTGATGGCTCCTTCGGCAACGAAGATAGTGAGAAATCGGTTTTATCTCAAATCGGTCAAACGATTGTCCCGATCTTCGAACCGATGGGGGTTCAAGAAGAAAATTGGCCCGCTGCCGTGGGTATCTTCACCGGTATCTTCGCAAAAGAGGCAGTGGTTGGCACATTAAATTCTCTCTATGACACGCTGTCTGTCGATCAAGCCGCTCAAGCTGCCGACGATGCTGCTGTATCCGAAGAAGCATCCAATGAAGGCTTCTCGCTTTCTGCGACGCTTTCCGAAGCCTGGGGCACAATCGGTGACAACCTGGCTGAATTGGCAGGCGCTTTCACTGACCCGATGGGTATTTCCGTTGGTGATTTAAGTGATGAAGCGGCTGCCGCTGAAGAGCAAGGCGTCACTTTGGGTACCGTCGCCACCATTCAGACTTTATTCGGCTCAACTTCCGGTGCGTTCGCTTACTTGTTAATGGTTCTGCTTTACATGCCCTGCGTCGCCGCAGTGGCAACCATTTATCGTGAGGTTGGCGCAAAGTGGACTATCTTCGCAGCTGCTTGGACAACTACACTCGGTTACTCTGTCGCCACGATCTACTACCGAGTTGTCAATTTTGCCGCCGATCCGATTTATTCCATGATCTGCATAATTGTCGCTTGTCTGATCATGTGCGGCATGTACTTCTGGATGAAGTCAATGGCTAAGAAAGATAAGAATGGCCCGAGAATCATTCCTATCGTTCCGGTTGCCTAAACATTTTCTCTCCTGGGCGAATTTCTTCCTCATTCGCCCGCACCTTGGCCTTCAGACGAAAGTCTGAAGGCTTTTTTCAATAAAAAAAGCGCTACATTGCGCAGCGCTCAAAAAACGGATAAAGCCCGCCGATAAGCCGGATTATGTTCCGTGCTGACGCACGGCCGACGATCATTCATCTAGGCCATGATTCACACCATGGCTCAAGCCACTTACCCGCAATCTCCCCGAGCAGGATCATCGATTGCCTATTTAGTGTTGCTCCCCGTAGAGATTGCCCGTTTCACCCGACCCGAAGTCGGCTCGTCTCTGTTGCTCTAATCCGTACCTTGCGGCAGGCAGCCGTTAGCTGCTACGGTGCTCTATGGAGTCCGGACTTTCCTCGTGAGCCCAAAGGCTCCCGCGACCATCGTGGCGAACTTTATCCGAGCGGAGATTGTACGAAATTTCAAACATTTTCGCCTTTCGACATTCAAAAAAACACTCCAAATTGTTACATTCGGCAGACTGCGCAACGTTTATCAAAACTGTTTGATTTTTATAAGAAAAACAATAAACTATCACTACTTATTGAACGGCTAGAGATTTCATTAACCGTACATCGTCAGCAACCACTTTCAACACTCTGATAAACAAAGGATTTTTTGTGTTTTCTCTAAAGAAAATCGCACTGGCGACTTCACTTAGCTTCGCGACCTTAACTGCGCAGGCCGGTTTTGTCGACGCGTTTATCGACACCCTGCCTGGTGGCGTCTCCCCTTACCCTGACGCCGGCTTTTTCGGCAATCAGATCAATGGGATGCACGATATCATCGAACGAGGCAACACCAGCATTTTATTGCCTTCATATACCAATCACCCCCGTTGGGATTACGAGAACCGCAACGAAGAAAATGCTTACCCGTTTGGCGCGGGGCTTGCCCGAGGTTATATCGATGAGCGCGGTAATGAACGCATGATGTACATCATGCTTTTTAGTGATTCCCACTATGAACCGGAACCCATTTTCGGTTACGCTTGGGTCGCTCGCTATCCCATCGCCAATACAGGATTTCATGTTGGAGCGGGCTATACAGCAAGCCTCACATTCCGGGAGGACTATAACTGGGTCCCAATTCCGGTGCCGCTTCCTTTAGTGAGTGCCGGCACTGATTGGTTCAGCGTTTACGCAACGTATATTCCAATCTCAAATGTCTTTTTCTTCTTCTCAAGGTTTGAGATTGATGACCGCAACTTGCGTCTGTCTCCGCTGCCGGAAACCAACCCATGGAGCAACAACACGACAACGCTTTATGCCCAAGGCTCTTGGGTGAAAAATGACTTGTCATCCGGTGACGGTGACTTCCCCGGTGGAATGACACTTTCCTCCGACTCGGGCTTTAAGGTTGGTATTCAACAATTTCTCGATCGCCACTGGGCCCTTGATCTGAGCTATCAGCAAAGTGATCACGACTTGATGCGCCACAATCGCAAGGTTAACGACCTAGAACTCACTCACATTAACCTGTTGCTCCAATATCATTGGGAAGCCGCGGAGTCGTTACACCTGCATGTGGGAGGCGGTGCAGCTTACTCGCAATTGAAAGCCGACATGACCGACTACAAGGAACACAGCATTAATCCGGTAGTGCAGACTGGCTTTACGTGGGCTATGACCAATCATTTGCGCTTAACTGGCGACATGACTGTCAACTTTGCTCACTTTAATAACGTCGACACGGCCGACGGCGATACGCTCGGCGGTCGTTTCAAACCTGGTAACGCAAGTTTTAACTTGGGCCTTGGTTTTGCCTTCTAGTGAAAAGAAAAATGGATACGAACGATTCTTTATTTGACCGTGCTCGCCGCTCCATCCCGGGCGGCGTCAATTCCCCCGTCCGCGCCTTTGGCTCCGTGGGCGGCGCTCCACGCTTTATGAAGCGTGCCCAAGGTCCTTATATGTGGGACGAGGACGGGAAACGCTATATCGACTATATCTGCTCGTGGGGACCGATGATTCTGGGTCACAATAACCCAGAAGTCATTGAAGCGGTTCACCAAGCCGTTGACATGGGACTCACTTTTGGGTGCGCGACGGCACGGGAAATTGCCATCGCGGAAGAAATAAAAAAAATCATGCCCTCCATCGAAGAGGTCCGCTTGGTGAGTTCCGGCACTGAAGCCGGCATGAGCGCGATTCGCCTGGCCAGAGGTTTTACCGGTCGTAATAAGATCATCAAATTTGAAGGTTGCTATCACGGTCACAGCGACAGTCTTCTTGTCAAAGCCGGCTCGGGCATGCTGACCTTTGGCAATCCTAGCTCTGCCGGAGTTCCTGCTTCGGTGACCGAACACACACTAGTTCTTGAGTACAACAACTGCGAGCAACTTGAAGACGCTTTCAAACAGTATGGCAACGATATTGCCTGCGTGATTGTGGAAGCGATTGCTGGCAACATGAATATGGTGCCAGGCAAACCCGAGTTCATTCATGCCATGCGTGAACTTTGCACCCAATACGGCGCGCTTCTCATTGTCGATGAAGTGATGACCGGTTTCCGTGTTGCTTTAAAAGGGGCTCAAAGTCTCTATCAAGTCACCCCTGACATTACCATGTTTGGGAAAGTGATTGGCGGCGGAATGCCTGTGGCGGCCTTTGGCGGTCGACGAGATGTCATGGAAAAAATTGCCCCGTGCGGTCCTGTCTACCAAGCGGGCACTCTTTCGGGTAATCCAGTTGCCGTTGCCTGCGGTCTGAAAACTTTGCAGTTAATTCAAGCCGACGGTTTTTATGATCGTCTCTCACGACAAACCAGCCGCCTAATGAAAGGCCTCAAAGCTGCCGCGGATGAAGCGGGTGTACCTTTTGCCGCGCAAAGTATCGGTGGAATGTTTGGGATTTATTTCTTGGATGAGCTTCCTCAAGGTTTTAGCGATGTTATGAAATCCAATACGCAGCGCTTTAACGTCTTCTTCCACGAAATGCTTGATCAAGGCGTTCACCTGGCACCTTCTGTGTTTGAAGCCGGCTTTGTCTCTATTGCTCACGATGACGCTGTCATTGACGAGACAATTGAAAAAGCAAAGAAAGCGTTTGCCAAAGTAGCTGAAACCATGTAAACATTTTCGGCACTTCCATCAAAGAAGGTGTTGCAAATGTCCAGTTGGACATATTCAACACCTTCTATTCTTTTTTCAAAAATTTAGTCATCCCCTTAGCCATTTACCACCTTGGCACATAACGAGTTTGAATTTCAATACGTGCGTTTCCCTCTGAAATCAATGAATAAATAAGTTCTGTAGAGAAAATTAAGGGATGCTGCTACACACTGGACTTTCACAACATCCTTCTTTTAAACAGTTATCCGACTATCGTCAATTTTTTTGCACGATCTTGGGAAATTTCGTTATCCTAAACATCAGCTTCGGCTAATGTTACATAACTGAGTATGTTAAAAACCATTCTCACAGTCCTGATTTCTACCATTTGCTCCATGGCGACCTCTTCCGCTATGGCGCACCACGATAGTGGTCGCTATTACAACCACCACGGCCAATACCAAGGACGCATTGATGACAACGGTCGTTCTTACGACAGCAGCGGACGCTATACCGGACGCCAGGACGCCAACGGAAGACGATACGACAGCTCCGGGCGTTATCAAGGGCGAATAGATAATAATGGACGCCTCTACGATGAGTCCGGTCGGTATTGTGGACGCATCGATGATCATGGCCGCTACTACGATCAAACAGGCCGCTATCTGGGCAAAAAAGATCTCAACGGTCGTTTCTATGATCGATCTGGTCGATATCAAGGACGTGTTCAATAAGTTTTTGACGATGACTTTTTTTGAAAGGAAACTCGAAATGTCTGACAAATATTTTGACGAAATGATCACAGCTCGCCGCACGATTCACCGTCGCCCAGAAGAAGGGTGGACGGAGTTCGAAACAATGTGGTATGTCTGCAGCCACTTGGATCAATGGGGAATCCCCTATTTGACCGGCACGAAAGTCATCAATCCGAAGTTTGCGATGGGCCGCAATGAACAATTGGTCAAAGACGCCATGGCCCGAGCTCTCAAGCAAGGTGTTCCCCAAGAATTTTTGGATAAAACCGAAGGCTACACCGGCGCCGTTGCCGTGATTGACACAGGCCGCCCAGGACCTGTCACGGCATTCCGCTTTGACATGGACGCATTGCCTGTGCGAGAAAGCGATGATCCCGAGCATCCCCCTGTGAAAGAGGGCTTTGCAAGCGAACGACCGGGGTTGATGCATGCCTGCGGTCACGACGGTCATACCGCTGTGGGTCTCACGGTCGCTCATTGGCTCTGGGATCATAAAGAACAGTTCTGCGGTAAATTTAAAATTCTCTTCCAACCGGCAGAAGAAGGGGTTCGCGGCGCTCGTCCGATGGCCGAGTCAGGTATCGTTGATGACGCCAACTGGTTAGTCGGCAGTCACATTGGCGGGAATTTCAAACCGGGTGAAATTTGTGTCCAAACGGGCGGATTCCTAGCTTCAACCAAATTTGATATCACCTTCATTGGTCAGGAAGCTCATGCGGGCAATGCGCCCCATAAGGGTCACAGCGCATTGGTGGCCGCTGCCTGCGCCACGATGATGATTCAAGGCATTCCCCGTCACGGCGATGGAGACACCCGTGTCGCCGTCGGCAAACTCAACGCCGGAGAAGGTCGCAACATTGTTGCCGCTCACGCCACCATGCAAATGGAAGTTCGTGGTTCAACGCAAGAAGTCAATGACTTTATGGCAGAAAACGTTGAACACATCATTGAGGGTGTGGAACGCGCCTACCAAGTTAAGGCCAATATCGAACGAGTGGGCGAGTCTTCTACCCTCGTCCTCTGCCCGAAGATTTTTGACGTTCTTGAAGAAGCCATGCACAAAGTCCCCGGAGCCAAAGTTCTGCCGCGCTACAGCGCTCCAGCTGGCTCTGAAGACTGCTCTTGGTTGATTCGTCGCGTTGCTGAACATGGAGGCCAAGCTGGCTTCTTCCTCTTTGGCGCACTCAACCACGGTCACCACCGTCCAGACTTCGATATTCAAGACACGCAAACGTTGCCTATCGGCTTTAATACGTTCATTGAATTTGCCAAGATTGTTAATAAAGCCTAAATCTTGTTGTTCGGACAGGAAAGTCCCACTAGGTGCCCCTTTTTTAAGCACATAGCTAACTTCCTGTCCCACTTAAGATTTCTGCCGATGGCTCCTAACTTATTCACATATTCTGTGGATAAGTTTTTGGAGCCGTTTTGTTAGCATCGGTGGGATTTTTTCTCAAATTTTGGAAATAATTTTGAAAAAAATTCAAAACACTTCCATTTTTGAATTAAGGCGTCACCGGTTGCGCACTTGTCGGCATTTTTGGACGCTCGATGTAAGCCCTTGTGCCCCAAAGCGGAATGGTAGATAGCGAATGATGGAAGCTGCCGGAAATTTCCTTCGTGGAATAGGCAAGATACAAAAGCGTCTGGTTATCCGCGTCATATATTCGACGAATCTTCATATTTTTCAGAAAGATGCTCTTTGAGCGGTGAAACACCACTTCACCGTCTTTGCTCTTATCAATCGCTGCGATCATTTCCGGCGTGATGGGACCTGTCTGATGGCACTCAACCGAATTATTCGATGGATCACTTAAAGAAAGATTTGCCTCGATGCTTGCAACGTGACAAGTGACACCAGTCACCACTGGATCCACAAAATAGTTGATCTTAACGTCCTTGAGCGTCAAAAAACCCAAAGACACATCACCGACATCGTCCTGACTGTCACACCCGGTTAAAACGAGAGCACTCAACAGCCCGACCGCCACCAGAGTCTTTTTTAATTGAAACATCGCAGCATCCTCATTGAATGATCTTTTGACTATACAGCAAAATATTTTTTCTCTGAAAGCATGCCATGCGTTTTCTGTTGCCAAACGTTACATTGACTACCAAGAAAAAAGCGCCTCCGGACACACACCGGAAAGCGCTTTTCTTAGCTTGAAACCCACTAGAAAGCACCACGATAAATAAACTGGCACCCTAAGACAAACATCACAGCCGAAAGAATGACAATAATCAGGCGAGGTCGGCTCTTGTTGGATAATCTAGCTCCGATTTGCGCTCCCACCATAGCGCCACAACCGATTGCAATGGCTGGCATCCACACAATATGGTGCAAATAAGCATGACTGACAACGCCCACCAATGAACTGATCATCAGAACAAACGTGGAAGTCGCCACTGCAATATGAGCGGGAAAACCCAAAATAAACACCATCATCGGAACGTGAATGACGCCACCGCCGATCCCTAGAATGGATGAGAGGAACCCCACAAAGAAGGACAAACCAACTCCCAGGGGCAAATTGAATTGTGCCGTCTCAACAGAAAAATCGGCAGCCGATTTAGTCGCTTTCTTTGAACGGGATTTGCTGTACATGATGATTGCCAAAATGCACAGCGCCGTGCCGAAAATTAGGGAAAACGAGTTGCCGGAAAAATACTCCGTGATGTAGCTACCGAGAAAAGCACCCGGGATCGTCGCTAAAGCAAAGGGCGTTGCCGCTCTGAACATGACTCGATGTTGACGGATATAAGCCCAGGTGCCTGACAGGGCATTTAACAAAACGCCAAAAAGGCTGGTGCCGATTACTTGCTGAACATTAGCGAAAGTTGAACCATTCGGTGCCATCATGGTCAACATAAAAAGGGGCACCATGATCATGCCACCTCCGATACCCACCAAAGCACCAAACGTACCAATACCGATGCCTACAACAAAAAGCTCGATAAACTCGACCATGCTGCATCCTTCCGATTAAAACTCATTTTTAGAAAAGTCGGTCAGTCGCGCACCGGCCGGCGTCTTCGAACGGGCAGATTCTAGCATAGGCAAATGACGCCCCCGAGATATATGACTTGAGCTGACGGGCCCAAAGTCCGTCAGCTAAGCCTCATAATGTTGCCATCCACGTAATAACAAGGGCATTGACCAAGTCAATGAGGAAAGCTCCCACTAAGCTCACGATCAACCAAGCACGAGCGTTGGAGCCATACTTTTCGGACAACCCTTGCATGACCGCCAATCCATTCGCGGTAGCGCCCATAGAAAACCCTACTCCACCCACTGCAAGCATGACAGTGTCATAGTTTTTCCCGAAAACTAAGAAAATGACTAACCAAGCGAATAACAACGTCAAAACACATTGAGCAACTAAAATGACCGCCATCGGCACAGCGAGATTCACAAGCTCATAAAGCTTTAAACCGTTAACAGCCATCGTCACAAAAAGCACCAAGCTGATATCCGCCACCGCATTGAGTCCATCACCTTGGATGTTGAATCGTCCGCTAAAGTCAGCGATATTGCGAATCACCGCAGCGACAATCATTGAGCCGATATAAGCGGGAAGGGTGATATATTGGCTTAAAAAGTCTGACACAATGCTGCCGAGCGCCATACAGATCGCCACCACTGCCGTAGCCTTCATCAATTCACCAGTAAACGCCGGCTTTTCCGCGGCATGTTCTTCCACTACGTCCGCTTTTAAATCATCAGGAATTCTGAGCGTTTTTTCCGGCACAGTAAGCGGTAACGGCGTTTGAATACGGTATTTATGAATTAACCATTCACCAAACGGCCCCCCAACAATCAAAGCCCCCGCCATGCCAAAAGTCGCCGACGTGATAGCGACAGCAGTTCCCCCTTCAATGCCATAGGTCTCTTCAAAATATGGACCAAAAGCTGCCGATGTCCCAAGACCACCCATCATCGAGACACCACCAGTTAAAATCCCATAGTGCATATCAAGCCCCATGAGCGAGGCAATTGACATCCCCAAGACGTTCTGCAAAACAGCCAGCACACTGACAGCGACTAGAAAGAACAAGAGCAATAGTCCGCCTTGTTTCACAACTTTCAAACTCGCCATCAAACCAATGGTCGTAAAAAATGCAAGCATTAAAAGTGTCTGCAGTGTTGAATCAAATTGGACAACCAGAATTTCATAGGCCTGCAAAATAGACAGGATGACTGCAAGTATCATCCCCCCGATGACCGGACTAGGAATGGACAACCGCTCCAAAAGATTTACCTTTGAACGAATCCAAACACCCAAATAATAAGTTACAACGGCCATTGCCAAGGTTTGAATCATGTTCACATGAATAACCAAGGCGCCACTATTGAGAATTGTATCCATGATTTCTGGCTCCTTATGTTATTGATAGTCCAAGCGTTTCTATGCGTTGAGTTTTTAGGATACGGCAATCGAATACCGGAAGATCGGAAAAAATACCTAGAACAATCAAAAATTTATTGATAGACACACTACTTAGGCATAGCACGTTAGCCCATAAAAAAAGCCGCCGGATTAACTTTCGGCGGCACGAACTCAATCTTAGATTGATTAAATTTCTTCGCTTTTGTTGTCCTTATACTCATCAATGCGAATCAGCGCATTCGCAACAATTGCTGTTAAACCGCCTGTCGTAATCCCAGAGGCAAAAAGATTGCGGAGTGTTTCCGGGAATTGCGACAAAATATTAGGCACCATTTCCACGCTCAAGCCAAATGAAAAACTTAAAGCAATCACCAAAATGGCTTTGCGGTCAATGCGTTGACTCGCGATGATGCGCATACCGGCCGCCGCAACCGTACCAAACATCAGCAACGTTGCGCCACCCAAAACAGGCTCAGGCATCAAAGAAAAGACCAAACCAATCGCTGGGAATATGCCCAACAACACCAAGAACCCAGCAATAAAATAACCGACATAGCGACTTGCTACACCGGTCAATTGAATCATGCCATTATTTTGAGCAAAAATGGAGTTCGGGAAAGAGTTGAAAACGCCGGCCAACATGGAATTAAAACCATCGGCAAGAATGCCACCTTGAGCCCGCCGCATGAATTGCTCACCTCGAACAGGTTGACCAGAAATCATTGAGTTTGCCGTCACATCACCGTACGCTTCGATGGCCGTAATCAAATAAACGAGCGCCAAGCCAATAATGGCCCCCCAGTTGAAATCAATACCATATTTGAACGGCACAGGTATATTGAAGCCGCCATAACTTTTCACTGAGGAGAAGTCGATCATGCCGATTGCCCACGAAACGACATAGCCGATACTTAAGCCAATCACGATGGAACTCATTCGCAAATAACGATTGGAACTTCTGTTAAAGAAGATGATGGAAATCAGCACCAACGCAGCCAATCCCAAATTACGGAAGTTGCCGAATGTTCCATTTTCCATAGCGCCATAGCCACCACCACAAGCAACGATGCCGACCTTAATCAGACTCATGCCAATCAACGTCACGACGATGCCGGAAATCAGGGGTGTAATAATTCGGCGTGTGTATTTGAGGATGCGGCTCACAAACATTTCCACTGTGGAGGCAACCATCGTTGCTCCGAAAACGCTCGCTAGGCCACCGGTCATTCCGGCTGAGATTATCGGACCGATAAAGGAAAAACTTGTTCCCTGGATGCACAAAAGACCGCAACCGATCGGACCAATGGTCCGACATTGTATGAATGTTGCAAAGCCCGATACCATCAACGACATCGAAACTAAATAACCGGTCGTTTCCCGATCCAGCCCCATGGCACCGGCAATGATCAAAGGCGGTGTGATAATGGCGACAAAAATCGCCAACATATGCTGCAATGCGGCGAAAAAGGTTTCCTTTAATGGAGGTCGGTCATTAAGGCCATAAATCAACTCTGTTGATTTGGCGGGTTCGGCGTGTTCTTGAAGATCGATTTCAGCCACAGTCGTTCCTTACTCGCGAATAGTTATCCGGTTATTATCCAGACTGTCAATGATGGCTAAAGATTCAACGTGAATTCCCATCTCTCTTAACTCATCTCCGCCGGCTTGGAAACCTTTTTCAATCAAAAAACCCATACCGACAAGCTCAGCGCCTGCCTGATTCACCAAATCGATGATGCCTTTGGCAGCGTTACCATTGGCTAAAAAGTCGTCAATAAAAAGGACTTTGTCCCCTGAATGCAAGTAGTCTTTACTCACGCAAACATCATAGGTGCGATTTTTCGTGAAAGAGAAAACTTTTGTCGCAAGCATGTTTTCCATTGTGCTCGGCACTTTCTTTTTTGCGAACACAACCGGCAATTCCAGTAAATAACCCACCATGATGGCCGGCGCAATGCCGCTTGCCTCAATCGTTAAAATTTTGTTGATATCCTGGCCGGCGAAACGACGAACGAATTCGACCGCCATAGACTTCATCAAAATGGGGTCCATTTGATGGTTGATAAAGTTATCAACCTTCAGGATGCCGCCGTCGAAGCATTTTCCATCCCTGAGAATACGCTCTTTCAGTGCTTTCATAACACCACCAAAACATTGAAATAAATTGTTGCATTATACGGCAAGATTCGGACTTCTTTGAAAAATTTTAAATACGTCAATACGTTCTAGCGAGCAATAAGACATGCCGAATATGACAAAACGAAGTCCTCCTAGTCACTACTGACAAAGTGATAAAAGATGCCGAGAGAATGTAACGATAAAATGTTAAACGTCAGGGGTAATCT
Source organism: Candidatus Aphodousia faecipullorum (assembly GCA_018714205.1). Lineage (GTDB taxonomy): Bacteria > Pseudomonadota > Gammaproteobacteria > Burkholderiales > Burkholderiaceae_F > Aphodousia > Aphodousia faecipullorum. Next base: position 66,580 of record DVNR01000026.1, read on the forward strand.
CTTGATTGCGAGTTGCATGGCAAGAATTGCCTCAGACTTTCGCCAATAGTGTGCCGCCCATTGACAAAACTGACTTCAAAGCACAAAGGACTTTTTCAAATGAGTGCCAAAACGCTCTATAAAAAATCGTGGATACGCACACCGTTAAAGTCATTGATGAGAACACGGTGTTGCTTTACTGCGATATGCACTTCGCTAACGAGTACACCTCGCCACAGGCTTTTGCCGGTTTAAGGCAAAGAAAGCTGAACGTGTTTTCTCCCAATTCGCATTTGTGTGTTGTGGATCATATCATTCCAACACACGATGAAAGTCCCAGACGTATTTATGACGAGGCAAGCCTTAATCAGGCAAAAACTCTTCAAAAAAATTGCTCCGACTTCGGCATCCGCGCTTTTTATGACGCCAATGACCCAGCCCAAGGCATTGAGCATGTCATCATCGAGGAGCAAGGCCTGGTTAGGCCCGGTATGGTGGTCATTTGCGGTGACAGCCACACAACTACGCACGGCGCGCTAGGCGCTCTGGGTTTTGGTATCGGCACATCGGAGATTGAACACATTCTTGCAACCCAAACACTGGTTTATCGTCTTGCGGGTACGATGAAAATTGTGATCAACGGGGAAGTCAAAGAACCCTCCACCGCCAAGGACCTCGCCTTGTATGTGCTGCGGAAAATTACCGCTCGAGGAGCGTTGGGACTCGTTGTGGAATATCAAGGGAGCGCCGTAAAAAAACTCAGCATTGAGGAGCGCATGACATTGTGCAACCTAACCGTTGAAGCGGGCGCTCGCGGCGCTATCATTGCGCCTGATGAAAAAACGATTGATTGGGTCAAGAGCCATGCAAAGCATTTGACCGAAACAGACCTGGCGGGCATGAGAGCCGCTTTAACATCGTTCATAAGTGACGAAGATGCTTTTTTTGATCGTTCCATCACCTTGGATGCAAACGAAGTCAGACCCATGGTGACTTGGGGCACCAGCCCCGACCAAGCCATCACATTTTCAGAGAATATTCCCCTACCCAGTAGTTTTTCCGACCCAATTGACCAAAAGGCAGCAGAGCGTGCCCTTCAATATCAGGGTCTTAATGGCGGAGAAAAAATTTTAAAAACTCCTATTGATCATGTCTTTATTGGGTCGTGCACAAATTCTCGTTTGTCTGACTTAATCGCCGCGGCCAAACTATTAAAGGGACGCCACATTGCCTCTGGCGTGCGGGCTCAAGTGGTTCCCGGCTCCATGAAGGTTCGATGCGAGGCTGAGAAATTAGGGTTGGACAAAATTTTTAAAGACGCTGGTTTTGAGTGGCGCAAAAGTGGCTGTTCGCTTTGTCTAGCAATGAACGATGACATTTTGCCGGCTGGTGTTCGTTGCGCCTCTACAACAAACCGTAACTTTGAAGGGCGCCAAGGCAGAGGCAGCCGCACGCATTTGGTCAGTCCGGAAACCGCTGTAGCCAGTGCTGTAATGGGTTACTTGTGTGATAAAACAGAATTAATTTGAGGTCTTGTGATGAAAAAATTTACAACACTCACAGCTGTCGCCGCCCCTATTGCCATTGACAACATGGATACCGACCAACTCATGCCCAAGCAGTTTCTAAGAGGCATTGATAAATCCGGGTTGGACAAGGGCTTACTTTTTAATCGACGATTCAATCCAGACGGTAGCGTCAAATCGGATTTCGTGTTAAACAAACCGGGATTTGAAAAAACTCAAATTCTCTGCGCTGGGCCTAATTTCGGCTGTGGTTCCAGTCGGGAACATGCCGTGTGGGGGCTGATGCAATATGGTATCCGAGCCATTATCGCTCCAGGGTTCGGAGAAATCTTTTATTCGAATTGTTTCAACAACGGTTTGTTGGCGGCTAAAGTGACTGAAGCCGTTTCCCGTGAAATTTTTGAATGTTTAAGTGATGTCCATCCTGTCAAGTTAACTATTGATATTCGAAAAAAAGAGATCCGTTCTTGTCAAGGTGATGTATGGACCTTTGCCATCGCGCCACGACATCAAAGCATGCTGATTAATGGTTTGGACATGCTGGAAACAACTTTGCAACAAGTTGATTCTATTGCCCGATTTAAAATGATGCATGAAGAAAGGTACCCCTGGATGGCACAATTGCCCGGACAATACCGATCACAATAACTAAAACGGTGCTTACTTGTCGATTGGCAGAATCAAAACAGCTTCGAAAAACACTCCCTGAAAAGATCAGAGTTCATCAGGTTGACTAATGAGGGGAAGCGAATACGACTCCCCCTCTACTCGGTTCTATTGCTTTCCGTATCACCGTGCTATCAAGAAGACTGCGTCTTTTTCGCGTGCGGCTTGTAGAAAATGAAGTAAAACGGAACGGCAATGACGAGTGCGCCTAAGCCGATTGCGATCTGCTGAAGTGTCACCTGGGTGCAGAAAACAATACTGATGAGCACAGCCAAAATCGGAATCGTGTTTCCAAATGGCAGCTTGAAAGAACGAGGAGCGTCTTTCATCGTCTTACGAAACACTATAACCGCTAAGCACGTTGGAATGTACTGAGCAAAGCGCGCCACCACGCTGATGGCGGCAAGCGTTGTGAAAGTTCCCGTCATATTGATCGCCATCGCAATGATGGCCGAGAAGATAATGCACCAATACGGAGCGCCGAATCGGTTTTGGCGCGTCATGAAAGCGGGCAACATATGCTTTTCGGCAAGCGCCAAACCGCTTCTTGGCGTAATGAACGACGAAGCGATACAGATGCCCCCGATGGATATTAACGTGCCTGCTGCAATCACGGCGCCACCGACAGGTCCGCAAATTTGCGCGAATGCATCTTGAACAGGCACTGTGCTTTCAGCCAGGGCTGGCCCCATTACACCGATGCAGATGGCAAGCAAAAGGAAGTAGACCACAGAACAGAAAAAGAGCGTGATGATCGTCGCGCCAGGCAGATCTTTTTTGGGATCCTTCATATCGCCAGCAACCACACAAATGCCCTCAAAACCTGTGAAGGCGTAAAAGAGCAAAATCGCTGTGCTACCGAACGTTTCCATCGTATAGGTGGTCGTCGCTGGCGTCACGAACTTATCCACATCAATGAAGAAAATACCTACGGCAATGAAAAGAACCAATGGAATCACTTTACCAATAGTGATGGCATTCTGAATGATCTTAAAGGATTGCACACCGCACAAGTTAAGGATAGATAAAAGTGCGATTAGCCCGATGGAAATCACGTTTTTCATAAACACCGTATTCCACTCGGGGAAAATGCCAAGCAATGCCGTGGCAAAACCAACGCTCATGGTGGCAAAAGCGATGATACGTGTTGCCCATGTGATAAAGCCCACTTCGTATCCCACGAAGTCGCCAAAGGCCTCCTTGGCAAAGATATATGGACCACCCGTGTCCTTAAACAGAGAGCTTGCCTCGGCAAAGCACAAGGCAATACACAGGGCAAGGACCATGTCGAAGATTAAAACGACTAGGCTCCAAGGGCCGAAGAGGTCCATCGCTTTGTTTGGCAACAGGAACACTCCCGAACCAATAATGCCATTGATTCCCAGAAAAATGATGCTCCAGAGTCCAAGCTTGTTTTTAGCGTCCTGCATGATGATGCTTTCTCCTTAACTAACCTCATCAAGCGCTTTTTTTCACACGAGAGAGAAAGTCGGCAAAAAGCCGTTTCATTTCTTCATGTTCTGGCCACATATTCTCCGGATGCCACTGCACAGCAACCACAGAAGCCCCCTCCGTGCCCTCAATGCCTTCGATGACGCCATCAGGGGCAAAAGCCGTTGCCTTTAGGTTTTTGCCAAGTTGGCGGACAGCCTGATGGTGACGGGAATTCACTTGGGCAGTCTCTCCGAGCGTTGCAAAAAGAGAGGAATTTTCACTTAAACGAACTTCGTGCACTGGGTAAGCGCCAAGCGCTTTTTGAGTGTGTTGGATGTTCGCTTCTGGACACTGTGAGGGCAGGTCTTGCCAAACGGTACCGCCGAAGGCAACGTTAATGACTTGGCAGCCGCGACAGATCCCAAACAGGGGTTTCCCCGCCGCATGAGCGGCCTTGATTAAACCGATCTCAAACGCATCCCGCTTGTAATTGGTACGACCGAGTGCCCAAACTGGCTGCTCGCCGAAAAACCGCGGATCCACATCGGGACCGCCTGGGATAATCAGCCCATCAAATAAATCAACAAATTCTTCAGGTTGAGCGTCTTGGACATCAGCGAGGATCACTGGCAGGGCACCAAGCTTGCCGATGACTTCCACAAGCTGACGCGGAGCAAAGGGGGCAAGCTTGAGGTTAGTGACGTGAGAAATTTCCGGCATTGTATCGGCCGTGATAGCAATCCGCAGTTTTTTCATCATTATTTTCCTTTCCTGATTTCCAATTTCATTAAATTGAAGTTGTTTTTTTGGGCATAAAAAGGTCTGTCAGTTTATCACCTTGACTTGTTGCAGAAAATAAGCAAAAGACGTTATTCGACTAAGGTGTTACGCACCTTCAAGAGTTCTGTTTTGTTAGTCAGACAAAAAAATTTCAGGAAGCCAACCCCTCTGACATGAGTCAAAAAATGCGGCTGACTCATCAAATTAGACATTCCCAAGGATCGAGTCAGCAGTGCATGTCGGTGCATCAACAAAATCGAGTTTTCAAGCGTTCAATTTCGGGCAACCCCCTGTGCGACAACACGCTCTGCTCCACTTTGGGCATACTCTATCGAATGGGTGGAAGCAATTGCGCATTTTGCGAGGGTCTTAGCACCGTCTGCGAGAACGCGCCTTGGGCAAGATTGATTGGCAGAAGCGATCCTCGCTCAATTTGAAGAGTCAGTCAAACCAAAGGCTATGACGACGCCTAGCATAATCTGCATCCACATAACCACTGAACATGGCCGGCAATAAGAAACGATTCGCTTTAAACAAAAAGGCGGCCATGTGTCCTAGAAAGAGCAAAACCGTTAAAACCATTCCCAAATTGTGCAACTGGGCCAACCAAAAAAGCATTGGATCTGGAAATTCAATCCCTGCGAAATTTTTTAAAGTCTTCAGCAGTCCCGTGACAATCAACAAAGCGAAAGTCAAAACAAAACCAGCCCACGCCAAACGTTGTTCCGGTAAATATTTTCCAGAAGCTGGTTCATCTTGCCCTGTGAGAAGCGCCTTTACTATCTGAATACTTTTCGAGAAATCCCCCTTTTGCGGAACAATGTCATAAGAGCCTTCAAAAGCGTTCACCGCTAGGTGGAAAACACATAGGAAAGTGAAAATGATCGCAAATGCATAGTGCCAAGGAAGCGTTGTGAAGAAATCCGCTGTTGAGGGAAAAACGGCGGTGACTCCGTAACGCTTAGCCACAGGCATTTGCAAAATGCCCGTCACAATCAAACCAAAACAAGAAAAAGCAATTCCCCAATGCACCAGCCGGTTGCGAAGTGTTTGACGATAAACCTTCATTGCCTGCCTCCTTTAAAGTCTGATGCCCTTCGTTTTCTTCTGGCTACCATATAAGCAAACGCAATAGCGGCAATTGGCGCTGTTAGTGTGACTGATGCCCAAACAGAAGTGTTTTCGAGCAAAGGAGCAACCGGTTTGAAATCCGGTCGGCCGTCAACGACTCCTACTTGCTTGGTTTTGAGTAGCGCTTTTTGCAGTACCTCAAACGGCACAGAGGAGACGTACCAAGTGGCTGTTCCACCGTTTTCATCGATCCCATAGACATACCGATTTTCTGCTAGCACTTTGAGCTTTGCCATGGCCTTATGAAGCGGAAAAAATACAATGGCTTCGTTGGGACAGGCGGCTACGCACGCTGGCGCCATTCCTTTTTGTAATTGATCTGCGCAAAAATCGCACTTATACATCACGCCACCACCGGCAAACTTAGGCAAGATATCTAAATACAATCCAACACCAGCTTGACGTTGAGGAATTTGCCAAGGGCACACATCTCGACATTTGGCACCACCAAAACAAACTTCCGGGTTAATCATCACAGCGCCCTGTTCAGATCGATCGATTGCCCCAAAAGGACAAATTTTTCGACAAGGCGCATCAAAACAATGCATGCAGCGACGAGGCGCAAAAACAACTCGTCCGTCGTCAAGCGATATTTTTTCAACGAAAGTCCAGTTGTATGGAGTTAAGCGATCAATGCGGTTTCGCTCTTCGGAAAAATCCTCAAAACCTTTTTGAGGCCAATACGGTTGAAGCGGCTTCTTGGGGTTGGGAAATCGATGATGATTTTTATTTCTGCAAGCGGAAACACAAGCCGGCGTTTGTCGATCTTGACACCCTGTACAACGATCCAAATCGATAATACTCACCCATTGCGATTGCGAGGGATCGGCACGGTTGCCCTGAGCCACCGAACTGGCAGCAAGGAAACCCGAAAACAGAGAGCCTTTTAAAAATGAGCGTCTATCTGGCATTTGACATCCTCACCAACATGAACGCCTAGGCTTTTCGAAACCTATTGACTAAAGGTAAGCTATTAAGCAAATCATAAATAAATTCGGGCCAAGTTAATATGACAAACTCAGCCCGAAAAACAAATCAACTGTATGGCAACAAACTAGATGTAGCGAATAACAGACATCACCATCACCGTCACGAAACCAGTCAAAATCGGAACAGAAGTGCGTTTAACCACTTCGAGCGGATTAACTCGGACAGAAGCCGCGACGATGATCACCACAGCGGCCACCGGAGAAATTGAGCGAATCAAATTCGAAGTACATTGCATGGGCAAGGCCACCATGATCGGATCAATGCCAGCATTTTGAGCAATTGACGGAATCAACTCAATGAAACTATAAAAGACCGCATTGCCCGATCCACTGATAAACGTGATCAAAGCGGTAATACCTGAGAAGGCAAACATCAAGCCGGCGCTTGCGTTTTCCACACCAGAAATGGAGTTGGAAATCATGTCAATCATGCCCATAGCACGAAGACCGGCGACCATCGTTGAGGCTGCGACAATTAGTACGACCACTTGGGAAAAGCCCTCTCCCATTCCCTTAAAGAAGAGATTGGCATCCTTCATGCCTTGCTTAACACCACCCTTGCGAATAAGTTCACAGATAAAGGCTAAAGCAAAGCAAAAGACCGTAATCTCCACCAAGCCTACTTTGGCGTGTTTAAAAAATGCCCAGAAGAAAATCACCAGAATCAAGGGCAATACAGGGAACAAGGCGTAGTAAACCGGCACGCCTGTTAAGTCGCGATGCTTAAGCTTGCTTTCATCAATTTCACCGGTCACTTTCCCAGCTTGACGCTTATCCATGTAGCGTTGCCAGAAGTAATGAGCAAGACCCATAATGATCAATGCCGGAATAGTAATCGGCGCATGATGATAGAAAACGTAATCCACCACGTGCTCGAATCCCAAAACACGAGCTGCGACGACATTGTCACCACCAAGAGGCGTCGGCACAATCGTGGCTGTTGTCGCAATAACTGCCGCGGCAGTCAAAATGCTCATGCGAGCCGCGCGAAGCACAGGATAAAGCGTTGCCATCAAAATCACCGCTAGCGATGACGCGCTAGGAATAATGATGGACAAGAGAGTGCCAACCCAAAATACCAAGGGAACCAAAACATACGGCGAATGAACCTTTTCCAACGGCTTGCTTAAAACACGAATCACCATGTCATTCGCACCGATATGCGACATATAAGCGGCAAAGCCAAACAAGGTCATGATGATAAGACCCGCATTGGAATACTGGCTTATGAAAAGATCCTTAATCGCCTTAAATGGGTCAACCCAACTTAACCCTGACGAAGCCTTAGCGCTTACTGCCGGGTGCCCCAATAAAACAGCAACGATCAATAAGACTAGACCGGTCGCAAATAACACAACCTTCGCGTCGTAGTTTTTTGCAATCGCCCAACCGGCAATGACAAGCGCAACCACGCAAATCAACATTTCGAGCATTGAGAAATCCTCATCTGAGAGAGTGTGTGGAGAATAGATCTATGAAAGGATCGGCACTATACGTAAGTTCTTTCACCTAGGCAAGGGAAAAACAAGAAATTGCTCTGCAGTTATGGAAAATATTTATTATCGACGGACGATTTTCAAACAAACAGAATGATGAGGTAGGTTCAGCTTGCGAAACGTAAAACCAACAGACGACAAAAAACCGCACGGTTTCAAACACGTACGGCTCACTGTATGGTGCCCGGGGAGAGACTCGAACTCTCACGGCTCATCACCGGTGGATTTTGAATCCACTGCGTCTACCATTCCGCCACCCGGGCAACAAGTTTTAGTATTATATCACAAAATTGGTGCGCGATACAGGGTTCGAACCTGTGACCCCTGCCGTGTGAAGGCAGTGCTCTACCGCTGAGCTAACCGCGCGATCAACAAGTGAGAACGGAATTATACAGGTTCATCCCCTCTTGTCAAATCATTTTGTCAGAATTAGTCAATCACGCTATGAGCAGGAAACAGACGAGCCCACAACTTTAAAACGACTTTGGCAATTGGACCGGAGCAAATCGCAGTGATAAAAGTTCCTTCCCGAACGCCGACAATGGTGCCAAGCGTTAACAATGAGGTGATCACAGTGACCACTAACAAGAAAATGTCGATCATCATCTTAATGGTGCCAAATGATCCTCCGAAGCGATGCAACACTGCAATAACCAAGCCTTCAGGAGGCAGAATGGCCAACCGGGCGAAAACCAAGCAAGCAATTCCCGCACCCGTGCAAAATGTTCCGGCAAAAGCCATCAAAATTTGTTGCCAATAGGCTTGAGGCACAATATGTCCAGTCAGCCACATTCCTGCGTCGATCAATATGCCAAAAACAAAGCAAATTGGCAGCTGCCTGATCGCCTTTCCCAAAAGCCCCTTGGGCTCGACAAGCACCTGAATGACAAAAAAGAAAACATTGGTGAGGAACACATAAAAACCCATGCTTTGTCCGGTTAATTCATTCAGCACGAAAGCAACACTACTGATCGTTCCCGTTCCGAGCCCAGCGTTAGTCACCATGGCGATGCCCGTGGACATAACACCTAAGCCACAAAAGAAAAGAAATAACCGAAAAAGCATCTTATTCCCCCATAATAAATTTAAATAACGACAACAAGGCCGGGAGCGAATCCGCCCTCGGCCGAATCAGAATCAAGAATTGGATGGTCGATTCTAAAACGATTTCCTTATGTTTTTCAAATAATTGAGATATCTGACATAGGATAGGTTTTATAATGATTCGCATTGTGTTTTCTGTTAAAGACTTTCAACATGCCTCGTCCTATCAAAGCCATTATTCACATGGCAAGTCTTCGTCATAATTTAGCCGCCATGAGAAAATTGGCCGCTGGACGCACTTTGTGGGCCGTCGTCAAGGCCAACGCTTACGGTCATGGTTTAGAACGGGCCGTTCGCGCTTTCACCCAAGCTGACGGTCTCGCAATGATTGATATTTCCGATATCGAAAAAGCGCGATCTTATGGCTGGACAAAACGCATTCTTTTGCTTCAGGGATTTTTTCGCAAAGAAGATTTAGCGATCATTGAACATTTCGACGCTGAAGCCGTTGTACATAATGAAGAGGGGATCCGATTGCTTGAGCAATGTGCTCCTTTTGGCGAGCTAAAAATTCACATCAAAATAAATTCCGGAATGAACCGTTTCGGATTCCGCCCAAAAGAAGAAGCAACTGTTCGCAGGCGTTTAGAGGCCATTCGTGGTGTCACGGTCATGGGCATTGTGACGCACTTTGCCAATGCGTGTCCTGACTTTGATTATGGCGGCCCTGTTTCCGTTAAAGAGCAAATGGAGCAACTCGGCCCCTTGGCCAAACGAAAAAATGGAGCATGTTTTGCCAACTCAGCGGCCACGATTTGGTTACCAGAGGTCGGTGGGGATGCCGTGCGAGTCGGGATCAGTTTGTACGGCATTAGTCCCGAACCTGCGATATCGAGTCAAACGCTGGGCATTAAACCCGCCATGACATTGAGCTCGGAAATTCTCGCCATTCAAACCATTTCACCGGGTGAATCGGTGGGTTACTGCAGTCGCTTTACAGCGAATCGCCCAAGTCGGATCGGTGTTGTGGCCTGTGGATTCGCTGATGGCTATTTGCGGTCAATGCCTCAAGGTTCCCCTGTTTACGTTGAAGGGAAAATGGCTCCCATCGTGGGAAATATTGCCATGGACGTCATGATGGTCGATCTTACAGATATTGACGAAGCGCACGTCGGTAGCGCTGTGGAATTGTGGGGGCGGCACGTAGCAGTCACTGATTTGGCCACTCGGGCCGGCACCATTGCCGCAGAGTTGCTCTGCGCCATTGCCCCTCGAGTACCCTTTGAGGAAGACAATAGTTAATTGCGCTTTGTCGTCTCACATATCATTTTTAGATATTTTTTTGAGCTAAATCAAAAAAGTATTTTGGTGACAATTAGTCGTTATTTGTTTATCTGGCACCCATCAGCATGTCCTAAAACCCATGCCTGGTGGGTTTTGTTTTCTTGTTAAAGCAAAAACGATGCAATTTTTCCTTTCAAATCATCATTGCTTACACCAAAACGAACAAATTTCAACCATTTGTCGACCAATGGATCAAAATAGCTCACATATTCACCTTATTTTTCGAAACGATTCACCTTTGAACCCAACGTCATTGTCTGTTGCACAAATGCCCATTACAGATAAACTTTCCGCAATCTGCTAGCGATAAAAACCAATCGCCTAAAAAACGCTCACTGACTCTATAAGAGTTCAGATCAAAATTCGGGAGAAAATGATGAAATTGAAAACCCCTCTGACACTTGTGACCTTGGCTTTGACCGCTGTTGGCATTATTTCCAGCGCTAACGCCGCCGAAAAGGTTTACCAGGTTGGCTCCAACATGGCTTTCGCACCATTTGAATTCGTCGAAAATGGGAAACCCGCCGGCTTTGACATGGAATTGATCGTCGCCATTATGAAAACCCAAGGTGCGGAGGTTCAGTTGAATAACCTCCCCTTTGACGGCTTAATTCCTGCGTTGCAGGCCGGCACAATCGATATTGCCATGTCAGGCATGACCATTACCGAAGAGCGTCAAAAACGGATCAGTTTCTCCGAACCGTATTACGACAACGGTCTGGTTGTTATGATCCGCTCCGCAGATAAAGACACCTATAAGAGTGTTGACGATCTCAAAGGAAAAACGCTTTGCGCCCAAATCGGCACCACCGGCGCCATCACGGTCTCAAAAATGAGCGGCAAAAACGTCAAACTCTTTAACAATGGACCGGAAGCTTTCATGGAGCTGGCAAACAAGGGTTGTGAGGCCGTAATCCACGACAAGCCTGTGGTTAATTACTACATTGCCAAGCGCGGCGACAAGGGCGTCCTTGTTCTGCCTGGTCAACTTAACAGTGAAAAATCCGGCATCGGCGTCGCCAAAAACAACAAGGAACTTTTGAAGATGGTCAACGATGGCTTAAAAGCCGTTAAGGAAAACGGCGAATACGATCGAATTTACAAAAAGTGGTTCGGTCAATAGCCTAATCGCTCTTGAAGTCATCAGGTAGATGCCCTAGCCGCCGAAAAAATCGGCGGCTTTCGCATTCAAGTCTTGCTTTCTTCCCGATATAATCCGCGCAATTCAAGAAAGGAACCATATGTCGGAAGACTCGTTTTTCAAGCGTTGGGCGCCAGTGGCCTGTTTGACTCTTTCCGCTTTTATTTTCAATACCTCCGAGTTCATCCCCATTGGCCTTCTCATTGACATCGCCAATGATTTTCAGATTACCGAATCCACGGCTGGCCTCATCATTACTGTTTATGCCTGGATTGTCACGATTCTGTCTTTACCCCTTATGCTGCTCGTTTCCAAAATGGAGTTTAAAAAACTCCTTTTAGGGGTTCTGGCTCTTTTTACGGTAAGCCATATCTTCTCGGCGATTGCACCGAGTTTCATTACGCTGATGCTTTCTCGAATCGGTGTCGCCTGTTCTCATGCCATTTTTTGGTCGATAGCTTCTCCCCTGGCGGTCCGAATCGCGCCGGCAGGCAAACGAGCCGCCGCGCTGAGCATGGTCGCGACTGGAACCGCGATTGCGATGATTGCCGGGCTGCCCTTGGGCAGAGCGGTCGGACTTTATCTCGGATGGCGAGCGACATTTTTTAGCATTGGAGCGGTCGCCTTTGCCATTGCCCTTTGCCTGCTCTTCATTTTTCCGAAAGTTCAAACGGCTCAGGGCTCAGTTTTGGCGAAACTGCCGCTCATTCTCGGCAATCGCCTGCTATGGTTGCTTTATTTGATCACTGCGCTTGTTTTTACCGCCAACTACACAGCCTACAGTTTCATAGAGCCATATCTTGCGCAAATCGTTTCCATGCCGGAAGCGGACATCACGATGACGCTGACAGTATTTGGCATAGCCGGAATTGTCGCGAGCGTCATTTTTTCGAAGTGTTATGAACGCGCTCCCCGGTTTTTCTTTGCGACAGCCACTTTTGGCGTGGGCATTTTCCTTTTCTTGCTGCTACCGATGAGTAGCTCAATGATTAGCGCGGTGGGGCTTTGCGGCTTGTGGGCAATGGCCTTTACCATTTTCGGGTTAGTTTTCCAGAACAGCGTCATCAAGTTAGCCCCAGAAGGCACTCCGATCGCCATGTCAATTTATTCGGGAATCTGTAATGTCGGAATTGGCGCAGGCGCCCTGGTGGGCGGGCTAGTAGCCGCCCACGCCGAGATCGCCCTCATTGGTTTTGCCGGCGGCATTTTCGCGATCATCGCCGGTCTCATTTGCATGCCGTGGCTGGCGCCAAAAATTGCAGGAAACTCGCAAGACTAGTTTAGTCACGAAACATGAAGTACACTGCCCCAACCATGCAACAGCCCGCATAAATGTAGTTCATCTTCAAAGGCTCTTTCATCACGAGCATCATGAAAGGGATGAACATCACAAGCGAAATGACTTCCTGCAGAATTTTCAGCTGCGCAACGCTCATGACCTGGTAACCAATGCGGTTTGCCGGAACATTAAAAAGATATTCAAAAAAGGCAATACCCCAGCCGAGAACCACGGCGAAAAGCCATGTGCGATTTGGACTGACGAACCGCAAATGACCATACCAAGCACAGAACATAATTGTGTTGGAAATACAAAGCAAAATCACCGTCTGCGCAATCGGTGGCAATTGAGTAAAAACCGAAAACATTATTTATCCATTTTTTCAATAGCCTGATCAGCCACACCAAACAAAAAGTCCTTGGCCAACCCCAGGCCGGGAATTGTGACTGTTGGCGCAATCTCCGTTAACGGAACAAGTACAAACGCCCGTTGGTGCATTCTCGGATGAGGCAGATGCAAAAAGGGCGTCTGCTGCATTTTATCGCCGTAGAGCAACAAATCCAGATCAAGAGTCCTCGGCGCATTATGCACTCCCGCAGGACGAACGCGACCGTAATCACTTTCAATGCGAAGAAGCTGTTCTAAAAGCGCCTCCGCTTGCAGGGTGGTTCGCACTTCAATGACCGCATTGACATAATCGGGACCGCTTGAATCAATTGGAGCGGTCCGATAAAACGAGGAACACTTTCTCAGTTCAATGCCGCTTGTCTGTTCAATGGCGTGAATCGCCGCCTTTAACGTATTTACCGGCTCGCCCAAATTGGCACCCAGCGCGATGTAAGCCAACTCCGACATTATTTTTTAGCCTCCTTACGACGAGAATACGACCGTCGTCGCGCCTGCGTCTTTTTAACCGGGAGTTCTTCTTGCGTGATTGGCGCAAGCGGCTCATCTTCGATCACATCAACCAATAGGTCAATGTCACGACGCTCTTGCCAAGTGTCGGCTTCCTTCATGAGTTGTCGCTTAATCTGCGCCTTTGAAGGCTTTTTCGGTTCGCCGCGTTTAGCCTTTCTATTTCGACTATTGATTTCAGCCTGCTCACGAATCATCTCGCGTCGAATATCATCCCCGACTTCCTGAAAACGCGTCCACCAATCCACAATCTCCTGATCCACGAACCCTAAAAGGCCGCGCAAGAGGAGAAAGTCATAGCTCGCGCGAAATTTCGGGACATTCAGCAGCCCGAAAGCCGCCTTTGACGAGCGACGCAAAAGCTTAATTTGCATGGCCCAAATCGTCAGAATGTCTTCGGAGAAGCGGTGGTTAATCGCCAAACGATCGCACTGTTGATGAAGCACCTGTTGACCGGCGGCGATCATGGCGGCCACTTGAGGCTCTCCCCGAGCCAAACGTTCTTCGAAAACACGGTAGGTCAAAGGCCAAAGCAGAGTGGCAAATAAAAAAGCGGGCGAAACTTTTTTCCCAATTGCGATGCGTTCATCGGTTCGTTTCATCGCAAGCATCAAAAATTTTTCCCCATTTTCCTCTTTAAGCGCCACTTCCAAAAGCGGAATGACATTGCGATAAAGCCCCAACTTCCTTAACCAATCAACGCAAGCGATAGAGCGGCCGCAAGTTAGCAGCTTCACCGCCTCATCAAACAACCGGGCATCCGGAACGTTCGCGAGAAGGCCCGATAAGGCACTGATCGGTGCGAGCGTTTTTTCATCAATTTTGAAGTTGAGTTTTGCAGCGATGCGCACCGCGCGAAGCATTCGCACAGGATCTTCCCGATAACGCTCCTCGGGATCGCCGATCATGCGGACAACGCCATCCAAAATATCCTTGATGCCGTTGTGGTAATCAATCACTTCTTCGGTACTCGGGTTGTAGTAAAGCGCATTGATTGTAAAGTCACGACGAGCGGCGTCTTCCCACATTTCACCGAACACATTGTCAGAGACCACGCGCCCGAAGTCGTCTTTTTTTACTCCTTCGCCACCTAAAGCGCGAAAAGTCGAGCATTCAATAATTTCGCGGCCAAAAATGACGTGCACCAAACGAAAACGGCGACCGATGATAATCGCCCGACGCTGACAGCGCTTGACTTGTTCGGGCGTGGCATTGGTCACCACATCAAAATCTTTCGGCGTGACTCCCAGCAGCAGATCACGAACCGCACCACCGACGACATAGGCTTCAAAGCCTGCCCTCTGAAGATTTTCCACAGTTCGAATCGCTTCCAAACTCACTTTGCGACGATCAATCCCATGTTCATCACGAGACACGATCCGAGGCGTCCGATTAACCGATTTCTTTCTTGGGGAAAATAAATCTCTAATAAATTCCTTAATCATTGTCTTTACATTGAAAACGATGCCACTGAAAAAACGCTCGTCATGGAGCGAGACCGTTATTCGATTATTCTTTTTTCCGGAATTCCATGGTCATCGAAAATTAAATTGTCGCGAGCATTTTAAGCGCGAAGACGTTTGCTCACAAATTCAGTCATTAGAGTCCGCTATCGTCCATCGCCTTCTTTTGCAACCACTTTTTCAAAAGCGGCACCGTCACAGCGGCCTTTTTCTGTGCCAATAGCTCTCGATCCATTTCGGATAGCAGATGCGACAGCGTCTTGATATCTCGAGGCAAGTAAGTTTTCATCCATTGTCTTGCCTCGGGCGTTACCTCAAACCCTCGCGACTTCGCTTGAGTCAACAATACTGTCCACATCTCTGCATCCAAAGGCTTAATGTGAAAAACGGCTCCCCATCCCAGCCGGGTTCTGATATCGGGTCGGACAAAGCGATCCGCAGGCGACTTCGACCCGGTCATCACGAGTGTGCATTGTGGATGAACCCTCACTTCATTGATGAGCGCAAACAAACGATCCAGCCCTTCTTCGGTTAAAGTATCCACATCGTCGACAGCGTATCGGCAGCGTTGTTCATTAAAAATAGGAACATCATCGTCCTGGAGTCCCATGGCTATTGCCAGGTGAGTCTTACCCACCCCGGACTCCCCCCAAAGATAAACCAATTGAGGATCTGCTGTGGCAAACATTCGCTTTA
This sequence comes from Candidatus Aphodousia faecipullorum, assembly GCA_018714205.1. Classification (GTDB taxonomy): domain Bacteria; phylum Pseudomonadota; class Gammaproteobacteria; order Burkholderiales; family Burkholderiaceae_F; genus Aphodousia; species Aphodousia faecipullorum. Next base: position 82,463 of record DVNR01000026.1, read on the forward strand.
AACAAGCGAGAGCCTCTTCATTGTCCCCTGCGACGAAATTATCCAGCGTCGCAGGAGGCTCCATAGCGATATCGAGGGGCAGTTGTTCAAAGAGCATCTTATTAAAAAATTGGGCCGGCCTTGCTAGAATGTTATGATTTTAATGCGGATACGCAAGTGTACCGCCACCTTTACTTTTTTGGGCAAAAAAATCTTATGACGCAACTTTCCTACGCTGCTGCCGGCGTTGACATCGATGCCGGCGATGAATTGGTTGAACGCATCAAGCCGCTAGCCAAGCGCACCATGATCCCCGGTGTCCTTGCCAGTGTCGGTGGTTTCGGTGCCATGTTCGAAATCTCCAAGGAATATAAAAATCCGGTACTCGTCACAGGAACTGATGGCGTTGGCACAAAGCTTAAATTAGCTTTCACTTTAGGTCGACATGACACTGTTGGCCAAGACTTGGTTGGAATGAGTGTTAACGACATCCTTGTTCAAGGCGCTCGTAGTCTCTTTTTCTTAGACTACTACGCTTGCGGCAAACTTGACGTAGACATCGCTGAACGAGTGGTCGCCGGTGTCGCGCACGGTTGCGAGTTGGCCGGATGCGCTTTGATCGGTGGCGAAACAGCCGAAATGCCTGGCATGTATCCGGAAGGAGAGTATGACCTCGCCGGTTTTGCGGTTGGCATCGTTGAAAAAGACGAAGCGATTGACGGCAAATCCATTGCCGCCGGTGACGTGGTTCTTGGCTTAGCTTCAAGCGGCCCGCACTCCAATGGTTTTTCGCTCATCCGCAAAGTGGTCGAAGTGACACACACGCCTTGGGATATGCCTCTAGATGGCCGCACGCTGGCTGACTGCGTCATGGAGCCGACGCGCATTTACGTCAAACAAGTGCTCAACGTGATGAAGTCTGTCAAAATCAAAGGAATGGCTCATATCACGGGCGGTGGCTTGATCGAAAACGTTCCACGTGTGTTACCGGAAAATACTCAGGCCGTTATTCACGCTGATCGTTGGACTCGTCCTGCTGTTTTTGATTGGTTGCAAGAAGCCGGTCAAATTGATCCGCACGAAATGCACCGAGTCTTCAACAATGGCATCGGCATGGTTGTGATTGTTGCCGCTGAAGATGCTGAACGTGCGATGACAGCATTTGAAGCCGAAGGTGAACAAGTTTTCCGCTTAGGTGAAATTGTTGAACGTCAACCAGGACAGGCCGGTTGCGTCGTCATTTAATATTCGCCATTTGATATTCGCCATTTGATAAGAGGCGATTCCCTATCGCCTCTTGCTTTTGCAAGGATCCATCATGCGTAAAGACAATCCCGCGTTCGTCCCCGACTCTCCGTTTGCCCGTCCGATGACGGATAAACACATGGCATTTTTCACAGCCATTCCGAAAACAGAATTGCACTGCCATCTTTTGGGAACTACACAAAAAAGCACCTTTGAAGACTTGGTGAAGGAATCCGGTGCAGCGGTCACTCAAGAAGAAATCGACGGCTTTTTCACTCGAGGCGACAAGCCCGTCGGCGTTTTGCGGATCTTTCGCGCGCTTGAAAAAGAAATTCTCATCAAACCGGAAATGCTCACACGCATTACCTATGAGTATCTTGCAGACTGCAAAAAACACAACATCCGCTACACGGAGTTTTTCTGGAACTATACAGGGTTGGCAACTCACTACAGCTTTGAAGCCGCTCAAAACGCCATCATTGAAGGCATTCACAAAGGGTTTGAGGATTTCGGAGTCATTGGTCGGCTAATTCCGGCTGTCGATCGCGAAGCTGACCCGGAATGCGCAGAGTTTTTAGTGCGAGAGATGATTGCTCATCGTGCCCCAGAAACGATTGGCCTGGGAATTGATTACCGAGAAAATGATCATGAGCCGGAAAACTTCTGGAAAGCTTTCTTGTTGGCCAAAGAGGCTGGCTTCAAAGTCACTCTTCACGCCGGCGAGTTCGGCTGCCACTGGCGCAATGTCCGCACCGCGATGGAATTATTGAAAGCGGATCGAATTGACCACGGCTACACCATTATCGACAATCCCGCACTCGTTGAAGAGGCCAAGACGAAAGACTTGATCTTTACCGTTGTGCCAACCAACTCCTACTATCTCCGAACCTTCAGTGATGAAGAATGGGCAATCAAACAGCCGATTCGAAAGATGGTTGAAATGGGATTGCGAGTTCACCCCAATACCGATGATCCAACCATGCACCATGTTAACGCGACACAGACATGGATGCTCATGTACAACTTCTTGAATTTCTCAACTGAAAACCTCAAGCAGTTCATGATCAACGGCATCGATGGTGCCTGGATCGACGAGGAAACAAAAACTCAATGGAAAAAGGACTGGGCAGAAGAATTTGATCGCTTAGCCAAGGAATTCGATAAACTCGGGTAACCTTAAATTAACCCAGACTGAAGCTCCCTGATTGAACCAATCATTCAGGGAGTTTCTTTTTTAGTCAGCGATATCATTCGAAATGATTGGTTGTTCACCAAATTGTCCCCTTTCAAGGATTTATCACCACACAAGACCTGGAAAGTGAGATTTTTTGCAGTCTCTAGGCAATACTGGCTAGCATAGGCCTCCCACAAGTTGCTTCTTATCTGCTACATTGAAAACATGCTCGTATTTGAAAGGATGTTTTTCCTTTAAGGTGTAGCGATTAGGAGAATAGCCATGCTATGTAGACAATGTCAACGGGTTCCAGCCCAAAGGATTTGTTTTGACCCACTGGCGCATTGCGCCGATTTGTTCTGTGCTCGCTCCACCTCCCGCACTACATCCACATCACACACTACATCATCAGGCAGCTCACTCTAAGAGCGGCTTCGATTGGGCTTTGTGACGCGCCCGCTCCAGTTTTGGAGTCAAACATCACTCTTCCACTTAATTTTTTGACAATTTGATGCTTTCGTCCGCTGTCATTGGCTGATTTCCTTTTGGGAGTTTCCATCCAGCACCGCCTCTTCTCTTAAGAGAAAAGCAAACAAGGGCTTAAAGTATCTGCCGCAAAGCATTTTTCATTTGAACGGCTTTGAGGCGAACCGTAAGGATCCTAATTATGAAAAACTTAGGGAATTTGAAGCTTCACATTTTGGCCCTGATTGTGGTCATAATCGCTGAAGCAATTGGTGTGCAAAAATTCGGACTTGTCGTGTTGCTGCCCTTACTTTACGCGCTGGTGATCGGTGGCATTTTAAGCTGGCCCAGACTTCATATCCTCAGTGGCAAACAAATGGATCGGGCGGCAAAGTTCATGCCGATCGCCATGTTGCTGCTCGTAGCAAAAATTGGCCTGGATATCGGTCCCAACCTTTCTATTTTGCTTAACTCGGGTTGGGCTCTCATCATGCAAGAGTTCGGTCACTTTTTTGGAACGCTTGTGTTCGGGCTTCCGGTTGCGCTGCTATTGAAAATGCGCAGAGAAGCGATTGGCGCTTGCTACTCGATTGACCGAGAAGCCAATGTCGCCATTATTGGTGAAAAGTTCGGCTTGGCGAGCCCCGAAGGTCATGGCGTGATGGGAATGTATATCTGCGGCACACTTTTCGGCGCGCTTTGGATTTCGCTCTTATCGGGCGTCATCGCCCAATTGGACATTTTCCACCCGCATGCCTTGGCAATGGGAGCCGGCATTGGCTCGGCAAGCATGATGGCCGCAGGCGTGGGTTCCATTGTTGCCGCCTATCCGCACGAAGCCCAATTGGTACAGGCGTACGCTGCCGCGGCCAATCTGATGACTTCGATTTTGGGTATTTATTTCGCTTTGTTTGTCTCTTTGCCGGTGACGATCAAAATTTATGAATTCTTTACTGGCGACAAAGGTGAGGCAAAGCCTGCCGTTGACTTGTCTCACGAGCCTCAACCCCAAAAACTTTAATCGACGTTGCAACCAAACACTGAAAGGAGAAAATGATGTTGGCCTATGCAGAAAAGATGAAGGATATCCTCTTTATTTTGGTCGTAACGGCGATATTCTCGGCGATTGCTCATACCGTTGGCAGTAACGGCAATCTTGCCGCCGCCTCGATCGGAAGCCTCTTTCTGGTCGTGATTGCTTTGATTGGCATTGTGCTTAGTCAATTGCCGGTCCTTAAAAAGCTCCCAATGGTCTTTTGGGTTTCGGCGGTTGCTGTTGTGGTCTCTCTGCCGGATTTTCCTGGGAGCGCCTGGGTTTTGTCGCATACGAAAGACGTGGGATTTTTGTCGATCACGACGCCGATTTTGGCTTACGGTGGTTTATGCTTGGGCAAGGATCTTGACGCGTTTAAGAAACTCTCTTGGAAAATTGTTCCCGTTGCCCTCGCTGTTTCTGCCGGAAGTTTTATTTGCGCAACGGCTTTGGCTGAAATTATGCTTCACTTAGAGGGCGTCTTCTAATTTTTTCTTGAAAGGACATTTCAATCATGGATAAAAAAGAGCTTAAGGCAAAAGTAAACGCCGCGATTGACGCGCGATTTGCCGATATCCAAAACTTTGGCGAAAACATCTTTCATGAACCCGAATTAGGTTTTAAGGAAACGAAGACCGCCGCTAAGGTGAAAAACCTTTTTGATTCGCTTGGACTGGAATACGTCGATGGACTTGGCATCACCGGAATTAAAGCCCGGATGAAGGGCCGGCAATCTCGCCGCACAGTAGCCGTATTGGCTGAGCTTGACGCCATTGTCTGCCGCGATCACCCCGATTGCGATGCGACCACCGGAGCGGCTCACTGTTGCGGTCACAATATTCAACTTGCCAATCTCGCCGCTATTGCCATGGCTTTCAAAGACACCGGCATCATGAACGAGCTTGACGGCGATGTCGTCTTTTTTGCTGTTCCCGCTGAAGAATATGTGGAAATCGATTATCGCAATAAATTGCGTGAAGAAGGAAAACTTCGCTATTTGGGTGGCAAGTGCGAACTCATCGCTCAGGGCGCTTTCGATGACATCGACATGGCGCTCCAAATGCATGCTGATCCAGCGACTTCGCCTTGTGGCAATATCATGCTGGGCGCCTCTTGCAACGGCTTTATCGGCAAATTAATTGAATATCGAGGCGTTGCCGCTCACGCGGCCGGAGCGCCGGATAAAGGGGTAAATGCGTTGAACGCCGCCATGATGGGCGTGATGGGTGTCAACGCCATTCGAGAAACCTTCCGCGAAGACGACTGTGTGCGTTTTCACCCGATTATTAATTCGGGCGGAGACCTTGTCAACGTCATTCCCGATCGCGTCACCATGGAAAGCTACGTTCGCGCGGCCAATATTGAAGCGCTCGCGCTTTACAACCGAAAAATTAACCGCGCGCTTAAAGCCGGCGCCGATGCGATCGGCGCAACTTGCGAAATAAAAGATCTGCCGGGCTATCTTCCGCTAAAACCCAACCTCGCCATGCGCGAGCTCTTGAGAGCGAATTCAGAGGTGATATTCGGCAAAGAAAATGTCATGGAAGGCGTACACAGTGCGGGCAGCACCGACATGGGAGACGTTTCCCACATTATGCCGGTCGTACACCCCTGGGTCGGTTGTGTTTCGGGCGTCTTGCACGGCGCAAGTTACCGCCTGACCGATCCGAAGACTGCTTACGGCAAATCCCCTAAAGCCTTGGCGATGACAGTGATCGATTTGTTGGCTGACGGCGCTCAAGCGGCTGATGCCATTTGCAAAGACTTTAAGCCGCTGCTGACCAAAGCGTCTTATTGCGAATACATGGATAAGATAGCGCGCGGGGAGTAACGTTCTCCAACCTCTTTTCATAAGTCCTTAACGGCTTAAAGTGGTCCTCAATTCTTCAATAAAGAATTGAGGACCATTTCAAAAATGTCGAGAGTTTTCAGGAAAACCTCTCAAGTCTCATGACTTTCTCCAATTGACCAAACACAAGGTGAAACAAAGCGCTATGATCAAAAGCGTCTTCTGTTGTTTTTTTATACCAATATCTCGACACGAAGAGGTTCATCATGGACAAGTCCATTTTTGACGAAATGATTCAAACACGGCGACTATTGCATACGATTCCGGAAGAAGGCTGGACGGAGTTTCACACAACATATATCGTCGTTGAGCGTTTGAAAACGCTTGGATTTACCGATATTCGTTTAGGCAAACGAATCATTAAACCAGAAGCGGTTCTGGGACGGAACCCGGATGTGGTTCGCGCGGCCATTAAACGAGCTATCAGCGAAGGGGTGCCCGAAGACTTTATCAAGAGCATTGATGAATACACCGGCTGTGTCGCAGTGCTAAACACCGGCCGAGAAGGCCCCGTCACCGCTTTTCGTTTTGACATGGATTGCAACCCAGTTGAAGAAACCGACGATCCTGAACACCTGCCCAATAAGCTGGGTTTCCGTTCCAAGCATCCTGGGCTTATGCATGCCTGCGGACACGACAGCCATACGGCTTTGGGGCTAGCCGTTGCCCGTTGGCTGATGCAAAATAAAAATAACCTAAAGGGAACATTCAAGCTGGTCTTCCAACCGGCTGAAGAAGGTGTTCGGGGCGCTAACGCCATTGTTGAAAGCGGTATTTTGGATGATGTGGACACGATCGTCGCCTCTCACTGCGGCGGACAATGTCACCTCCATGAAATGGGTGTTGTCAGAGCCGGCATGCTGGCGAGCACAAAATTTGATATTCGCTTTAAGGGCACGCCTTCGCACGCAGGCAGCTCTCCGCACATGGGACATAGCGCCTTGATGGCCGCAAGCGCCACGGCGATGATGCTTGTCGGCATTCCACGACACGGTGACGGTGCCTCCCGCGTGGCGGTTGGTCGCATGGTTGCCGGGGAAGGCCGCAATGTCACGCCGGTTCATGCCTACATTCAAATGGAAGTACGCGGAGAAACATCGGCTATTAACGACTATATGTGTGACAAAGTTGAGAAAATCGTTCATGGCAACGCCGAAGCCTATGAAGTGGAAAGCTCAATTGAAAAAGTCGGCGCCGCGACAACGCTTATCGAATGCCCTCAACTCAACAATGAGTTAAAAGAAATTGAAGAAACATTGGACGGTGTCACCAAGGTGGTCGTCCTCGATGTCCCAACCGGCAGCGAGGACTATACGCTGATGGTTAAGCGCGTCGTCGATCATGGCGGGCAAGGCGCGTTTTTCCGTTGGGGTTGCGAGCATCATGGTCACCACCGCGGCGACTTTGATATTCAAGACACGGAATCTATGCCGCACGCCTTTGAAGTGTTCGTTCGTTATGCGCAAAAAGCCAATGGCTTGAATTAGGATCTTAATAGCCTCTCCCCTGAATCACTCACTGGGGAGAGGCTTTTGAACTCGTCTATTTAATGGTCGGCATGGACAAAGAAGAACTATTATCTTTTCTAAGATCGAAACACATCGTTTTTGAACTGACCGAGCATATTGCGGTTTTCAATATGCGAGAAGTCTCAAACATTGAACTACCTTACCCGGACGATGATGCTAAAAATCTTTTTATCCGGGACGACAAAAAGCGTCAATTCTTGTTACTTACTGTCAAAGGAAACAAACGCGTTGATTTGAAGCTCGTCCGAAAAACGCTCAATGCTCGACCATTGTCGTTTGCCAACGATGAAGCGCTAAAAAACAAATTGCAATTGACACCCGGCTCGGTCACGCCGTTTGGGTTGCTCAATAACACTGACTGCGATGTCTGTTGGATCTTAGATAAAGCCTTCGAAGGCGAGCCACACCGAATCGGAGTGCACCCAAACGATAACACGGCTACCCTTTGGCTTCGTCCTGAAGACCTGATAAATCTGATTAAAGAACACGGAAATCCTGTCAGGCTAATCACCCTATAGTCGAATTGGCATCATCAAAACGACTTGACAAGCCGAAATGACTCCTAAAAAATAGTGCCTTCGTCTTCTTCTTTTCCGGTACGGGCATCATGCTAAAAATCGCTGTGGCGGCTATTTCCACCGCCCTACTTTTATCCGCTTGTTCTTCTTGGAATGTTTTTTCTGATAATGAATCGCGAAACGCAAGCCGCGCCAAGCAAATCGCCGATGTTTTCGGTTATGAAAATCTAGAGGACCAAGCTCGGCCCGACAATATGATGAGCGCCAACGGTTTGGTGCCCGATGACAACGGATCCATGCCGGACGGTCAGGGGAAAAAAGAATCGTTTGACACAAAAGG
>DVNR01000027.1 GCA_018714205.1 Candidatus Aphodousia faecipullorum
GCGTCTTAGTGGACACGCCCGCCGTTGTACAAAATCTGCATGCAGGTGCGGATAGTCGTCAATGGCTAGAATTGGGGATACGTTCCCGAGAAATCGTGCACGTAAGTGCGCGGTAGTTCATTTTAATCTGAAAAACGCCTAAACTGATAAGTATCCATGTTGTGTTTTTTTGGGTGATCATGATGACATTAACTCCAACAGTGATATGGTTAATCGCCGCTGCGGTTTTGGGCATCATCGAATTGATGGCTTCGACGTTTTATCTTTTAGTGCTAGCAGTCGCGGCTTTGGTGGGGGCTGGATGCGCGTTTTTTGATTTGGCTATTGAATGGCAGGTTGTGGCTTTCGCTTTTGTTGCCATTGTCGGAAGCGTTTGGGTTCGACGCCTTCGTTCTTTAGCTAACACCGGAGAAGCTCATGCGCTACAGCACCTCGATGAGGGGCAGCTTGTGCAAGTCAACAACTGGCAAGATGGCGCCCGGACAGTCGTTCAGTATCGAGGTACTCAATGGGAGGCTCGGGCAGAAAACTCTGCGCAACCGCAGCCTGGCCTGCATCGGATTGTTTCCGTTGAGGGTAACATTTTGGTATTGCAAAAGGTTTAATTGGATTACGGCAAAAGGAGTTCAACATGAGCGGCTTTATGACTTTTACGTTAGTGTTGGCAGTTCTGGCGATTGTGTTTGCTTTTCAAGCTATCAAAGTGGTTCCTCAGCAATCGGCGTGGATCGTTGAGCGCCTTGGCAAATTTCATGCCGTTCTCTCACCGGGATTAAATGTTGTTATTCCTTTTGTGGATCGTGTTGCCTATAAGCACTCTTTGAAAGAAATCCCATTGGATACTCCAAGCCAGGTGTGCATTACCAAAGATAACACCCAGTTGTCGGTTGACGGTGTGCTTTTCTTCCAAGTGACTGATCCGAAGCGAGCGAGCTATGGCACAAGCAATTACATTATCGCGATTACTCAGTTGGCTCAGACCACGCTAAGAAGTGTTATCGGCAAGATGGAGTTGGATAAAACATTTGAAGAACGCGATCTCATTAATCAGTCCGTGGTGAGTGCCATCGATGAAGCGGCGCTTAATTGGGGCGTCAAAGTTCTCCGCTATGAAATTAAAGATTTAACGCCGCCGGCTGTTATTTTGCAGGCAATGCAGCAACAGATCACGGCTGAACGTGAAAAACGTGCCGTGGTGGCTGCCTCCGAAGGAAGAAAGCAAGAGCAGATTAATTTGGCAACCGGAGCAAAAGAGGCTGCCATTGCAGAGTCTGAAGGTGAAAAACAGGCAGCAATTAATAAGGCCGAAGGTGAGGCAGCCGCGACATTGGCGATCGCGAGAGCAACAGCTGAAGCTATTCGTCAAATTGCAGAGGCCAGTCAAACCCCGGGTGGTATGGATGCGGTAAACCTAAAAGTGGCGGAACGTTATGTTGACGCTTTTTCCAATGTGGCTAAAGAAACAAACACCGTGTTGTTGCCTGCCAATATGGGAGATATGGGCAGCATGATCGCCTCTGCGATGACAATCATGAGGAAAACAGATCCTAAAATGCAAGCACAGGCAATAGCGAAAAAGACTGTGAAAGCCATAGAAGAGCAAGTTCGCGGTTCATAATTCGCTCAAGCAGGGGCACTCATTTTGGGTGCCCTAATTTTGTTAGAATTCCGCAAGTGATACGATTACCCTGGGAATGATTTATGGCCAATGAATTAGAGCGTCAAATGGCAATGGTCAATTTGGATGATCCCGCGATGTTGGCATCATTTTTTGACGCGTTTTTGGATAATCTTTTAGAAGTGTTCAATGAGAGCAAAGACTCTGAAGAGTTGATGAGCCATACCTCTGAAGCAATACTTTTCATGACGGCTGTCTTCAAAGGATCGGTGCCGAATTGTCTTGTCAGTAAGCAAAATAGTGGTAAACCGTTGGGGCGTCGTTTAGGAAAGGCGCTGAGGGGACGTTATCAGGATAAGGTCGATCTTTTTTCAACTGTGGAGCATCCCGTAGGTTTTATTCCCGTCGCTTTTTCATTGATGATTCAGGAATTTTTTAACATTTATGTCTCCTGCGGTGAGCAAAATGTGAGTCAAGAAGTTTTTAATTTACAGCGTGACGCTTTAGTTGCTGACTGGGTCCGTTATTTTTTAGGGAATGCGTAATGTCAGAGCAAAATCAAAAAAAGGTAGATGAAAAATTTTCATTAAATGATGTCGGCGTGTTGAACGAACTTTTTGAGGTGGTGCTCTACGATGTTTTGCGTCGGTATAAGATGGTGGCAGAGCATTCTCTGAAAAAAGAAGAGGCAATTGCGATGGATAAGCAGTCAGCGGCTTTTTTGTCGGCTGTGCTTGCTGGTAAAAATGATCAGTTTGTACCCAAACCTTATTGGACGGGCGATCCTTTGGCCGGGTACTTGAAAATTATCTTGAAAGATCGCTTTGAGGCGGTGGGCGTGTCCGCCGATGATTTAAAAGATTCCCGAGGTATCTTGCAGGCGGCTGCCTTTGAGTTTATTTGTGATTCATACATGCTCATCAAGTCTGCCTCTGGGGACTCTTCTGCTGAGCGCTTCCAGCTCGAAGGCAAGCGATTGTGCAAGATGTGGGCCGAGCGTATGTTGGGGCTCAGAGAGTCTGATCCAATTGATTTGAGGCGAGATTGATGAGTTGCCCGTTGCGTTACGCGACAAAGAGAGAGCTTCCTCCCAATATTTCAGCGTATCCGGTTGCGCGTCGTGTGGTGATGCAGGCGGTCAATAACACCTGGAATCGAGTCAGGCACGTATTGTCCGGCGCTATGACGCTAGAGGAGTTGGAAGAGGCAAATCTGAATTTAGCGCTTTGGCTGTATGATACCTTCACGGGTAAAAATGCCTCTTTTTCCAGCGAAACTGAATTTAACGAAATACACTTGGCGCAGTATTTAAGGGAGTCACTTGGAGGTGACATCGCAATGCTGGATCCCGGTGTGGATTTATCAGACGATGAGGCGTTTCTTTTTGCTACATTCGCCTATTTCGTTTCCGAGATCTTCGTGGTGTTAAAAACTTCGGAAGCTGGTAGGGATGGAATAGAAAACAACCCTCAAATTGAGGCTTTTATCGATTTATGGACTTTGCGGTTGACAGGAGCGCCAACTGCGGGCGATTTTAAAACAAAGGAGTAAAACTTATGGCATGCAACGGACACTGTGAAGGTTGCGCAAGTGATTGCGGCAAGCAACCGCTTCGTCATCCGAACATCACGGGTGCCATTTTGGGTCAATTCATGATGGATATGGCTCATCGAGTGCAAGAGCAGGAAGCCGGTCGTTTAACTGAGGAAAAATTGGACGAAATTGATCGGAAAACGATGAATTGGTTGGGTGCCACGTTTTCCGGTCAAAACTCACAGTTTGAGGTTGATCCTGAATGGTATCCGAATGGTGTGGCGGGCAACTTGCGTTTTAAGTTAGGCGAGGAATTAGTCCAAGCCGCCGGTGGCAAACTTCCTGAAGATAACACGACACTTATTTATTCGGCCTTTGCGGTGTTTATGGCGGAAGTCTATAACACGCTTTACGAGTTGGCTAAAAAAGGCATTGAGCCTCTGGGCGAGGTTCCCGCACCGGAGATGCTCGCGCTTTTGAAGCGTTGGACGGAAATCCTTGTTGGTTATGAGGTGAAGTTCCGCGATCCAAGTGCCAAGGATGATGAAGAAAGTACGAATAAGAGTGAACAAGCGGATACTCAAGGAAACCTGTAACAATTAACCCAGATTTAATGAAAAATCTGGGTTAGTCGACATACCGCCCCAAGGGAGCCTGCTCTCTTGGGGTTGATGTTTATCGATTCTTGGTTTTCATCAAGCGTTCGCGATCACGTTCCCATTGTTTTTTACTTTCATCGGCTCTCTTTTCATACTGCTTTTTACCTTTAGCCAAGCCCACCGTCAATTTGACTCGACCTTTGGAAAAATGCATGTCCAAAGGAATCAGCGTATAACCGGAACGCTCAACTTTTCCGATAAGTTTATTGATTTCACGCGCATGCATTAATAATTTGCGTAAGCGCGTCGGATCCGGCCTTTCATGGGTACTCGCGGTTTTTAAAGGGGTGACATGAGCGTTGAGTAGGAAAAGCTCTCCATTGCGGACAATGACATGAGCTTCCTTAATTTGAGCTCGTCCTTCTCGAATGGATTTGACTTCCCACCCCTGAAGCACCATACCGGCTTCATGCTTTTCTTCTATGTAGTAATCAAAAAACGCTTTGCGATTAACAATATTGGCCACGTTGTTTTCTCTTTTGTTCTAATAGGAGGTGATTGTAGCAATTCCAATTATTGTTTTTGCGAAACCAAATAAAAACACCATCCGTTTGGATGGTGTTGAGCTTTACTGGTCACTAACTATCTATTGAGGTTTTCTGCCGAACCATTTTTCGTAAATTCGATCGTATTCTCCACTTTCTTTAATTTTCTTCAAGCCGGTATTAATGATGTCGATCATCTTTGTGTTGTCTTTGCGAATGGCAAAACCGTTTTGTTAATGAGTGTAAAGATGAGGGACAAGCGTGACACCGGTAACTTTGCGGTGCGCTAGGTAATATTCGGTGACACTGCGGTCAACAAGTACGGCTTCGCATCCTCCCATATTCAATTCCATGAAGGCCTCGCCCGTTTGGTCGAAGGCAACTAACTTGGAATCTTTAACTTCTTTTGCTAACAAGGCACCCGTAGAGCCAATTTGAGCACAGATGCGCTTGCCAACCAAGTCATCGAGCGTTTTGTACTTGTCGGCATTCTTTGTTTGAACCGCCATTATCAGACCACCCACATCGTAGTAAGGGTCAGAGAAGGCAACCTGCTTTTTCCGTTCTTCAGTAATGGTCATGCCGGCTGCTGTCACATCAATCATATTGGTTTGCAAAGCAGGAATGATGCCGGCAAATTGCATATTTTGAATTTTCGCTTCATTGCCTGTTGCTTTAGCGATCGCATTGATCAAATCCATGTCAAAGCCAACAATTTCGTTAGTTTTTGGGCCCTTGAATTCATAAGGAGCATAGCCAGCGTCCGTTCCGACAAGGATAGTTGCTGCTTGAACTGAATTGAAGCCACATGCCGCGATGAGTAAAGCGCTAAGAAGTTTTTTCATAATGATTAAAAAATTAAAAGAGTCAGATTTGAAGCAGTCTGCAACAGGTTGCTGGGAATACCTGCTTGATTTTTTATTTTCTGTTTGTGTGACTAGTCGACCTAAGGAGCTTTCTTTTTTGTGATCATTATTTTTTATAAATCAATAAATTATTGCTTTCCCCATCATTCAATGACAAATCGTGAAATAGCAGGGGCAACGTTTATGCTCTTTTTCTTTCGTTTTTAATAAGGTGTTTTACTTAAGTTTAAAAAATATCGTGAAATCAATCAGATAAACTCTTTCTAACTCTTTTTGTCGACAAAACGGTTGAAAAAAAACAACTAAGTTGGTTTTTGATATGAGTCAAAAAAATCAATGTCTCAGATGATCCTAAGTCAGAGTATGAGCAAAGTTAAGGAAACCTTTCCATTAAAATCTGTTTCAGTAGTAATTGGGTCAAAGAGAAAGGTTGCCCCCATGGATATCACGGTTGTGTTGGTCAGGCATGACAAACTTAAAACAAGTAAGGTCTCTTTATCAGAAGGGGCGACGGTCAAAGAGGCATTGAAAGCCTCGGGCTTTTCGTTGGCTGCTGCAGATCGTGTGGCGGTCTGGAATGTTTTGGTTGATGCGGATACCCTTCTCAAGGAGGGTGATCGCGTTGAGATTTTGCCAGAGCTTACAGTGGATCCGAAGGAGGCACGTCGCTTGCGTGAAGAAAAGAATCGAAAATCTGATAGCCCGCTAATGGGTGGACGAAATGGCAGTCAGCACCGTCTATTTTGATTTTTTTCTTTAAAATTTGACAGGTAAGCCCATTTTTAGGGTAGAATACGGCGTTAATCTTTTTATCGCTTCGCAATGAGGCGATGGCCGATTATTTTCCCACTTTTTCGACAGAGGTTAACATGCGCATTAGACAGAAGGCTCTTACCTTCGACGACGTCTTGCTCGTCCCCGCCCACTCTGTGGTGCTTCCCCGTGAAACGGAACTCAAAACTCAAATCACCCGTAAGTTAACGTTGAATATCCCGATGGTTTCCGCTGCTATGGACACCGTCACGGAGTCTCGTTTAGCTATTGCCTTGGCGCAGGAAGGTGGTCTTGGTTTCATTCACAAAAACATGAGCCCGAAGCAGCAAGCAGCTGAGGTGGCCCGTGTGAAGCGTCATGAAGCAGGGATCGTTTCTGATCCGATTACCGTGACGGCGGATATGACCGTTGGTGAGGTGCTTCGTGTGAGCCGTGAGCGCCACATTTCCGGTTTGCCCGTGGTCGATGGTCGTCGTGTTCTCGGTATGGTAACCAGCCGTGACCTTCGTTTTGAAACGCGCATGGATATTCCCGTTTCTCAGATTATGACAACTGCTGACCGTTTGGTCACAGTGCGTGAAGGCGCCAGCCTCGATGACGCTAAACATCTCATGCATCAACATCGTGTTGAACGTGTGTTGGTCGTTGATAAAGATTTCAACTTGACAGGGTTGATGACGGTCAAGGATATTATCAAGGCGGGCGAACACCCCAATGCTGCTAAAGATGCTCACGGTCGTCTCCTTGTGGGCGCCGCCGTTGGCGTGGGTGCCGGCACGGAAGAGCGTATTGAGCTGATGCTTGAAGCCGGTGTGGACGTTATTGTTGTTGACACGGCTCACGGTCATTCTCAAGGCGTGTTGGATCGTGTCGCTTGGGTGAAGAAGAATTATCCTGACTTGCAAGTGATCGGTGGTAATATCGCAACGGCTGAAGCTGCTCGCGCTTTGGTAGATTGCGGCGCTGACGGTGTGAAGGTAGGCATTGGTCCGGGCTCCATCTGTACGACACGTATTGTTGCCGGTGTGGGTGTTCCGCAAATTACAGCGGTTTCGGATGTGGCGGAAGCTTTGAAGGATACCGGAGTGCCTTTGATTGCTGACGGTGGTATTCGCTTCTCGGGCGATATTGCCAAAGCTTTGGCTGCCGGCGCTTATGCTGTTATGATGGGCGGCATGTTTGCCGGTACGGATGAAGCTCCTGGTGAAGTAGTTCTTTATCAAGGTCGTTCCTTTAAGAGCTATCGTGGCATGGGTAGCCTTGGCGCCATGACCCAAGGTTCTGCGGACCGCTATTTCCAAGATAACAACTCTGGCAACATCAGCAAGTTTGTTCCGGAAGGTATTGAAGGCATGGTGCCGTACAAGGGACCGTTGTCTCAAATCGTTTACCAAATGATCGGTGGATTGCGCTCTTCAATGGGCTATTGTGGTTGCCGCACGATTGAAGAAATGCGTACCCGTCCGGAATTCGTGGAAATCACAGCTGCCGGTTGGCGTGAATCTCATGTCCATGATGTGAGAATCACTAAGGAAGCTCCGAACTACCGTCAGGAACAATAATTCGGTAGGATTGAGTACTAAGAGCGCGAGCGTAGTGTCTGACTCACTCGCGCTTTTATAATTGGATTTTATTTTTTGATGGAACTCTCCTCATGAGTCATGATCGTATTTTGATTTTGGATTTCGGCTCGCAAGTAACACAGTTGATCGCCCGTCGCGTGCGTGAGGCTCACGTCTATTGCGAAGTTCATCCCAATGATGTATCCGAAGACTTCATTCGTGAATTTAACCCGAAAGGCATTATTCTTTCTGGCTCGCATTTGAGCGCATATGAAGAGAACACGGATCAAGCCAGTCAGGCGGTATTTACTGCCGGCGTTCCAGTGCTCGGCATCTGTTACGGTATGCAAACAATGGCCCAGCAGTTGGGTGGCAAGGTTGAAAGCGGTGTCGGTAAGCGTGAATTCGGCTATGCCGAAGTGAAGTCACACGGTAATTCAAAGCTTTTTGAAGGAATAGAAGATTTCAAAAATGAAGCCGGCGAGTCAATGCTAAAGGTGTGGATGAGTCACGGTGATAAAGTGACCCAATTGCCTGAAGGCTTCAAGGTGATGTGTTCTACGCCTTCTTGTCCGATTGCTGGCATGTGCGATGAAACTCGTGGTTTTTATGCCGTTCAGTTCCATCCAGAAGTAACGCACACACTCAAAGGTCGGGAAATTCTTAATCGCTTTGTGCTCAATATTTGTCACGCTGAACCATCCTGGATTATGGGTGATTACGTTGACGAAGCGGTTGCCAAGATCCGCGAAAAAGTTGGTGATGAAGAGGTTATTCTCGGTTTGTCCGGCGGTGTGGATTCCTCGGTTGCCGCAGCTCTGATTCACCGTGCAATTGGTGAACAGTTGACTTGTGTATTCGTTGACAATGGCCTTTTGCGTAAGAATGAACGTGAGCAAGTACGCGAAACATTCGAAAAGAACATGGGCTTAAAGCTTATTGTTGTCGATGCGGTAGATCGTTTCATGACCGCTTTGGCAGGAGTCACCGATCCTGAACAGAAGCGAAAGATCATTGGTCGCTTGTTTGTGGAGGTTTTCCAAGAAGAAGCGTCAAAGCTTTCTCGCGCTAAGTGGCTGGCTCAGGGCACAATTTATCCTGATGTCATTGAATCAGCTGGAGCTAAAACGAAGAAGGCGAAGACTATCAAGAGTCACCACAATGTGGGTGGTTTGCCCGATACGCTGCACTTGAAGTTGCTTGAACCGTTGCGCGATCTCTTTAAGGATGAGGTTCGCGAATTGGGTGTTGAACTCGGTTTGCCGGCTGAAATGGTTTACCGTCATCCGTTCCCTGGACCTGGCTTGGGAGTGCGTATTCTTGGAGAAGTTAAGAAAGAGTATGCTGATCTGTTGCGTGAAGCGGACGCTATTTTCATTGAAGAATTGCGTGCCGCTGGTCTATACGACAAAGTCAGCCAAGCTTTTGTGGTCTTCCTTCCTGTCAAGAGCGTGGGTGTTATGGGCGATGGTCGTACCTATGAATGGGTTGTGAGCTTGCGTTCTGTTGAAACCAGTGATTTTATGACTGCTCAGTGGTCACATTTACCGTATGACCTCTTGGGTAAGGTTTCCAATCGCATTATCAACGAAGTTCGCGGTATTAACCGTGTTGTATATGATATTTCCGGTAAACCGCCAGCCACGATAGAATGGGAATAATCAAACCTAAAGAAACTAGGTGAAAACTAAAGAAGAAGGTTGAAGTCAATTATTTGATTTTCAACCTTTTTCTTTTATTTTGTGTAAAAGAATGAAGCGGAAAAATCATGGTACAAAATCAAATTACAGACAGATGGTAATTTTCGATACCATTACAACTCTTAATGCCCTGATATGTTTGCTGAAACAACACTTAAAAATCTAAAATGAGGGAAAAGTCATACATGGACCGACCCCTTAAAATGCAAAAGTTTTCATGATGCTTAACAAGATGGATATTAGATAAGTGCAGAATCCTTGCCATTTTGGCAAATGGTGTTACGTTATCTAATTTCCGTGACAGTCACCTTTAGTCCGGATTTTGATATGGGATCCGTCCAATCTAGCCGGATAGTTAGGTGATTTTGTTCACAGATTGTTTTCACAATAGCTAATCCCAATCCAGTTCCGGGTATAGATTGTCCAGACTCGCGATAAAAAGGTTCAAAAACATGTTCACGGTTTTCCTCTGTAATACCCGGCCCTGTATCGCAAACAAAAAATGAAAACGGTTTTAGACTCATTAGTCGGATGGTCACCGTGCTTCGAGTAGGACTGTAGCGAATCGCATTCTCGATAAGATTTCGCCAAATTGTGAAAAGGTTGTCTTTTGAGAGAAAAACTTTCCCTTCAGCCAAAGGATCCAATTTGTCAAAGTCTTGTACATCAATCTCGATATTTTTTTCTTCGGCTTCAGGCCATAATTCCTCAATGACACTAGCAAGGACGTGACTTGGGTTTGCCTGAGTGCGATTGGTTTGCTCTGTATGATTTTGTGCTCGTTTCAATGAGAGCAACTGATTAACCATTCGGTTCGTTCGGTCAACAGATTGTCTGATGACCGAGATCTGTCCTTTGGCTTCATCACTGAGTGGAAGTCTTTCCAATCGTTCAATTTGAAGTGATAGGGAGGCCAAAGGAGTGCGCAACTCATGAGCGGCATCGGCAGTAAATCTAGATTCTCGTATTTGAAAGTGATGAATTTTGTCAAACAGTCTATTGATTTCATTGACTAAAGAATTCAATTCTTTCGGTAAGCCGACTATTTCTATCTTTTTTAAATCATCTGGTTGACGCTCAAAAAGTTCTCGCTCAAGTCGGTTGATCGGTTTCATGATGATCCATGAGAGGAGAGCAAGAAAAACAAATAATATGGCTTCAAACACAAAAAGCGGTATTAAAGCAGAAGCTGCACTGGAGAACGCCAAGGACTGCGCTTCTTGACTATCTTGTGCCACCGCAATGTGTCGACCGTTGGAAAGCGCCATAACATAAACACGAAACTGAGTGTTTCCAATCCGAAGAGTTTGTGCGCCATTAGGTAGGTCTCTATCAAAGACGACTCTGAGAGTTTGGCCTTCATCATGCAATGTTCGAACAAAAACAATCGTGCCGGCTTTCGTGACTTGATTGACTGATTGGGTGTTGGCAAACCATTGTTCAAAGTCCCTGTTATTCATCCATAACGTCTGGGGGTTTTTCGCGGTCAATTCCAAACGGGCAAGCATCCAGGCGACCTCTTTTAAAAGATCATCCTGTTGCTCGCGCGCATCATCGTAAGCAACATAAAATACAATGGTTGCGCTCGCCAATGAGATCGTCAGACCAAGGCCGATTGCCCATTTCGCCAGGCGTTTTACAAGAGAATAGCTTCTCATAAATGACCTTTGGCGACCATCCAACCCAATCCACGAACATTTTTTATCGTGGCGCTGCCTAATTTTTTCCGCAATGAATGAATAAGATATTCAACGGCATTGCTCTCAGGTTCCTCGCCAGGCTCGTAAATTCGTTCTTCCAGTGTCCTTTTGGACAAAATGGCTCCGGGTCGGGCCAGTAATGCCGCAAGCAGTGCATACTCTCTCTTTGAGAGGGCAACTGTTTCATCGGAGTCTACGATTTTTGCTGTTTTTTCCTGAATATTGAGAGTGACGACACCATTGCTAAGCGTGTTAACGACACTTTGAGCCTTACGTCGTAAAACAGCACGCATTCTGGCTAAAAGCTCACTCATGTGAAAAGGTTTCACCAGGTAGTCATCAGCGCCGGCGTCCAGTCCTTCAAGCCGATCATTCAAACCGTCTCTTGCCGTCATGATAATTACCGGTGTTTCTTTTTTAGGTGAACCTCTGAGTGATTTTAAAACCGTCATCCCATCAATTCCTGGCAACCCGAGGTCCAGCAATATGAACCCATATTCTTGCAAGGCGATCAAAGATAAAGCATCTGTACCGTTCGTTGCGGTTTCAACGACGTAAGCATCGTCAATCAAAGAACTTTTAACAGCTTGCGCGATTAAGGGATCGTCTTCAATTAATAGCACTTTCACGATATTTTGCTCCTAGCTAGTGATTATTGTATTCGGATTTTTACTTTCCTCTCAAGACGCCGCACGCCCTCCTATGTGTAGGCTAAGTTTTCCTTAGTAAACTTCAAAAAAAATGAAAAGCACTTGGATTTTTTTGCATATTTTGTCGGTGGCGTCGATGATGGTTCACTTATTGAGAACTTTTTTACTTTTTTTATTGGTATTGCCGATGACTGCATATTCGGCAGATCATTTAGGTACACGCTCTGACAGCGCAGGGCCACAGGGGTTTGAGCTTTCTACATTAACTTCAGTTAAAGACGTTAAGGAGCGTAGTATTGACGATCAGCTGGTGTGTGTTCGAGGCCGCTTCACTGAATGGATTAAAGGGGATAAGTATTGGTTTGTTGATGAAGCCGGCGATGGTATCGTGACTGAGCTTGATGATGATTATGACTGGTCACATATTCGTAAAGATCAGTTTGTTGAAATTTTTGCCGAGGTCGATAAAGAATGGTTTGACATCGAGTTAAAAGTCATTCGAGCAAAGCCTTTGAATTGAGGAGATAAAGATGGTTCATTTTGAAGTGACCGGAGGGGTTGATCCCTTATTGACAGCTCATATGCAAAAGGGAGATAAAGTCTTGGCGGAGGCAAATGCCATGGTTGCCATGCAGGATGGTCTGAGCCTCAAAGGAAGAAGCCGAGGAGGTCTCTTTAAATCGTTGGCGAGAAAGATTTTGAATGACGAGACTTTTTTTCAACTTTTTATCGAGGCCGATGAAGCCGACGGAGATGTTCTTCTAGCTCCTAAAATCCCGGGCGACATTATGATTTTGGATATAGGGGAACGCCAATATATGCTCTCTGACGGAGCGTTTCTTGCATCAACAGACACCGTTTCATTGGAGGTGAAGTCCCAAGGTATCGGGCGGGCTTTATTGGGTGATTCGGGAGGTTTTTTTGTTATGAGTACCTCCGGCGCTGGACAGGTCGCGGTTTCAGGATTCGGGTCGATTCAAGAACTTGAGGTTAAACTTGGGCATAAGTTGTTGGTCGACAATGGTCATTTGGTCGCATGGGATGCGTCGCTCGATTATGAACTCACCATTAACTCTTCCCGTTCTGGCTTACTTGGCAAGTTGGTCAACAGCCAGCTGACCGGAGAAGGGATCCTTCTCAAGTTTAAAGGGGAGGGGAAGGTTTACGTTTGCTCTCGCAACAAAGGGGGATTTATTGATTGGATTTTTGGAGAGCGCCCTACAGATAAAGCCGCCAAAAACGAATAAATCCATCAGCTATCACGATCTGTGTGTTTGTGTTGATCGCTCCCGCAGGGTTATCCCCGTTCATGGAACGGGGGTAACCCTGTGTTTTTTTTTCTAACTGTGGCTTTCTTCAGAGTTCAGCAAAAGATACTCATTAAAGCGTTCATCAAGGTCAGCCATCGCCTGATTCACTGAGGCGATTCTCATCTGAGTCTGCTCTTTTAAAATGTCGAGCTCGGAGGAAATACTCTCAAGCAGACGTTTAACTTCCGTTGGGTTGGCGCTACCCGCTGTTTGTCGACTACTTAATATTTTGTGAGGGTCTAGGCAATTTTTAAATTCCTCCTCACTCATCGGGCAATTGGAGTCAAATGTCGGCATTTCTTTTTGCACGATGCCACTATAAATTTTCTTAAATTCTTCGTACTCAAAGTTCAATGGAGTTAAATGGTGAGCTCGCGCAAAATTTACGACAGCGCTTGCAACATGATGACCGACGCGGAATGGAAGAGAATGCTTTTTCATGAGTTGATCGGCGATTTCTTGACTCGCAGTCCAATCGGAATTCAGTTCCTCCAAAGCCCTTTCTTTGTTCACGTCTAACGCGTTGACGATCCGAGTAAAGGAACGGAGCATTTCAATCGTTGTGTCGGCTAGGTTTTCTATCGTCTTGACGGATTTTGCATCCGGCATGCCGCTCGAAAGGTTATGGGCTCGAATTTGGGCGTTGACGGCCAATCCAAGCACATCACTGGCTAAAGATCGACACTGGTTTAAGAGTCCAGGATTACGTTTTTGAGGCATAGCTGAAGAAACGTACGTGGTTTCTTTTCCTTCAATTAGCGTAAACCAAGGGATGGGTTCGACATATTGAGTCATAATGTCAGCAATGATGGATGAGATGTGCAAAGCGATAGAACTCTGTATTTGCGAAAACTCAACGGACAAGTCAATCACGGCAATTTGGGTTGCATCGAAGGCGTTTCGGATTGGCGAGGTGAATCCCAAATATTTTGCGATGGTTTTACGATTTAGTGGCCAACCGGAACCATTTAACACACAGCTTCCCATAGGGCAATGATTGAGTCGTATAAAAAATTCCGATAGACGTACCCTATCACGTCGAAGTCCATCAAGATACCCTAAAAGATAATGGGCAAACGAGGTCGGTTGGGCTGCCACTCCATTTGTATAAGAGGGGATCAGCGTATCCTGATTGCAGTTAGCCAAATTGAGGAGCTGCCGCATAAGATTTTCTAATTCTTGTGTGACTTTGAGCACATTGTCCCTCAAGATGGCAACACGATATGTTCCATGCATATCTTGACTTGAGCGCCCAACATGAATAGCCGTGATGTCGGCGCTAGCGGCCGCCTCAATCATTTTGGGCTCGAAATCAATGACGCGCTTGACTCGCTCGGAGTCCGTTGTTGCGTTGTCTAAAACTGTTTGAAGGGCTCGGGCGGCCTTTTTGGCCAGATCTTTGTTCAATAGCCCCTCAACGCAGTTGCTGATGATACAAGCTTTGTTGATTTGTCCAAGCCAATAAAATTCGTCGCGCATTTTTCTTTCCTTTATGGAGTCTTTAAGTTAGCTATTTGGGCGATCAATGCATCGACCGCTTGTGTGCTCATTTCTTCCGTGAGGTGGAATGTCACGGCGTACTTTATCCCGTTGGGAATGCCGTTTTTCCCTTCATATAAAGTGGCTTTTAGAGCTTCGGCCGCGCAGTCTTTTCCCAAGAGTCTCAATACGACCGATTGCGCTTGTGAAGACACACGGTTTTGTGTTGCCCTGTCAATGGTGACAATTTCTCGAGCAGCCTGTGTTTGACCAACCGTGACAAAGGCCCATTGAGTCAGAATCTTTGTGTCATTTTGTCCGGCATGTTCGACCAGGCATCGACCTAATTGGTCGCCATATTGAGCCGCGTGAGCGGTTGCGATGCAGGTAAGCATCAGAGAGGAAAAAACTAGGCGAGATAGCTGCATAAAGGCTCCTTAATACGTCAACCGACTATTTTAAAGATATTTATCATCGGGCCATTGTCTTTTGTGACTATGAAAAAGTTAAAATACGGGGATATTTCAACGGAGTAGATTGTGCAACGATTTATTGAATTAACCGTTCGCAAGGGCAGTACCTTTGCGTCGCTGGAGCGCCATGAGCCAGAAGATCTGTATAAGGTGCTTGAGGCATTTTTAACGTATTTGCCCAACGATTTGATTCCTGCATCGGTCGCTTTACAAAAGGCGAAAGAGTTTTTGGAAACTTCAGGGGATTGGCTCAATGAGCGCCCAGTTGCATTGTTACTTCAAGCCCTGCGAAAGGGGTTGATCTTTGAGGCAACTGTCGGTTACCGCAAAAATGGTCAGGACCGCTATAGCCGTCAAGAGCTGGATGAAGCTGTTTCTCGCGAGAAAGAAAAGCGGGCGACATTGCGCGCGGTCATGCAAAAAGCTCTCCAGCAGCGAAATCGCGAAATTAACTCACGTCGACGTCAAGCAAGTTCCAAAGATGCGAATTTCATGAACGAGGCATTGGAATTTGCCCGTGAAGCTGCAATAAATGGAGAAGTGCCGGTTGGATGCGTTGTCGTTAAAGATGGTGAAATCATTGGCGTTGGAAAAAATTCTTGTATTGCCAAGCACGATCCGAGCGCTCATGCGGAGGTAATGGCTATTCGACAAGCGGCGCAAGCCCTCGAAAATTATCGTCTAAATGGTTGCACGCTGTATGTGACATTAGAACCGTGCCCGATGTGTGCCGGTCTAATTGCGCAGGCTCGACTTGATCGTGTGGTGTTCGGCGCAAGCGATAAAAAATCCGGTGCATACGGCGGCGCTTTTGATTTACAGACTTCAGGGGCGCTTTACCATAAGGTGCAAGTCGATAGCGGCGTGCTTGGTAAAGAGTGTGCTGAACTTTTAACTCAATTTTTTAAGGAGCAACGCAAAAATGCCTAATTATCCGATTCGTGTCGGTTTTTGTGCTCCGTCTCGTGCGGTGATTGATATTTCAACGCCTGCGCTG
>DVNR01000028.1 GCA_018714205.1 Candidatus Aphodousia faecipullorum
ACCGCTTCCAAAAAATGGACCATGCCGATTAGGAATTGGCGACTGGCTTTAAACCGTTTTAGTATTGAGTTTGGTGACAGGATCACCAAATATCTCTAAATGGAATTTACACAAACGAATTTACAATCCCGAGTAGGGTTTGTGGACCTGCCGACAATATAAAAGCGAGTTAAATTTCTCTAGCTTTGTTCTTGGTTCGATCTTATTTTTTCGGGGTTCGCTCAGAGTTTGATTTTTATATTTTCTCCGAGCCTCCTCCGAGCTAAAAATTCATTTTTCTCTCTGTATTCTCTCTGTATTTTGCGCTCCCCAAATTCGGGGAGCTCAAATCGTTAGCCGCTTGCCACACCGCCGTAAGCGGCTTTCTATTTCCTCAGCAATCTACTTTAATGCCGAGCGTCACGAAGTGGTTTAGACTTGATCTAATGCTCGTGTCAGCCGTTGTTTGGGTTGTGATCCGCACGAAACGTTAACACGTTGGGGCTACTTTCTGAAAAGGGAGTAGCCCTTGTGCGTTTTTGTAGCCCCTTTTTAGGTTTTGGCAAATTTTTACCGAACGCAGAAACCCAGTATTTTCAGGCCATTCCCCAAATTCCCCAGCGTTCCTCAATTCGCAAATTTCGCTCTAAGCCAATAATTGCAGGCTATTCCCCATTTTCCCCACATTCCCCACTAAAAAACATAAATGCCGAGGGTACTACCTTTCACTTTTTCTCTATCTCCGAGTAACAAAAATCAGCCCAATCCTGTAATAGTCTCTTTCTCGGATCAGCCTTATTTGATCTGTAATAGGCTTCCTGTACCTTGCCTTGTTTATGGTGCAATATCGCCTCAATGATTTCCTTGTCCATATTGTTATCCGTAGCCCACGTAGCTAACGTGGAGCGGCTAGTACCGTGCATTGTTGCTCTTACCGCCCTACCCTGTATAGCCGATTGAACGGGATCAATAAAGGCCTTATCCTCACTTTTGTTAATCAAGGCCTTCACAAACTGATTAGGTGCATTTTCACTTAATGGCGAACTAAAGCCGCCAGTAGGTGATGGAAACACATATTTATCATTCAAGCCCATAGCCCGAATATCTATAAGCAACTGGCGAGCCTGTTTTGATAACGGCACAAAATGCAATCCATTGCTACTGGCTTTCATTTTCTCAGGAGGTACTGTCCACACCGTTAAATCATCATCCAATTCTGCCCACGTCATCAAACGTACAGTTTTTGATCTAACGCCAGTCAAAATACAAAATTCAACACAACGGGCCGTAATACCGTCTTTTGAACGAAGCAATTTAAAAAACTTCGGAATACTCTCAGGCGGCAATGCGCCGTAATGTTTACCCTCATCTTTTGGCGGGTTAATCCAATTTTTTAGAATTTGTTTATCCGCAGGGTTAGCTAATTCAATGGAGCGGTACCCTTTGGTACCACACCAAATAAAAAAGGCGTGTAGCTTCGTCACTAACTTGTTATAAGATTCTGGCGAGTTTTCAGCCGCCGACCTTAACGCCGTAGCTAAAACCTCAGCGGTAAGCGTTTTAACTGGCTCATTGAGTATCAGCCTTAAATGCTTCCTAAAAACGCTCTCAGCTCGCTTTCTTTCGCTTTCGCCGCCCTTCCATCCATTAGGGCCGCTCTTAAATTCCAAAAATTCCATGTAAGCCGTTTCAAGTGTTATTTTCTCGGCTTCCAACTCTCTGGCTCTTTCTCTGGCTTCGGCTCTTTGTTTTCTGACTTCCTCAGTAGGGTTTAGTCCCTCTAAGCGATACCCTTGCAATTTGATAGCTTTGGCCTTGGCTTGAGGTATTGTCACCTCAGTATATTTTCCAAGTGACGATTTCCGTTTTTTACCGTCTATCTCTGTCCGATACACCCAGCGCGCGGATATTCCTCTGGCTCCCTCTCTCACTTCCAAATACAAATTTTTATCAACAAAATGGAAGCCAACTTGTTTAGAAAGTTTTTCAACTTCCTTCGCCGTTTTTGGTTTGCGTAATTCAGCCACCGAAGCACCTCTTTCAAATTAGGGTACCGACTAGGGTACCGCAAAAATGTGAATTTAGGCAAATCAGTTTGAATGAGTACGGATAGTGTAAAATGAAAATATATTGATTTATAAGGATTTTTTGAACGGCTTTGAATTGTTACGAATTATGTAATGGTGCCGTCCCTAGCCACCAGTACTGCATTTGTTCGGAAGTTGATTGTCCCCCTTGGCCACGCTAAGAGGGATTTTTTGCATCTGTTGCACTTCGCTTCAATCATTTTGAGCTAATCAATCACTTTCTTTCTCAACTCCCAAACTTTCTCCTTGAAAGAATCAGGCAATTCTTAGGCACCTTAAGGCGACTTAAAAAATCTACGGATCGATAAAATGCTTAGCGGCTAGGTTCTGAAGACAAGCATTCTTAAACGCTGGATCGTCACGGCATACCCAATTTGCATTGAACACCATAAAAGGAGGTATTTGACGATTTAAATCTAGCGTTTTTATACTGCTTGCTGGTTTTGTCTGAAAAGTAGCAAATCCGTTCTCTTTGTCGGCGCGGTATTTATATGTCTTTTTCATCCTATGAATTCCGACACGCTTAATCTTTTGATTGATTCTTTCTGGAACATTTTGCTTCCAGGGTTAACCGTCACTATTCCGCTTACGGCAATTTCTTTTGCCTTTGCTTTGATTATCGCAGTGGCAGTTGCGTTGGTGCAATTTGCGAAGGTGCCGATATTGACACCATTGTCGCGTTTTTACATTTGGGTCATTCGTGGCACGCCGCTCTTGGTGCAACTCTTTATCATCTTCTACGGTTTACCTCACGTTGGTATTTTGATCAACCCTTTTGTTGCCGCGGTTGTTGTATTTTCAATCAATGAAGGAGCCTATTGCGCGGAAACGATCCGGGCAGCCCTAGAGGCCGTACCCAAAGGTCAACTAGAAGCAGGGCTTTGCGCTGGAATGAGTTGGGGACAAACCATTCGACGCATCGTGCTGCCTCAAGCATTCCGAACGGCCTTTCCAACACTTGGCAACTCCCTTATCGCCATGGTTAAAGATACGTCACTAGCTGCCAACATCACGGTCACAGAAATGTTCATGACAACACAGCGCATCGTGGCAAGAACCTATGAGCCTCTTTTACTTTACATTGAAGTTGGCTTAATTTATTTGCTCTTTTGCACCGTGCTGACACGCTTACAGCGTTCAGGCGAAAAGCGCCTACAAAAGTACGGTCGCTAACTTTTTCGAGGCATCGTCACCATGCTGGAAGTCAAAGGATTGCGCAAGTCATTTGCGCATTTGGAGGTTTTAAAAGGAATCAATCTCTCAATCCAAAAGGGAGACGTCATTTCCATCATCGGCCCCAGCGGTTCAGGTAAAACTACACTACTTCGCTGCCTGAACTTTCTGGAGAAAGCCGATGACGGTGAACTCACTTTTGATAAAGAAACTTATCAAATGGCTCACATCAGTCATCGTGATGTGCTCAACATTCGCAAAAAAACGGCTTTCGTTTTTCAAAATTACAATCTGTTTTTAAATAAAACCGCCTTAGAAAACATTACAGAGGGACTGATTGTTGGTCGAAAAATGCCGAAGGCTCTGGCCTATGAAATCGGTCAAACGCTCTTAAAACGAATTGGGTTGTTGGATCGCGCGGATCATTATCCAAGTGAGTTGTCAGGCGGTCAACAGCAGCGAGTCGCCATCGCTCGAGCTCTGGCCGTCAACCCGGAAATTATCTATTTTGATGAGCCGACATCGGCTCTTGATCCAGAACTGACTCAGGACATTTTGTCGCTGATGCGCCAAATGGCCGATGAAGGAATGACCATGCTCGTGGTCACCCACGAAATGAGTTTTGCAAAAAATGTCGCCAACAAGGTGATATTCATGGATGGAGGTCTCATCGTAGAGCAAAATGATGCAAAAACTTTTTTTGCCAATCCACACGATGAGCGAACACGTGCCTTTTTGCGATTAACTGATCAATAATTTTTTAGTTGGAGAAGAACAATGTCAAGTTTTACGATGAAATGTGCCTTGATTGCCTTGACTATGGCCTGTGGAGCCACACTTTGTGCGTGCACGCCTTCTGAGGAAGAATCAAATCAACAAACTGCGGAGAATCAAGATCTTCTTGACACCATCCGAACCCGTGGAAAGATCATCATCGCCACTGAGGGCACTTGGGCTCCATGGACCTTTCACGATGAAACCGGCAAATTAACCGGATACGACATTGAATTAGGACGAGCCATTGCTAAAAAAATGGGAGTTCAAGTTGAGTTTATTGAAGGGAAATGGGACGGGCTTCTTGCCGGAGTGAGCTCCGGTCGATATGACATCATGATTAACGGTGTGGACATTACTCCAGATCGTGAAAAAGCCTATCACTTCACAGATCCTTATGCCTATAACCGCACCGTTGTCATCGTAACTGAGGGTAACACGACAATCCAATCCATGGCCGATTTAAAAGGGAAACAAACGGCCAACACGATTTCAAGCACCTATGCAACAATTGCCGAAAAATATGGCGCCAAGGTCTTGGGTGTTGACGACTTAAACCAAACTTTTGAGCTGTTGCTTGGCGGTCGAATTGATGCCACGCTCAACGCCGAGGTAACCTATTACGATTACAAAAAAGTCCACACTGACGCTCCAATCAAAATTGCGGCGATTGCCGATGAAACAACTTCTGTCGGCATTCCTCTGAGAAAAGAAAACACTGAGAAATTACGCACGGAACTGAACAAAATTCTTTCTGATATGCGTACCTCCGGTGAGCTATCCGCACTAGCCGTCCAGTTCTTTGGCACTGACATTTCAAAACAGTAAGCCACTGACCTGTCATCAAATTTCCAAGCCTTGCTCTCAAGCAAGGCTTTTTTTAATTGTTTTTTGCCTCCACTCCTCGCTTTCGGTCCTATACTGGAAACAATAGGGTTCACACTAAACAATATGTTGTGCCTTCATGAAACAACATAGACGAAGGGAGTCCGTTATGTCGTACTGTTTTGAAAAAATCTACATTGATGGTCAGTGGACTGACTCAGCGAACGATAAATTCATTGACATAGAAAACCCAGCCACTCTTGAACACTTCGCACGTGTACCCGATGGTAACTTCGTTGACATTGACAAGGCTGTTCGTGCCGCGCATCGGGCGTATGAAAAGTGGTCGACAACACCACTTGCACAACGAACTTCAATCATGAGAAAGATGCTTTCAGTTCTAGAAAGTTACCAAGATCTCATTATTGATTTGGAAGTTAAAGAGTTAGGCGCTCCTATTGAGTTCACGACCAAAACACACTGTCTGTATCAATACACACGAATTCGTTCCTACATAGATTGTGCTGAAAAACTTGCGTTGCAAGAGTCCCTTGAACTAAGTCATGTTTACCGTGAACCGATTGGAGTCGTTGGCTGCATAACCCCGTGGAATTACCCCTTAGGACAGGTTATCCAAAAGGTCATTCCAGCTATTTTGATGGGCAATACCGTTGTGTTAAAACCGAGCCAACACACGCCACTGACATGCTATCTTCTTGTCGATGCATTTGAGCGAGCCGGTCTTCCTGCCGGGGTACTCAACCTCGTCACTGGACGTGGCGCACAGGTAGGCGACGCCATTGCAACACACCCGCTAGTCGACATGGTCTCATTTACGGGATCAACGAAAGTTGGCATCCGATTAAGTCAAAGAGCGCTAGAGTCGGTCAAGCGCATCAGCCTCGAATTAGGTGGGAAGTCGCCTTTCATCTGGCTGCCTAGCGAAGACTACTCACCCGCGGTTAAACAACTTTTTGATTCCATCTTTTTAAATTCAGGACAAACATGCACCGCTCTGTCACGTCTTCTGGTTCCCGAAAAAGACCTCAAGGCAGTTGAAAAGCTGCTATTGGAAAACGTCAATGCCTATACCGTCGGTGACCCAACCGATGATGCGAATAAGTTGGGTCCTGTTTCATCAAAAGCGCAATTTGAAAAAATTGCCAGTTATATTCGTTTGGGACTTGAGGAAGGAGCAACATTGTTAACCGGAGAAATTCCAACCGATTGTTCTAAAGGTTATTACGTCAAGCCTACAATTTTCACTAATGTGAAAAATGACATGCGCATTGCTCGAGAAGAAATTTTCGGTCCTGTTCTTTGCGTAATTCCCTACAAAGACGTGGATGAAGCCATCTCAATTGCCAACGACACACCTTACGGGTTAAACGCCGCTGTGTTTGGACCTAAAGATGAGGCTCTGGCAGTCGCGCACCGAATTCGGGCAGGCAACGTCTATGTCAACAATGGACCTCGCGATGTCACGGCTCCATTTGGAGGTTATAAACAAAGCGGTATCGGTCGCGAAGGAGGTTACGCTGGTTTATTGGAATTTACCCAACAAAAAGCGATTTTTGATCATTGCACCTTCTGAAGCAAATGAGAAACAGGTCACCAACATGGTGGCCTGTTAGTTTTTTGGGAAAAAGTCGGTTAGATCTTTCTCGGGCTTAGTTGACAAGGAACCCACCACAAAAGCGATAATTGCCGCCACCAGTGCCGGAACCACGCCATGCCAACCGCTCAGGGGCAAGTCCAGCAAACCCGATGTCAAATAAAATCCCAAACCCACCACGATTGAGCTCCAGGCCCCAGCCTTTGTTGCTCTGGACCAAAATAGTCCGCCAAGTAGCGGACATAAAAACGTCACTTCCAAACCGCCAAAAGCGAAAAGATTAATCCACGCAATAAGATCTAACGGATAAAGTGCCAAAAGCAGCGCCGTGAATCCCAACAAGAAAGTACAAGCTTTTGCCCGTCGTTCTAACTGCCCCGCCGCAAGAGGCTTCGCTCCCTCAAACCGCAAGAACAAATCTTTCACAATCGCGGAAGATGCTCCGATCAATAAAGAGCTGACCGTGGACATGGTTGCCGCCAAGGGTCCAATGAGCGTGATCCCGGCTAACCATGGAGACATATGCTGAGAAATGAAAAACGGAATCATCGCATCAGTATTTCCCTTAAACGAGTCAGCTTCGGGAAGAACCCCTCTAGCCAAAAAGCCCATCATCGTCATACCGATCATCAACGCTCCGCAAACAATCGTCCCCACCAACATGGCGATATGCAGGTCATCACTGCGCCGATAGGCCATGCAGCGGATTGCCGACTGCGGAAGAGCAACTGTCGCAAAGCCCACCAAAATCCAAGATGAGAAAAGAAGAGTCCATGGTAAATCACCCGCGGAAGTGATCTCGAACAAGCCCAGTTTCTCACTTTGATCAATAAAAGTAATTTTTCCAATCAGCGCCTCATAGCCCCCCGCTTCGTTGATAAGGCTTAACCCTAACAGTCCCATGCCAACTAACATCAAAATCGCGCAGGCAGTGTCTGTTATCGCCACAGCCCGAAATCCTCCCATTGTTGTATAAAAAAGTACGACAACACTAAAAAGGAGGAGTCCTTTTGAGTACGATAAGCCGGTCGCTTGTGAAAAAATTTGTGCGCCACCGATTAATTGCCCCGTCATCATCGCAGTAAAAAAGCTCAGCATCAAAAGTGCCATCACAGCAGCCAAAACGTCGCTCTTGAAGCGAGCCGCGATCACATCCATGATTGTCACGGCATTCAAACGTCTTCCAATCAGCGCTAACTTGCTACCTAGAACCCCCAATACCAAAAAACCCGTGATAATTTGCGGCGCAGCAAATGCGACCCAGCCCAAACCATATTGCCAAGCCAAGCCAGGACCTGAAACAAACGAACTGACCGAACCATATGTTGCGACCAAACTCATTGCCAAAACAAAGCCCTTTAGCGTCCGGTCTGCTAAAAAATACTCTCCGAGAAATCGAGCGGGTGCCTGTGAGCGAACAAACCAAGAAAGAAAAAACAATAGAAAAAAGAAAAGAAGGATCGGGACAAAAATGCCAACCATTACGAGCGCCTCTGTTTATCCGATTCTGCTTGAGCGCAGTTCAAATCAATGGGGTGAAAGAAACATTTGACGAGAATACAAACAACGATAATGGAAAAAAAGTACCCAATGACGCATGAGAGCCAAAACCAAAGCGGAATGCCCCACCAGTTCAATAGGCTGTCGTGCGTTAAATACACGCAACCCCAGAAGAACACGGTGATCATTAGCGCTGCCAAAACACTGTAAAGCGCTTGGCGGTTTGCCTCTGACAAAGCTCGAGAATAGGCTAAATCTGACAATGAAATTCCTTAAAACAAGTTTGTATCGACCTTAGGTCGATACAAACGATAATTAATAAACTTTCGCAGCCTCAACAAAGCGTTTAAGCATAGCAAGATTTTCCGGATGCTCCAGATAAATTCGTTCGGGGTGCCATTGCACAGCCATTAAAAACGACCCCTCAGGGGCCCAGACCGCTTCAACAATTTGATCAGTGCTTGAACAAGCCATGAGCTTAAGTGCCGGAGCAACTGTTTCAACAGCCTGATGATGATAACTATTGACAGTGAAATGGGCCTTGCCAACGATATCCATCAACGGCGTGTCTTCAAAAACGTCCACCTCATGCATGCTCGGTACGGCGGGAGGACAATAGCGATGTTCCGTTTCCGTCTTCACTTGCGTCGGGATGTCCTCGATGAGTGTTCCCCCCAATGCAAAATTGATCATCTGCATGCCTCGGCAAATACCAAAGACCGGCATCCCCATTTCGTAGGCGGCGTGAAAAAGCGGAATTTCAACCGCATCGCGAATTTCTGCGGTCGTCAGGCACCTCGCCGGATCTTGATACGGGTAGTTCGTTGTTGACATATCCTGACCACCGGTAAACAAAATTCCACGGCAGTGAGCAAGCACCTCTTCACGAGCCTCGTCACTAGCGTTTAGCGGTAAGACCATTGGCATACCGCCAGCAGCCCAAATAAGCTCCAGATAGTTTTGCCACATCCAACCGCACTTTTTCTCACCGTCCCAAAGCGAAGTCACTCCAATCAAAGGACGCATATACCTTCCTTCCGATAATATCATCCCCAAAAGAGCGACACTCTTTCGGGGATTGTTTAGGATGATCACTCATTGATACAGACTGCTTTAAATGGTCTGTATCTATGACAAAAATGATTTATGCCATCTTAGGCAGGATCGGCTCTTCACCTTCAACGCCAACCAACGCCAAAGCGGATAGCGTAATCAATTGCGGACCCTTTTGCGTATCAACCATTTCAAAGAATTCTTTGAGGTTGTGCGCATTTTCTGCATAGCCACCCGAGCACAAGCACGTTGAGGGGATATTGGCACTCATCGGCGCGTTCGCGTCGGTTGAAGAGCGGACGTATTGCGTCAACTCAATGCCCAATGTCTTTTGAGCGCTGCGAGCCACTTGTAAAACCGGGCAGTCATGCGGACGGGTACCGGCCGGACGGTCGCCGATAGCGGTCTTCGTGACTTTGAGCAAACGTTCCGGAGCTGTCACGGCCCAAGAAGCATTTTCTTCAGCAACGGCTTCGTCAAATTTTTCCAAAATCTCTTTCTCGATAGCAAGTAAGCACGTGTTATCGAAGCTTCGCATATCAATTTCCACTTCGCAGTGAGCCGCGATGGAATTAACAGTCGTGCCACCCTTGATCGTTCCAACGGTCCAAGTGGTCTTTGGATCGGCAGCAGGACGCAAATCGGCGAACTTAGTGATGGCGCGAGCCATTGCGTGAATTGCGCTCGGGGTCTTGCCATATTCCGCGAAACTATGTCCACCTAAGCCGTCAATGCTCACACGCCAGCGGTGAGAGCCAGTCGCCCCGTAAAGCACACGACCCACATCGGTCGAATCCACTGCAATAAAACCATCGATCTTATTGTTTTTCACCAAATGTTTGGAACCCCGAATATCGCCGTTACCTTCTTCGCCAACCGTTCCGACAAACCAAATATCACCTTCGGTTTTGATACCCGCTTCTTCCAAGCCACGCAACACTTGCAAAATCGCGCGAAGTCCGCTGCAGTTATCACCGATACCCGGAGCGCTATAACGGATGCCATCTTTTTTAACCGTGACGTCTGTGCCTTCCGGGAAAACAGAGTCCATGTGAGCGCCTAAAACGAGAATCGGGCCGTTTTCGCGAACACCCTTGCGAACACCAATCACGTTGCCGATTTCATCCATATGAACATCGCTCAAGCCGTAGTCCTTCATGCGTTGCATCACGGAGCGGGCTCGAGCCTCTTCTTTAAAGGTCGGCGCAGGAATCTCACACAGCTCAACCTGCTCATCCATTGCGCGTTGCACATCACGTTCGGCGATTTCCAAAGCTTGGCGCACTTTAGGTAACTGTGCCACCTTTTGCACCTGAGCCAATACCGCTTCACTTAACGCGGGAAGTTCTTTTGCCATCAAAGTCTCCTTTCTCTATCAATCTTTTCGGAGGAATAGCCTCTTAGCCGACGTAAGCTTCCGAAAGATTTGCAACACGGGGTTTTCCCCGAACAAACATAGTGTTAGCAGTTCATTTTAACTTAGCGCTTTGTTAACTCGGAGGATCATTTTTGCGCAAAGTTATTATTTGCACAATTATTTTTGAGACAATAGATACTGCACCTGCCGCGCGATCCGTTCACAATCCTTGATATGAGCCAACCCTAAGTAACGTAATGCAGAATACCCCACAGCAACGGCGGCCGTCTGTCCGACGATCGGCATCCAGCGAGAAGCTTGCTTGGCACTCATCCGAACTCCAACGCTTTTCAGCAAACCAATCGCAAGCTGCGAGCTCACTATCTTGCCTGCCAATGTCGTTCCAACCCAATTAATGGCCTCGTACGCAATCAGTTTTTGTGTGCTTGGGAGTTTTTCAATTTGCTGCGGCGTCAGGCAAAATTCAGCGTTTATGCGATCAATCATTTTCACCATGACAGTAACATCCACGAGCATGTCAACGCCCGGCACAGGAATGAGCGTCGCGCCAGCCGACATTAGCGCCTGTTTGGCAACATGGCGCCTCGCTCGTTCAGCCGCCGCCGCGATTGCCTCTTCGGCAGTTGGAATCGTCAATGGATAATTGGTCATAAAAAACGTAAGGAAAATTTAATCGATTCGCTTTAAACTTGCGCTCTCGTTTGGATTTTAGGATAACTTTTCCCATTTTTCTTTCATGCACTTACTCACTTTAGGCTTAAACCACACGACAGCACCTCTCACAATACGTGAACGCGTTGCTTTCGGTCCGGATGAAATTGCTGCAACCATCAGCAAGATCTTGTTGCGCCTATCAGGTGTCGAATCCGGTGAAATTTCTGAAGTGTTGATTTTGTCAACGTGCAATCGAACAGAACTTTATGTCGCCTGCGAAGATCCCGATCTAGCTCAAGGCGCTCTTGAAACTTTCCTTGCTGAAGAGAAAGGTCTGCGACTTACGGAGCTAACTCCTCATACTTATGCGCTTATTGACAATGAGGCCGTGCGTCACGCATACAGCGTTGCCAGTGGGTTGGATTCCATGGTCCTTGGCGAGACCCAAATTGTTGGTCAAATGAAAAAAGCGGAAAAAGCCGCTCGCTCGGCCAAGGGATTGGGGCTCATGCTCAATACGCTTTTTCAACGCACCTTCAATGTAGCTAAGGAAGTCCGAACGGCAACAGAAATCGGTGCTCACTCAGTTTCAATGGCTTCTGCTGCCGTGCGCCTTGCCAATCGCCTGTATGGGGAACTCACCGATCTAAACGTGCTCTTTGTTGGCGCCGGTGAAATGATTGAACTTTGCGCCGCACACTTTAGCGCTCAAAACCCCCGCTCAATGACGATCGCCAATCGCTCCCTTGATAAGGGAGAAGCACTTGCCGCTCGATTTGGGGCGGCGTCAATGAAATTAGCTGATCTTCCGAACCGAATCGCGAATTTTGACATTATCGTGTCTTGTACCGCGAGCGCTTTACCCATCATCGGCCTCGGAATGATTGAAAGAGCCATCAAAGCCCGTTTGCACCGCCCGATTTTCATCGTGGACCTAGCGGTCCCTCGCGATGTGGAAGAGGAAGTCGCCCGATTAGACGACGTGTATGTGTACACTGTCGACGATTTGGGACAGGTTGTCCAAAGTGGCAAAGCCGAGCGTCAAGCCGCCGTCGTTGAGAGCCAGGCAATCATTGACCGTCATGTTCGAGAGTTTTCCGACTGGTTGCAAGCGCGAAGTGCTGTACCAACCATCGAAGTCATGTGCTCGAGGGCACAAGAATTGGCTCAAAGGGACCTTCTGATCGCCAAACGGCACTTAAAACACGGTGCCGACATTGATAAAACACTCGATCGTTTCGCCCACGACTTGGTAAAAAAATTGCTTCATGACAATCTCACGCTTTTAAAAGACGCTCATAACCTGAGCGCCACAGAACGTGATCACCTTTGCCAGGCTTTTAAGCATTTCTATCTCGAAAGAAAACGTTAGGCGAAGCCTTTTCGCCAATAATCTTCAATCTTTTTACAAGTAAAACGACCGACGCATGCTATCATGCGCCAGTCAATTTGTTGTTTCAAAAGAATTTATTAGGAGACTCCTGTGAAAGAGTCCATGCGTAGCAAACTTAATCAACTCGGTCGGCGCCTGGAAGAAATAGATGCCATGCTTGCCGCACCCGATGCCGCCAATGACATGAATCGCTTTCGTGATTTATCGCGAGAGCGGGCAGAAATTGAACCGGTCGTCGGCAAAATGAAAGACTACGAGTCCACCGAGGCCGATATTGAAGCAGCTCGTGAGATGCTTGGCGACGCCGATATGCAAGACTTTGCCCAAGAGGAAATTGATAAAGGCAAACAACATCTAGAAGATCTTGAAAAAGAGCTTCAGATCATGCTGTTACCTCGGGATCCAAACGACAGTAAAAATATTTATCTCGAAATTCGTGCCGGCACAGGTGGCGATGAGTCAGCTCTGTTTGCCGGTGATTTGCTGCGAATGTACACCCGTTATGCGGAACGTCAGGGATGGCAAACTGAGATTGTTTCTGCCAGCGAGAGCGATTTGGGCGGCTATAAAGAAGTGATCGTCCGCATCATTGGTGACGGAGCCTATTCCAAACTCAAGTTCGAAAGCGGTGGACACCGCGTTCAGCGCGTTCCAGAAACAGAAAGCCAAGGACGTGTTCATACCTCAGCCTGCACCGTCGCTGTATTGCCGGAACTTGATGAAATCGGCGAAGTTGAAATTAATCCGGCCGATTTGCGCATTGATGTCTATCGTGCTTCAGGAGCCGGTGGTCAACATGTTCAAAAAACAAATTCAGCCGTTCGCATCACGCATATTCCAACCGGCACCGTTGTGGAGTGTCAGGATGAACGTAGTCAGCACGAGAATAAGGCTCGTGCCATGAGTGTTCTAATTTCACGTATTACGGCCAACGAAATTGCGAAGCAACAAGCTCAAGAGGCGAGCACGCGCAAAAGCTTGGTGGGCTCGGGCGATCGCAGTGAGCGCATTCGAACCTACAACTATCCTCAAGGGCGCGTGACCGATCATCGCATCAATTTGACACTCTACAAACTGGATTTCATCATGGACGGAGACCTGGAAGAAATTATCACAGCGCTCACCACTGAGCATCAAATTGAGCAACTGGCCAACCTTGGAGAATAATTCTGTGACCACCATTGCCCAAGCGCTCGATAAAGCTTATCAATCAATTGATCGGTTTGAAGCCAAGTTGTTGTTGACCACGCTCTTGGGCAAAGGACGCACTTACCTGATCACACACGATCAGGAAGTGTTGGATGAGCAAACCCTGGATTTATACGAGAGTTTGATCCGACGGCGTCAGAAAGGTGAGCCCATTCCCTACATTACGGGAACCCAAGAATTTTACGGGCGACCGTTTCGCGTCAATCAAGACGTGCTGATTCCCCGACCAGATACGGAAACTCTGATTGAAATAGTCTTATCTTTATCAAAAAAGCATCCTATCCGCACCCTTTTGGACATGGGCACCGGCTCCGGGTGCATCGCCATCACTTTGGCGCTTGAGTTGTCGAACACACAAGTTA
Source organism: Candidatus Aphodousia faecipullorum (assembly GCA_018714205.1). Lineage (GTDB taxonomy): Bacteria > Pseudomonadota > Gammaproteobacteria > Burkholderiales > Burkholderiaceae_F > Aphodousia > Aphodousia faecipullorum. Next base: position 14,003 of record DVNR01000028.1, read on the forward strand.
CTGCCAGTGATATCAGTCAAGAAGCGTTAAGCATTGCAAGAGAAAATGCCGCTACGTTGAAAGCCCCGGTGCGTTTTTTTGAGAGTGATTGGTTCGAATCTATTCATGAATTGACGCTTTTTGATGTGATTGTCAGCAATCCCCCATACATCCATCCCTCGGATAACCATCTGTTAAACCTCACCTATGAGCCGGCTTCTGCGCTAACGGACGGCGTTGACGGCTTAAAAGCGATTGAAAAAATTATTCAGGGCGCGCCTGGGCATCTCAACCGCGCAGGCTTTTTATTACTTGAGCACGGTTGGGATCAAGCTCAAGCCGTTCGCAGTCTTTTCAATTCCAACCTATGGGAAACTCCACAAACAATTAAAGACCTAGCCGGCAACGATCGTGTAACAATGTCCCGGCTTCGCTCTTAATTGCTTTGTCATACTTCATGTCATTTTTCCCATTTATCATGTCATCTTTTTGTCATAAAACTCTTTAATTTCTTTCTAAAAAAGGGAATAACCCTTTGAATAATTGTTGAATATTGTAATTTTTCCAACTTGCCCCTCCCCTAAATAAGTGTCACAGAAATATCACGATTTAACGGCATTCATGACACATTGACTCTTCAAAATACGGCTTCGAAAGAAATTACATCACTTACCGAAGCGTTGTTGACTTCGGACCCTCTAGTTGTTTTGGAGTCTAATTTATGTCTCAATACCGAAAGATTGTTGTTGCAACCCTGTTGGCCGCCTGCGGTTTTACAGCCCAATCGACTTGGGCCAGCGCCGATCACATGGTAGTTGCCATGCCACAGCTACCGCCAACCGTTGAACCGCAAGGCGTCAACAACAATGCGATTGATCGTGTCGTCTCTTCAATTTACGAAACACTAATTCATGCTAACCAACAAACCGGTGCGCTTGAACCGGGGTTGGCAGAATCTTGGAAGCGGATCTCGCCGGAAACTGTTGAATTCAAATTGCGAAAAGGCGTTAAATTCCACGATGGCACGGACTTCACCGCCGATGACGTTGTGTTTAGCTTCGGACCAGAACGCTTTTCCGGAGAGAAAGCACCGGGACGGGCTGCGGCTTGGGAGTTCTTAGGAGGTCTAAAAGAAGTTAAAAAGGTGGATGATTACACCGTTCGCGTCACGATGAAAACGGCCGATCCCCTAATTGAGCGTCGCTTCTCCGCTCGTATGTCCGAAATTATTTCCGAAGACGGTTACAAAGCTGCCGGCAGCTGGGAAAACTGGATTAAGAAGCCGTCGGGCACCGGTCCCTATAAGATTGACTCCTTCAAAACCAGCAATCGATTAGATCTCACCCGATTTGACGGCTATTGGAATCAAAAGGCCCCCGCGACCAAGTTAAGTTTTGTTGAAGTCCCAGAATTGTCCGCACGTGTGGCGGGACTTCGCTCTGGCGAATTTGACCTTATCACTGAAGTTCCTCCGGACCAAATTAAGCCCTTGTCTTCGGATGGTCGCGTTGACGTTGTCGGAGGCCCGATTGATAACATCTACGGTCTAATTTTCGATAATAAGTCATCTAAGGTCATGCAAAGCAAGGAATTACGCCTTGCAATTTTGCACGCCATTGACCGCGAACTGCTCGTGCAAGCCCTTTTTGCCGGCAAAACAACGACTGCCGACAGTTTCCAATCCAAGACATTCGGTGACCTTTATATCCCCGAGTTGAACCAAAAGCTCTACGATCCCGAAAAGGCCAAGGCGCTTATCAAAGCCTCCGGTTACAAGGGAGAACCGATTGTCTGGCGTATCCAAACGGGCTATTACACCTTAGAGATGACAGTCTCTCAAGCGATTGCCGCTATGCTTAAAAATGTCGGCTTAAACGTTGAGATCCAGGTAAAAGAAAACTGGTCTCAAGTAGAAGCCGCCGGTCCGGATCGCATGATCAACAATGCGTCCTTCTCAGCCTACTTCCCCGATCCGGCTTCCCAACTCTGGCGTCGCCTAAAGCCGGGCACCTCTTGGGATACGATGGGCTTTTTGGATACCTCCTCGCCCGAATACAAGCGCTTTGCTGAATTAGGCAAGATTCTTGAAACGTCCACGGATCCCGCAGCCCGTAAAGAAGCCTGGAAAGGCATGTTGGAGGCCTTCATGAAAGACCCGATGGCTTGTCCGCTTTACGCATTGCCGATGATTTACGCTAAGCAAAAGAACGTGAACTGGACACCGGGCATGGAAGGTCGCCTTGATTTGGGCGCCGGCAACCTTTCGTTTAAGTAGTCGTTAAACACAATCTCCGATGCTCCCGTCTTAAATCTTCAATGACTGAGACGGGAGCTTCGTTACATCATCTCCTCACGATTTCTATGCAAGACAACGATTCTCTTCTTCAGATCCGGGACCTTCATGTTTCGTTTGGTTCCGTTGAGGTTCTTCATGGCATTGATTTAGATATTCGGCCCGGAGTGATTCACGCTCTCATTGGCGAATCTGGTTCAGGCAAAAGCGTGCTTGCCCGTTCTATTTTAGGATTGGCGGGCAATAACTGCCGAACGACCGGCAGCATTCGTTTCCAAGGCAAAGAACTTGTTGGCCTCACTGAACACGAGTACACGACCATTCGTGGATCCGAAATTGCCATGGTCGTCCAAGACGCGATGAGCGCCCTAAACCCCATGCGCACCATTGGCTATCAACTGATGGAAACGATCGCCTACCGCCATCCGAATTATCGCGGTCAATCGGGGGCAACGGTTTTTGCCTCACATAAAAGCGATCTACATGATATTGCTCTCGAGTACTTAAAAATTGTCGGTATCACTGCCCCAGAAAAACGCATGACAGCCTATGCTCACCAACTTTCTGGCGGCATGCGACAACGCATCATGATTGCTTTAGCGCTCGTCGGCTCTCCCAAATTGCTGCTTGCCGATGAACCGACCACCGCACTTGACGTGGTTGTTCAGCGTGAATTGCTCGAAGAAATGCGCGAGATTGTTTTAAAACGCGACATGTCCATGTTATTGGTCACCCACGATTTGCATCTAGCGCACGACACTGCTGACAAAGTGTCTGTCATGTATGCCGGCTACCTCCTTGAAGAAGGGCCTGTTGCAAAGGTTATTCCCAATCCTTCGCACCCCTACACCGAGGGCTTACTGGACGCGATGCCTGATATGAATAGTCAGCGTGGCACATTAAAACCCATTCCCGGTGAAATTCCCTCGCCAGATAAACTCGGCAAAGGGTGCCCGTTTGCGAGTCGCTGCTCACGGGCAACAGACGCTTGTCACACGATACTGACTCCGCTCGTTGCCATTGATGACTCAAAAGATTGGACCAGCCGCTGCCAAAAGGCTCATGAAGCAGACTCAACGGAAGTCGCCAAAGCACTCGACGATGCCGCCAATATGCAGGCGATCGCCAACACGGACAAATCGGACTTTTTAGAAGTCATTGATGCTCACATTCGCCGCCACTGTTACGTCTCCCGTCAAGGCTTTTTCGGCAGAAAAAAACCTTGGGATGTTCTTCAAGACATTGAATTGCAGATCCATACCGGAGAAGTGCTTGGGTTAGTGGGAGAGTCGGGTTGCGGCAAATCCACACTGGCGAGGTTGCTCTTAGGACTTCAGAAGCCCACTCAAGGAGTGGTTCGCTTCAAAGATGAAGAATTTCCAGAACCACGATCAACCGCTTGGCGGGCTCAGCGCGCCTCCATGCAGATGATCTATCAGGATCCTTATGGCTGTTTTGACGCCCGTATGCCCATCGTGGAACAAGTCGCTGAACCTTTGATGATCCACCAAGGCCTCACTCACGAAGCTGCCGTGGAAAAAGCAAAAGTTGTTTTAAAAGCGGTTGGAATGCCTGAGCACCACGTCACTCGTTTGCCGGGCGTCATGTCGGGCGGTCAGTTGCAACGCGCTGCCATTGCGCGGGCAATTGCATTAAAACCCGCGCTGCTCGCTTGCGACGAACCGGTTGCTTCACTAGATGTCTCCATTCAAGCTCAAGTGCTCGAGCTATTAAACCGGCTGCGCCAAGTATCGAGAATGTCCATGCTTTTCGTCTCTCACAACTTGAACGTTGTGCGCTACATCTGCGATCGTGTCATTGTGATGTACTTAGGCCGCATCGTCGAAATGGGCGATGTTCAGGACATTTTCCAACATCCCAAACATCCGTACACACGACTGTTGATGGCTTCAACGCCTGGGGCCGATAGCCAAGTCATCCGCTTTTATCCCAAGGGCAGCATGCCCAGTCCAATTGATCGACCGAAAGGCTGTGTTTTCGCCAATCGCTGTCCGCTCGCAACCGACCGTTGCCGTGTTGAGGTTCCTGCACTCGTCAAAGAAGAAAATGGCCATGCCGTTGCCTGCTTTGCCGACAAGACCGTTGATCAATTACAGGCTCAAGAGGAGAATTTGTCATGTTCGCTGTAGCCCTTCGAATTGTCTTACGGGCACTCATCACACTGTTCTTGTTGACCGCCTGCGTGTTTTTCGCCCTGCATCTCACAGGCGACCCAGCCCGCATTATGTTGGGTGATGGCGCTGACGCCACTGCTTTGGCCGCTTTTAGAGCACAGTGGGGGCTGGATAAGCCTTTATGGGAACAGTTTCTCGTTTACCTTCAAAAGTTTGTCACTTTGGACATGGGAACCAGTTACATGACAGGCCTACCTGTCAAAGATGTTTTTATGAACGCCTTTTGGCCTACGATTGACCTCATGGTTCCCACGGCCATTGTCACGCTCTTAATTGGGATTCCTTCTGGGGTCATCGCAGCTTTGCACCGTAATCAACCCATGGACCGCGCCATGATGTTTATTTCGGTTTTCGGCTACGCTGTTCCGAACTTTTTCATGGGCGTTTTATTGCTCTTGATTTTTTCCATTTGGCTCGGTTGGTTGCCTTCTTACGGTAATGCCACGGGTTGGCACTACATCATGCCAATTATCACAATGGCAACTTCAGAGGCTGCGATTTTCTCTCGTTACGCGCGAAGCGCCATGATTGACTCGATGCGCCTGCCCTGTGTCAAAGCAGCCCGTATGCGTGGACTTCCGGAACGGCGGATCATCTGGTTACATGCCTTGCCCAACGCCATGCTGTCAATTCTGACGATCTTAGGCTTTTTCCTGGGAACACTGGTTGCCGGCGCTGTGATTACGGAAAATGTTTTCTCCTGGCCGGGTGTCGGTAAGTTGCTAGTCCAGTCCGTTGCCAATCGTGATATTCCAGTCGTGCAAACAATCGTTTTAGCTACCGGCGCGTCCCTTATTTTGGCCAACCTGCTTATGGACCTTTTAGCCCTTGTTGTGAACCCGCGCCTTCGTCGTGGCGATAACTAAGGAGTGTTTTCAGTTATGGCTCAATCAAATTCATCACAGAAAAAAAGCTCTCAGACTTTAGTTGTAGTGAGCGCAGTCTTTCTTGGTTTTTTCTTTATTTGCGGGCTTCTCGCCCCATGGGTGGCGCCTTACGATTTGGAGTACATGGACTTGACTTCCCGTCTGTTAATGCCCTTTAGCAGCTCTGCTCATATCCTGGGCACTGACGAGTTGGGGCGAGACGTCTTTTCGCGTTTGGTCTACTCTCTTCGTTTGTCGTTCTTATTAGCTATTGCCGGAACCATCCTTGGAGCTATTATCGGCACGTTCCTAGGCTTTCTGGCGGCTCGATTCGGCGGCATTGTCGATGATGTTGTCAATGCCGGCATTGATTTCACGGCGTCTCTGCCTTTTATCATTTTAGCTCTGACAATTTTGGCGTTTCTCGGAACCAACGTGACCGTGATCATCGTTATCATGGCTGTTTATGGTTGGGATCGCTATGCGAGATTGACTCGAAATCTAGCGCGCTCTGCCTACACGGAAGGTTACGCTTCAGCTTTGGAAGGCTTGGGCATTCCCACCTGGCGCATCGGTTTAAAACATATTTTGCCCAATATTGCCTCTGCGCTCGTCGTGAATATGACATTGAACTTCCCCGGCATGATTTTGTTGGAAACATCGCTCTCATTTTTGGGCGTTGGTGTCCAGCCTCCGATGAGCTCTTTAGGTACCATGCTTGGATTCGGACGAGATTATTTAACGACCGCTTGGTGGATTGCCGTTGTACCAGGTGTTGTCATTGTGATCTCAACTTTATCCATGTCAATTCTCGGTGACTTTGTTCAACAAAAATTAGAGCCTCAAACAAGGTAAAAACGAAATGGCAACAAACTCTACTAAATTCATCATCGTGGGTTTTGACGGGCTACGCCCCGACTGTGTCGAAAAAGACATGCCCAATTTAAAGCGTTTTATTTCGAGTAGCCACCGTTGGAACAATTACCTCGCGACGTTCCCAACGGAAACTTATGTCAATCACCCATGTATTTTTTCGGGCTTTCGCCCTAATCGTCATGGAGTGATCGCCAATGCCTACTATGACAGGCGGCTTTCAGGCGAAAAAAGCATTTTTAGAGGCAATCGTGTTGATTCAATTCTCACGCACGACACACTTGATAACGGCGCAATTAGCGTTCCCAGCCTTGGAGACCGATTAGGTGCCGCAGGCAAAACCATGCGTGTTATCTGCGCCAATTCCTCTGGTAGCACACGCCTGCAACATATGCACGCCGATCGCTACCCCGGTCATTTAAACTGTTGCGTGCATGACCTTGGCTTAACCATCCCGGCCTGCGAACGTGAAGCCCTTCAATCCAAATGGGGAAATGGTGTCCCTCTTCGTTTCCCGGATTTTGACGGGACAAAACTATTGACTGACATCTTCTTTGAGTATGAATTGCCTCGAGGACTTGCCGATGTCACGGTTTTATGGATCGGCGAGCCTGACCATTCGAGCCATGAATTTGGAATTTTCGACGAAAGAACTGTCCAAGCCAGACGTAATGCCGATGACGCTTTTGGGAAAATTCTTCACTGGTGGGAAAGCGAAGGGCAACAAGAAGGTTTCCAACTGGTCACCATGTCGGATCACGGCCATGGTGAAGTGGTGAAACATTATGATTTGACGAAATATCTCCGTCAAAAAGGTTGGAGCGTGCTCACCGGACAAGATATTCGGGAAGGGAAAAACATCGCTGAAGCGGATCTCATCATGGTGGGAACCTACGCGCTGGGGCTATGGCTTACCCAACCAACGGAAAAACAGTTGATTGCCCTACGAGATGATCTTATGCAGTGTGACGCTGTCGGCCTGATTTTCTCGCAACCCGATCCAAAAGATCCCACGGCCATTGTTGGACGAGCGGCTGGCACTTTCTCTGAATCCGTCGTTTTTTCTGACAACCTAAGGGGGCCGGATCTGCGTGTTGTTTATTTAAATAACCCACGTAGCGGAAAACTCATCATGGCCGAAGAGTTGCCGTTGGGAGCTGGCAATCACGGAGGGCTCTTACCTCAGGAAATTCATTCCGTGCTTGCTGTTTCCGGCAACGCTTTTACCGCAGCGGCTTCTCATTCAGAACCTGCTGGTCACGATGATTTTGCGGTTACGGTTATGCATCTTTTGGGGCTTCTCGATAATGAGCTCTCGCTAAAACCCATACCATCAGCCCGACTGCTCACTGAAGCATTGCCCGGACAGAATGACAATGAGCAACCCGTCAAAGAAAAATTGCGATTAGAATGCGGCGCGTTTGCTCAATACATTGAACGTGTCCACTATCGTGGGCAGACGTATGTCATTGAGGGTGCTCGCGACACTGAATTTGAAAACATTTTGATATAGGACTGTCATCATGGTTGATATTGTGATTGAAGGTCAAGGCGCTCACGCCTTTGCTGACCGCCTAACGGTCAAAAACATATGGAGAAAAGACAACGCCATCCGTCTATGTGACTTAAATACGGACTCGGACTGTGTCAACGATATTGTTGAGTCGGCCCGAGGCGCCGGACTGGATGTCAATGTTGTCAAGAGCGGTCTTTCAATTCGCTCATTCGGCATCTTGGCCCTTGACATGGACAGCACCCTCATTCAACTCGAGTGCATTGATGACATCGCCGAGCAATACGGCGTCGGGAAAGAAGTCGCGGCCATGACTGCCAAAGCCATGGAAGGTCATATGGATTTCGCGGAATACCTGCGTGATCGGGTCAAACTTCTTGCCGGCGCACCGACAGCCATTGTCGATGAAACAGTCAAACATGCCTTCTTGATGCCTGGGGCAAGAGAACTGATTAATTTCGTTAAATCCCACGGAATACACACCTATATTTTGTCCGGTGGCTTCAGTGACATTGCCCGAGCCGTTGCTCAAACGCTTCAAATGGACGGCTATTTGTGCAATCAATTGGTCATCGCTGACGGGAAACTGACGGGTGATGTCACCGGCCCCGCAGGGGGAGAAATTTTAGATGCACACGGCAAACGCCGCGCCCTTGAAATGCTTAGTATGCTCCATGGACTCGATTTGTCTCAATCCATCTGTGGTGGAGATGGTGCGAATGATTTGGAAATGATTCGGGTTGCCGGCATTGGCGTTGCGTTCCATGGCAAACCCATTGTGGCAGCGTCATCCCCCTACCAAATTAATCATGGCGGCTTGGACACTTTGATTAACTTCTTTATAGAAGCTTGGGCTAAGGCAGAAAAAGCCTAAAAAATGCTTCTCTCACCCCGTCAGGCTAGATCTGACGGGGGTGCCCCTAAATAAAATATTCGTTTTCTCGAATGACATCCATGTACTTGGAAAGCATCGCTTCGGTTGCCTGCTGAACCGGCGCCGGCAATGCTTTCGCACCCTGGGTGCAAATTCGAATACAACGCATGCACATAATGCAAACATCCGGATCGGTCTTCGATGGATCCCTCGGATCAATCGCTTGGACCGGACATTGTCTGACACAAAGGCCACAGTGGACACACTGTCCGATTAAAACCGGAGCGACAGGGGGCTTAGACCAACTGCGATAGGGGCGCTTACCAGGAACTGAAACGACATTGTCATCGCCGCGCTGCAATTTCTGTTTGGCAAAGCGGGCAAACGCGGCAATGTTTTGTTTATCCAACGCATTGGGACGCCCTGCAGCCAATCGAGAAACAATGCTGTGAGAAGCAACAATCGCGGCGCTTGCAAAAACAGTCCCTCCTTGCTGAGTCACAATATCATTTAATTCCAGCAGAGCATCCTCATAGGCGCGGTTCCCATAGGTCACCACCGTCATCACGCGAGCTCCGTTAAATTGCAAAAGATTCAGCCGCTTTTGGACAATCGTCGGAATACGGCCACCATAAACAGGACAGGCAATCAGCACGCAATCATCGGGGGAAAACGTTTTGGGTTTCAACTGAGGCGAGCTCAAATCAAAAAAAGCCTCTTGAGACTCCCAGGCCTCACAAATTACACGGACGACAGAAGCGGTGTTTCCTGTCGCACTAAAAACAACCGGCAATAAACGCATTATCCTCTCCTCTTTATAGATCCTAATCCTCGCACATTTTCCAAAAAATCTTTATTTCACATTTCGTTACTTTTTCGAATTAACTTTGAGTTAAATCAAATATCATCCAAATTAACCACTAGTGGAAAACCCTTAAAAAGAGTAGATTGAAATTAAGGATAAAGCAATCCTGATGTTAAGCGAAGCGGCTGTTAAGCAGGTCGTCTCACTTAAGCAGTTTTAAGAAAACAACCTTTGTATGGAGATGATTATGCGTGTATTAGTCCCTGTTGATGGTGGTTTAGATTGCCGCAAAGCGATTGAATTTTTAACCTCTCGCAAGGCTTGGTTGGAAAAGGTGAATGCGACCGTTGAGTTGCTTTATGTCCAAAAACCGTACAACGAACACCCGACTGAAATCGGCGACTTCAACATGCAGGCCTATTATGACAAGCAAACCAATGAAGTGTTTGATCGTCTTGCAGAGGTCTTGAAGCAAGTCCCCTTTAAGTACACCAAGAAAATGTTGGTTGGTCACCCGGCCAAGTTGATTCCGGCTTATGCCGAAGAACATGCTGTTGGCCTCATTGTCATGGGCGCTCGCGGATTAAGTCCGGTTAAGAACCTTTACCTCGGCTCTGTGTCGTTGGGCGTTCTCGCAAAGGCTCATTGCCCGGTGATGATTTGCCGTTACGCCGGTGAAGAAGTGACCCGCCCGACTGGCTGGAGGGTTGGTATCTCGGTGGACGGTTCCGCTTTTGGTCCAGCAAGCGCGGCCTTTGTCACCAAGAATCGCGAGTTCTTCGGAGAAGATGCTCACTTTGAAGTGATTAATGTCGCAGACTCGAACCGTACCCTTCCGATGGATTTGCTAGACCAAGGTGTCCTTGAAATCGATCGTGAATTGCCCGAGTTGGATCGTGAAGAGTTTGAAAGCGCTACGCATGAGACATTGGCAAAATTC
>DVNR01000029.1 GCA_018714205.1 Candidatus Aphodousia faecipullorum
TGTTTCGCCATTGCGAATGCGCTCAATAACGGAGTTTTTAAATTCTTGAGAAAATTGTTTCATTTTGATCCTCTTGATACTTTATTTTAAAAAACTCAGGATCAAAATTCCGAATCTACGACCTTACTTCATATATTCGGCAAGGACAACCGATTCCCACTGCTTGCCTTTGTTTTTCCAAAATACTTAAAGACCGTACCGGATGTGTTCATGGCGTCTTCGATCGTGGATCGGGGAACCGGTGCGGTCATTATCGTTCTCCTGAGAGATTAGCAAATATTAGATTTACACAAACTTATTTACAGTCTCACTTGAATAATTTATCCTTTAACACACACCAGCTGTATTAACGTGTGCAGAACCTTGACCAAATCCGTCTGATTAGCCATAACCTTGTCAATGGATTTATACGCCTTGGGAATCTCATCAATGACACGAGCATTCTTTCGGCAAACAACGTTTTTTGTTTGTTCCTTAAGGTCGTTAACAGTAAATCGGTTTTTCGCTTCCGTACGACTCATTTTTCGACCGGCGCCATGAGAGCAACTCTCAAAAGAATCCTCGCAACCTAAGCCTTCAACCAAAAAAGAGTGAGCCCCCATGCTGCCGGGGATAATGCCTTTTTCGCCTAGGCCCGCGCGAATAGCGCCTTTTCGGGTTACCCAAACCTCTTCGCCAAAGTGCGTCTCCCGAGCGACGTAATTATGGTGACAGTTAATGACCTCGCCGGTTAGGGCCGTTTTAGGACGAAGTACGCGAAGACTCTCTAGGACATCCTCTAAAATGACCTGACGATTCTGCCAGGCATAGCGCAAAGACCAATCTACTGCCATCATGTAGCTTTGAAAAAGCTCCGTGCCTTCTGCCAAACTCGCTAAATTAATGTCCGGCAACTCGACCGCATTTTCTTTTGCCTGCTCTTTGGCCTTCGAAATGAAATACGATGCCATGATATTACCGATACCGCGGGAACCGGTATGCAACATAATCCATACATCATCGTTTTCATCAAAACAAATTTCAATGAAATGGTTGCCCGAGCCGAGTGAGCCCAATTGAGCCCTCCAATCGGATTTGACCAACGCGTCGAGAATGTGTGGCTCTCGCTGCAAAATCGCTTGAAGGGGCTCTTCGAAGGCTTGGCAAACGTCCGAACAAATATTTTCCTTGTCGCGTTGAGCAAAGCCCAAGGGCACCCGTTTCGTGATTTCATTTAGAAGCTTTCCCAAACCACGGGCATCGAGCTCTTTCTTTTTAAGATTGGTTCGAGCGGCAAGCATACCGCAACCGACATCAACGCCAACAGCAGCCGGAATCACCGCGCCCTTTGTGGCAATCACACTCCCAATCGTTGCCCCCATGCCGGCGTGAACATCCGGCATGGCCGCCACATGATGGAAAACGAAGGGGAGGTTGGCGACATTTCTTAACTGATCCGAGGATTTAAGATCTATGTCATTAGTCCAAACCCAGACGGGAACCCGCAGGTTCTCTGAAAATTTTTGCATAATCGACATAACGAATCCTTTTTGACTAATCACTCAAATCTTCTTTTTTCAAATCAAACGGTTTAATTAGCTTCTTTTTATTTTTAAACACCTTATTTTTAAATTGCCCTTGAGTGCAAAGAATTCGGGCAATCGGATTTCGACGCTTTGGCTCTTCGAGTTTCACAATAATTTTTTTCTTTTTCATTTCAAATAATTACTCCTCGCTAGCAACGACCTGAGCATATGGATGTAAATTCCAAAACTCCTCTGAAATTACCGCTTATTTCTCTTAATTTATTGATTTTATTAGCTCATACTTCAATTTTTGATATATCGAACCGTAAGCTGTCAAAACGATTGCCTCACTGTGCAATGCCAGAAGCTTTTGAGCGCCATTTTTTCGTCTTTTATCGCATAGGCGTACGCTTTAGAGAACCGTGACCCGTGCGGAATTTGATCTGCTAGCGCTAACACGAAAAAAAAAGAAAGACCGCACTTTGTCAATGCCCACATGGAAATGACTGTGACGACCTGAGCTTTTTCAAAAAAGAAGCGGGGAGTGCGACGGCACCATAACACATGATTTGTCAAGCGGCAGCCGAACAGCCCTGAATATTGAACTATCCCGATGACATCCCGTCAAGTGACCTATTCATTAAGTCCACCTCAAAAGTTGAAATAGACCGACCAAGAGATTGAATCACTTCTTGGCGCCCGCCGCTTGCTGATAGATCCCTTCCAATGTTGATGGATCGCAAAGTCCGATAACCCAATTCTCTAAACGCCTGACATCATCTTTTTCTGCGACTGATTCTAAGTTGAACGACAACCGGCTATCGTAACCATATTGGTTAGACTCTGTCCCATCTTCCCATTTCAACACATACCCGCTGCGTGAGCCATAGGATTTCAGAATCACTTCTTTTTCCGGATCGACATTAAACCGGACATACATGGTGGCTTCCTTTAAGCGTGTCCATCTGGCATTTTCCAAGTCATTAATCTGGCTCCGGTTTCTGTCAATCACTTGATTGAGCCTTTGCACTTCACGAGAAGGGGATTGAATTTCAGATTCATATCGACTCAACTGCGCTTGAAACTTCCATGCAAGCTCTCGATAGGTTGAATTCAAGGTTGGTTTCACATGACGGTATTGACCTAATTGAGGTAGCACGTTGTTTTTCCATGCGTCAAACCGTTGATCCTTCGGAAGATTAAACAGCGTTTCATAGGCTTCGATTTCTTCACGGTCCCAGCTGGAAGCCACCGACATCGCATAAATCGAGGTCGTTTCGCTTAATTTTTTAATGTAATTGAAGATTTTCTGTTTATCGTATTGATTGGCTTTAATGTAATCAAACACCTCATTCCATTGGTCGGGCGACAGATTGAATAACGCTAATTGAAATTGGACCTGAGTGTACCCGTTTTCAAGGGCTGTGTAATAGAAAACCGGCATGGAGTGAGTCAAACCGGACTTTTTGAAGGCTTCATAGTCCGTTTTGATCGCTTGTAACTTGCCGGAGATGGCATCAATCCGCTTCTGGTACTGCTCAACTTTCGCTTCATCTCGCTTGATATTGTTTAACAAAGTATTCCTATTGGCTTCAAGGATGCGTTCCGCTGTCTTTCGCACAACAGATAAGTCGGCATTGGGCGTGCATTCAAAAAGGACGTAGTGTTCTCCTCGTTTAGTCTCTTGATAACTCCATGTCGGTTTTGAGCAGACTTTGGTATTTTCCAACATGGCTCCCACATCCAAGCCATCGAATTGGGATTTTGAACTCTTGACCATATCAATCATTTCACTGTCTTGCGAGCATCCGGCTAGCGTCAACGCGCAAACTAAAGAGCAGGAAATGACAGACAGTCGTGGAAAAACAGACATAACGAACCTCAAAGGAATCTAGCGACTTGAATGATTGTAGCTAGGACTAAATTCGAATACTAGAAAAAGTTATCTCGTCGCCATGTCAAATGGATGACTTCGTTTAGAAAAGATAAGGGCGGAGGCTGATGCTGTTACCAAAGATAAGCCCAAGAGGCAGACCGGCAGACAAAATTTTCACTTCGACACTAAGCCAGCGGCGACGCAATCACATTTCGCATTCAATGACACAAGTAAAGCGAGTGACCGATGCCGATCGGCTCTTCAATGCGTTGAATCGAAAGACCGGCTTTATCAATAATGGCATGAAGCTCATCGGAAGAGAAAAACTTGGAATTTCCATTTGCCAAGCAGCTGAAATAAAGCGAGCTGCTCGCAATGCTCAAGGTGGCCGAGGCGTTGCGCTGTCGATCAACAAGCGGCTCCAAAATGCCAATCGTCGCTTCGGATTCCACCGCCAACGCTTTGACTCGCTTTAAGATGCTCACAGCCTCATCAAAGCTGAAGCAATCCAGAAACTGACTCATCCAAATCAAATCCGGGGATTGCCGAACGTTAGGCATGGCGTTGGGATCCAACCAATTGACCGGGCTCGCGTCAATGCGGCTTTGAAGCGACGCCAAGTCCGGGTTTTGGCGCATCAGCTCAATTTGCTCCGGCAAATCAACCAAACAGGCGCGGGCTTCGCCCCAAGTTTGAAGAGCCAATTTCGTAAACCGTCCGGTGTTGCCACCGATATCCAAAAAATAGCGAACCGGAAGTCCCTTCAGAAGGTTAAGCGCCGCCTGATAAGCGGTATCTGAATGGAAATGGTCAAACGCAAACCATGCCCTGCGGCTTTCAGCGGGCAATTCCTTCAAATGGGGATAAATTGTTTGCCAGTGCGCGTCGAAGGTTTTCAAGCCGGCGGGTTTTCCGCTTTGAAGCGCTTCCTGAACATGGTCCAAGGGGAGGTAGTTCACCAAATCGCTGAAATCGAAGTTGACCTCGGTCATTCGATCGTAAATGAGGCATTGACCGACTTTGCTAAGCAAATAACCGCCATCAACTTTAACAATCACATGAGCCGCAGACAAAATATCCGTCAACACACTGACAGCGTAAACGCTTAATTTAGTTTTCTCTGACAAGGCTTCAACGCCCAATGGAGTGTCGCTTTGACCGAGCGCGTTCAAAAGCCCCGTCCGTTTTGAAACGGAAACCGCCTTGAAGATAAAAGGCGCAAAAGCAATTTTCTGAGCCTCGTCGAAGGCCTGCAGGAGTTCAATTTTGCGTTGATTCAGTGTCATACTCTCCACCTTTCAATATCATCCTCAACATCGGTGATCTCACAGACCGACACCGGTTCGCCCGTGAAGTATTTTGCTGCCAAATAAACCGGATAAGGCTCAAAGCGGCTTATCCGCTCGAAAAAGCCATAGCGGGGATTCACCCTAAAAGCCTCGTCAAGCTTTATGTCACACTCGTATCGACACCAGGCTTGATAAAAGGCCTGAGCGTTGGGTTCGCTCATTAAGCCGCTCACCTCGCTTAAAGAAACGAAGTCCCTCGGCGCCATCACTTCGATATCGACCGAGACCGGGTGGCGCGATAAGGCCAGAGCGAAAAACGCCCCGCTATGCGAAAGCGCGGTGTGATAAACCCCATCATTGGTTCGAATCGGCAGGTGAGGGGCATGCTGAGCAAAGTCACTAACCGGATCGATGACTTTCAGATGCTTACACAAATTTTGATAAAAAAGCCGTGAAAAAACGTATTGAGCCGCTCGCTCAGAACGCGCGATGCGTTGGAAACGATCCCTAAACACTTCGGGCAACGCCTTGGACCGGGCATGCGCCTCATTGGGATTAAAGCGGCAAAAATACACAATCATTTTTCAAATCGCTTAAAGATCAATGAAGTATTAATCCCGCCAAATGCGAAGTTATTACTCATGATCGCATTGCAGTTGATTGTCCTGCCTTCACCCTGGATATAATCGAGCGCGCCGCACCGAGAATCGACGGTTTGCAAATTGATTGTCGGTGCGAACCACCCCTCGCGCATCATTTCGATGCTCATCCAAGCCTCCAACGCGCCGCACGCTCCCAAGGTATGCCCCATGTAGCTTTTGAGAGTGGAAACCGGCACGGCCTGTCCGAAAACTTGGGCGGTCGCCACGCTTTCGGCGATGTCCCCCGAAATGGTCGCGGTACCGTGGGCGTTGATGTACCCGATGTCCTTTGGGCTCATTTGCGCCACACAAAGCGCGTCCCGCATCACTTGAGCCATCTTCACGGAGTCGGGATTGGTGATGTGCTTGCCGTCGGAGTTGGTGGCAAAGCCAGCGACTTCTGCGTAAATCGGCGCTTGTCGCTCAAGAGCGCTTTCCAATTCTTCAAGAATGAGTGTCCCGGCGCCTTCTCCCAAGACCAGACCATCGCGGTCGGCGTCAAAGGGGCGGGGAGTGAGCGACGGTCGGTCGTTAAATTGCGTGGATGTGGCGAAAAGGGTGTCGAAAATGGCGGTATTGGCCACTGAGCACTCTTCTGCGCCGCCAGCGATCATCGCGCGCTCGTACCCATTTTTAATGGCTTCGTAAGCGTAGCCGATGGCTTGACTGCCAGAGGTGCAGGCGCTCGTTGTCGTGATGATGCGGCCGGTAATGGAGAAAAAAACGCCGATATTGACCGGACAGGTGTGCGCCATAAAACGCACGTAAGTGGTCGCGTTGAGTTTGCGCGTCGTCTTTTCATTAGCGAGCGCGGCGATCTCCATAAGCGAGTGAGGATCGCCGGCGCAGGAGCCGTAGGCAATCCCCATCGACCCGTCATGAATCCAATCGCAGTCGATCAATCCGGCGTCGATGAGAGCGAGCTCTGTCGCGCGGCATGCCATGATGCTCGAGCGCGACATGCTGCGGGTCGTGCGCCGGTTAAAGCGTTCACTTAAATCAAAGGGGGCCGCCGGGGCGGCCACTAGCGAATTCAATCCATCAAGCGCCTGCCATTGAGGCATCGCGCAAACGGCGTTGCGATAAGTTTTCAAGCGCGTGCAAACGCTTTTCCAGTCACACCCCAACGGACTGATGCCGGCCATGCCGGTGACAACGACTCGACGACTCATCCGTGCAATCCTCCGTCAATTTCAATCACCGAGCGGGTAATGTAGCCCGCGAGAGGGGACATCAAAAAAGCGACGGCTGCGGCCACTTCTTCGGGTTTGCCTAATCGCTTCATCGGAACAAAAGGCAGCGCGCGCTCGATCACCATCTCATTGACCATGTCAGTTTGAATCAGGCCCGGCGCGACGGCATTGACCGTGATGTCCCGGCTTGCCAACTCAAGCGCGAGCGCTTTGGTCGCGCCGATCAAAGCGGCCTTTGCCGCCGAGTAGTTCACTTGACCACGGTTGCCCATGACGCCGGAAATGGAGGAAACAGTCACAATCCGTCCACCGCGTCGAGCCCGAACCATGGGCATGACTAGCGGTTGAACGACGTTATAGAAACCCTGCAAGTTCGTGTTGATCACATCGTCCCAAGCCTCGGGCTCCATGCCGGCAAACGTCACATCTTTGGAGATTCCGGCATTGATGACCATGCCCCAGTACATGCCGTGCTTTTCAATGTCATCGGTAAGCGCCTTGCGAGCCTCATCACGGTCACACACATCAAATGTGAGAGCTCGAACGTCAGCGCCTGTCGCCTTGACCTCTTCAACGGCTTTGGCAAGAGCTTTTGAGGGCGCTTTCCCATGCAGCACAATCGCATAGCCATCTTGCGCCAACCGCAAGGCGCAAGCTCTCCCGATACCGCGTGACGAGCCGGTAATCAAAACAGTTTTCTTTTCTTTAGTGCACATTCACATACTCGTTAAAAAACTCGCCGGATCTTTCGGCTCGAAGGCGTTGATGGCGGCTTCGGCCACCAGGGCGCCGTCGATAAAAATTTTGCATTGAAACTGGGCGATGCCGTCCGTTTCACTCAAAAAGACACGCTCAGCCTCGCACAGAAGCGACGTTCCGACCGCAATGGAATCCACCGTCGACTTAAAGTGGCGCGTGCCCAGCAAAAAGCCGACAGGAGGGGGCAGTCCGCGGCGCATGGCGTTCCAACTCGTCCAAAGAGCCATGGTTTGCGCCATGTATTCAATCAATACCCACGAGCCGAGAACGCCACCCTCGGCAAAAAGGTGATTTTCACCGACATGGGCGCTCGCGCGAATCCGCTCGTCGTCGCCTTCGAGGGCCTTATCCAAAAATAGCATTCCCGCGCGATGAGGCAAAAGGGTCTGAGCGTCAAGGTTTATCTGTTGCATGTGCGACTCGTTTAATTAATAACACAGCGTTATTGCCTCCGAAGGCAAAGCTGTTGCACAAGGCCGTGTTCAATGTCGGTGTTGAAACACTTTGCAAAGCGAGTTTAATTTTAGCCAGTCGGGGATCGGGCGTGTCGTCAATGAGATGCGCAGGGAGCCGTTTTTCCCGCAAACCGATCAAAGCCGCCGCCACGCAAAGCGCTCCGGCTCCACCCAAGGTGTGGCCGGTTATCGCTTTGGGAGAGCTCACCCAAGCGTTCGGAGCCAAGTCATGGATGACACTAGCCTCCATCTCGTCATTTTTAACGGTGCCGGTGCCATGAGCGCAAACATAGTCAACCGAGGAAACATCCGCCATCTTAAACGCGTGGCTGACGGCAGCTTTCACAGCGTGAGCCTCCGGATCGGGAGAAGAGATATGGTAGGCGTCGCTCGTTTCACCCCAGCCGGCAAGCTCATACTCTGAGGGCTCGCGGCTTAAAAGGAAAAGGGCGCCGCCTTCTCCGAGATTGATTCCTTCTCGATGCTCGCCAAAGGGCTGCGTCGTTTTTAAAGAAAGCGCGCTCAAAGCGTGAAAGCCCGACAAAGTAAAGAGGCTTTTCGCATCCATGCCGCCACAAAGCGCGGCGTCAACTGCGCCGCTTTTTATCAAGCGGGCAGCAGCAATCAGAGCTTTTGTCGAAGAAGAGCAAGCCGTTGAAATGGCGTAAGCGGGGCCTTTTATCCCGGAGAGCGAGCGAAGGGCACGCACTGGGTTGTACATCTCCAAATCCGTGTCCCTGAAGCGCTCATCGCGTTTGCCCCCTAAGAAAAAAGCCTCGGTCTCAGTCATGCCGGCCACCGAGGTGCCGATCACCAAAGCGACGCGATCGGCGCCATAAGCCTCGATCATGCGAGTCAGGCTCGACTTTAGCGATCCAAAAAGCGTTGCCGCCATTCGATTGCCTCGCCCCCAGCGCAAAAGGGGATCCGCGCTCAAATCGGGGAAGCGGGCGAGGATATCGGCTTCACTGAAAATCTGCGACTCATCAACGTAACCGAAAGGCGCGAGTTCTCCGCTCACTAAGCGGACTGTACCCAAAGGCAAGCGCGAGTCGGCAAACAACGCCCGCCGATAGCCTTCGTTGTCGCCCGCGTGGCTTAAGCTCGCCCATTCATGAAAATAAACACGCCGCATCATGACACCAACTGAGACTGAATGATTAATCGATAAGCTTCCAGGCTATTGTCAATTTCAACGGAGGTGTTGTTAAAACCACGGTCTGAGCCCTCACGATATTGAATCGTGACAACCGGCTCTTGATCAGCCAAGCGGTAAAAGCGCCGTTGCCTTGGACGCTCTTCAATCATCAGGTCTGTCGCTTGAGCGACAAGGCTTCGCATCGGCCAAAAAGCCATCGCGATATCGCGAAGCAAATAGTTCGCTTTCATCAAGTCCGGGACGTGAGGGCTGCGGGTTTCGGAGAGCGTCGCCCCATCATAATCAATCGTCCACAGGGTCATCCCCAATGCAATGAGAGCGACTTTCATTTGCGCTTGACTCAGAGCGATCATGGCTTCAAAATCAAACGATTGCCGACCGACCGCCGGGTTGCGGATGTCAACATGGATCTGTTGGTAGACTTGCAAAGGCGCATTCACCGCCCGCAACATCGGCATGATCGCCGGTAGCGGCAAAAACGCTTCCCGAGCTTTTCGCTGACTCGCGCAGCCGGTCAATGACGCGGCCACGCCTAAAAGCGTTGTTGCAATGAAAACACGCCGCCTCATGCTTGAACTCTCCTTAAGAAAGGCGTCAACCCCCAGACGATCAATTCACCGATCATGATATAAAGTCCGAATTGATTAAGCGCCGGCGTGGTGGAAAATGCCAATAACCCAAATGATAACAAGGTCGTCAGCGCGGCAAAAGTCACCGCCGCCATCGAGCGCTCATTGCCCCTGGGATTGGCGGTCATGAAAATCCCGTAATCGAGCCCCAAACCAAGTAGCAAAATGGAGGCCATCAGAGTAAATAAAGAAATCCCCCAGCCCGCCCAACCGAAAAATGCCGTCGTGAGCGCCGTACCCAATAAGCAAGGCAAATAGGCTCGCCAAGCGTTTTTCTTGAATCGCCACGTCAAAACCAACACGGCGCATAAGGCCGCAAGAGACCAGAGTAGGAGGATTCGCTCACAGTAAAGCGCTAAAAGCTCAGAAACCTTTTGCGGGTAATTGCACCAACGAATACCGGCGGGTGGATTCTCCAACCCCTTGATTCTCTCGACATTTTCAGCGCTTAACCCACTTAAAAGCCCTAATGCGAAAACGCCTTGATCGGTAAAAGCGACAGGCGGCAAAATGCCAAGCGGCTTTAAAGCCTCCCATTGATCGCGAGCCTCAGATCGAGGTGAAGGTTCACAACGCAAAGGGGCGCCCAACAGATTCGTCAGGGTTGGATTGATTGACTCGCAAGCTTGGTGGCGCAATGCGTCCACACGGGCGCCACGCTCATCAGACATCACCCAGTCGGATGATAAATTCAAAGAAACCGCCGGCAACTGAAGTTCCCGAAAAGCCATGGAAAGCGTCTCTTCTTGAGATAGGAGCGAGTCGAAGTCAGGCGCATGAATTAGGAAATACTGCGATAACGACGGACTCTTTAGCAAAGTGGCTGTTGACTCGGCCTCTTTAAGAAGGTCCGGATCCGGAGCATTCAATTCTTTGAGAGAAGTCCTCAACGTGACTTGACTTAGTCCGCCTATCAAAAAAAGCCCCGCCAGCAAAATAATCGCCACTTGCCCCTTCCTAGGCCAACATCCAAAGGCGGGAAACTTCATCAAAAAATTGGCAAAGGACTTCAATCGATCGGGGAAGGGAAGCGTTTTCGGCGCTAAAAAAGGCAACCAAAGCAGCACTGCGACATAAGCGGCGATCACGCCGCTCGCGCAAAAAACAGCCATTTGCGTCAAGCCCGGAAAGGGGGTCACCGCCATCAAAACAAAGCCCACGACGGTCGAAGCAAGCGCAAGCGTCAGGCTCGGAATCAACTGCTTCAAAGTCGAAACGCCCGGCTCGGCTTTGCCCAAACGAGCGCAGAGGTAATGCGCCGAATAATCCACCGTAATCCCAATCAACGTCGTGCCGAAAACCAGAGTGATCAGGTGAACTTCACCCAAAAGGGCGACAGTCGTCGCCAAGGCGATAACAAAGGCCTGGCCGCTCACTAAAAGAATCAGCCCTAAAGCGCGCAAACTCCCAAACCAAAACCAAGCGATCGCCGCAACGCCGACAACCGAAAGCGTCCCGATCAAAGTCAATTCGGCTTGAGCTTTTGAAGCGGCATCGGCAGCAAAGAGCGCAAGCCCCGAGATCACCGGATCGGAATCGGGGAAAGTGGCCTTAAGCGTGTCCTTGAGCTCATCAAGCGCCTCGATCACTTGGCGGCTTTGCGTCATCACCGCCCGATTGTCGGCGCGAATAAAGAAAAGGGCGAAAGTCTCATTGTCCATTTCAGTCAACAAGACCCCATGCTCCATGCGGATGGGCCACTGAGAAAGCCTTTCGGCAACCCAAGCGTCCGCCGTGCCTAATGGATCGTCGGTGAAGCTGAAAATGAAGCCGCCCAGGGGCGAAGCAGCCTTTTGCAACGCTCGGCTTAAAAGCGCTTGAAAATCCGCTTTTCGCAAAAAAGCCTCATCGGAAAAAGTCATCTGACCCAGGGCTGCCGCCTCAAGCGTTTTCCAACCGTCGGATCCTGAAGAGGGCATCTCAACCGGTTTAAAATCCGGGTGAGCCTTCAGCCAAGCGTTGACTTCGTCTTGGAGCCTTTGAAGCGTCTTTTCATCCTCTTTTTTAAGACGAACGCTGACCGTCAGGGCATTTTGGTGGGTTTGAGCCAATTGCCCTTGTAAAGCGGCTTCCCCCTTTGTGAGAATCTCATCCTGAGGCAAGAGAGCCAAAAGGTCGGTATCGGGTCGGAGATCGGTTGTCCAGCAAAGGATGACCGCCAAAGCGGCCGCCACCACCAAAGCCCACAATGAAGCGAAAAGGGGTCGGTTAAATGATCTCATAGCGAATCTAAATGCTTAGGCCACTTTGCCATCGCCTTTTGTTCCGATAAGTAAAGGACGGTCTTTTCATTTTTCGCATTTTGCATGGTGATGGTTCGCGCGACGCGGTCGCCTTCTATCCGCATGGTGTTGAAGGCCGCTTTCAGCGCGGATTCTGGCCGTGTGACCAGTGTTATCGTCCATTGACGCCGATCGCCGGCGAGGCGGATCTCAAAATCGGACTTCAGGGCGTCCATTCGGGCTGAAAGCACTGAAACAATGATTTCGTTAATTGTCTTTAGATAAGGAATTTCTTTTGCTGAAAGCGACTTTTCACCCTGAGCGGTGCGAATGTTGAGCCCTTGTTTGGAAAAGACCATCGTGCTCATGAAAGGCTTTCGCGTCTCCCAAACAATCCCTTTGTGGACATCCAAATAATAGATCCCTTCTGTTCTCATGGGCTTGGGGAAACCTGAAAGCTCTTTTTCCTGAACAAAGCGCCCGGTGCTCATCGGGCTTTGAGTCAAAGCGGCCGATAGCTCATCCAACCCGAAGGCGCTGGCGCCGGTGGCGCTCATGATCAACGCGCCAAGCGTTAACAGGAGACAAAATCGTTTTTGCATGCATCAGTTCCAAAAACGGTAAAAATTAAACCAGTCGAAGGGGCTCTTTTTCAGCCCGAGCTCCAGTTCAGCCACATAGCGGGCGACGATGCCGGCGCAGTCCTTTTGACGATTTTTTCGAGACAGCGACACGCTTTGAGCCAGCATGGCGAACCGAACTCGATAGCCGTTCGTTTCCTTGCGATGCGTGAGCGGCGCATGACTTTCCCTCCAACAGGTCATGCTCAATAATGGCAACTTGAGAATATGAGCCAAAATCACGCCGCCGGTCGGAAACGACGCCTCTTCACCCAAAAAGGGGACCCTGACGGTCGCCTCGGAGTGAATCGGCACCCGATCGCCCGCGATGAAAACAAAGTAGCCCGCGTCGCACTTAGCCTGCAACTCGATCATGCGCGCGGGATTTAATTCAGTGACTTCCCAAAATTCGATACGACGCAGCGCTTGCGTGCCTTCAACCATTTTGGTGAACCGCTCCGTGTTGGCGCTGTGCACCAAAGCGATCGCCGGCACTTTGTGCATGGATCCGTGATGCATAAGCGCTTCGACGCACCCCATGTGCGAGGTGAGGACCACGGCGCCTTGACCGGCATTGAGCCGCTCGGTCATCAGCGACTCATTTTCAATGGTGAGTTTCTCTGCATAATCCTCAGCCCAAACGGCGAGCATCTTGTCGAGAATCGTCTCGGCGAAACGGTACATGTGCTTGAGCGAGGTGAAAGCGCCTGGCGCCTTGCTGAGCAACCCGTAGCGGTAAGCTTTTTGCAAATACTCGCCACTGGCTTTTCTCGCGGCCGAGTCGCTCGCCCAGATGGAAAAAACGACCGGAGCCAATGCGAAGCAAAACGGCAACCGCCCGAGCACCCGATACAGTGCGAACAAAACTCGAATGCCCAGCACCGACGTATGCTCGACTTTATTGGCCCAATGCTCCTGACGGTCACGCATGAAAGTGCCTACCCAGCAGTTTCGGCAAACGAGCCAGCATCCCGAAAAAATTCCTGGCGTGCATTTTGCTTAAATAAAGATTTTCGATCGCGTGAAAATGGCTGATCCCGTCGGGCGGATAAAAAACTCGAACGGGCAAGTTGACCACGCGAATGCCGTCCCAGTAAAGTTGGACAAGGATGTCGCAGTCAAAGTCCATGCGAAGGCCGACTCTCGGGCGCTTGGCAAGCCAACGGGCCACGCGCTCCAAAGGATAGACGCGGAAACCGCAAAGCGAATCTCGATACGCCAAGGAAAGGGTATTGACCATCACCCAAAAGTCGGTGATCCGCCGTCCCCACTTTCGGCTCAAAGGCACCTGGTCATCATAGACGGGGTAGCCGCAAATGAGCGCTTGAGGGTTTGCCTCGGATTGCGATAAAAAGTCAGCGATCGCCGTCGCATCCTGCTGAGCGTCGGCATCCAACTGAAAGGCGTGCGTGTAGCCTCTTTCAATTCCCCAGCGAAAGCCCGCGAGGACCGCGGCGCCTTTGCCGCTGTTTTGTTCAAGCGCGACGACATGAACCCGATCGGAAAGGGCTGCCGCTTCGGCAATTCGTTTTTTTGTATAGGCGTCGCTCCCATCATCGACAATCAGAATGTCATCCCCATGAACCAGACAAGACTGAACGACCGTCCCGATCGTGTCGGGGTGGTTGTAATCGGGGATTAAAAAGAAACGCTTACTCATCGGCGCACGCTGAAGTGAATCGTACCGCAACTATAATGCCGCGAGCCGTTTTCGTCATCCAAAGCGAATTTCAGCTTCGAGCTTTCCGGATCATACGACACGGTCAACCTCAATGTTGCGCCGGGTTTGATGATCGACATGAATTTCAGATTCGTCACCTCGGTTGCATTGACAGGCGTCTTCAGATATCGAGCCGCTTCCGAAAGAGCGATCTGCACCTGAGCCACGCCGGGCATGATCGGCCATTTCGGGAAATGTCCCTCGAAGTAGGGCAGTTTCGGGGCAGCTTTAAAATAAAGCGTCATGCCGCGACGCTGAATCGTCCAGGCATAAGGCTCAATGTGACGGGGGTCAAAGAGGCGGGCAAGCCACGGCAAGGGGTGTTTGCCTTGCGAATTGGTGGGCATCATCGGTTCAAAGCGCCAACGGTGCGGTAAAAGCACCGCCTCAAAGCGTTCCCTCAAATGCTTTTGCAACGCGCGAACGAGCATCAATTTGCTTTCTTTTAAAAGCGAAAGGGCTTTTTCGCTCGGCACCGCCACGACCGCCAATTCGCCGGCCTCGGGCAACACCAACACTCTCGCCTCGGATACAAGGCCGCTTGCAAGCAACGCCTCTTCCATCGCCGAGAGGCTTAAACGTTTTTCCTCGATTTTCACCAAACGATCCGTTCGTCCGAGCAGCTCAAAACGACCGTCTTTCAAAAACCGAATTCTGTCGCTTCCGCGAGTGTATTCATTGGGATTGAGCCGCTCAGACCGGACCCGCAACACGCCGTCCACATCGGCAGAGACGTCGGTGCCCGGCATCGGGCTCCAGCCGGTCGAAGACTCATCCACATCGCCTTGACCGATCAAACGGCGCTTTCTCCAGGCGATCCCATCAAGCTCTGTGCTACCCAAAATTTCATAAGGCGTTTTCGAAAAGGCTTGCGCGCAAAGACGCAAACCAGCTTCACTCAAAGGCCCACCCGAAGTCACGAGGCAATTCAAATGATCGCGCACGGCCGACCAGTTCAAATCCAAAGGCAAGCGTTTCAGATGGGCGGGGCTACTTACCAAGATCACCGACGCGTTCTGAGAAAGGGCTTCAAAAATATTTTCCGGGAAAATCAAACGATGCTCGGTCATTGGTCGGGCGCTCGCGAGCGGCCACAAGACTGTCCAGAGAAATCCGTAAATGTGCTGGTGCGAGACGGTTGAAAACACCGGCGCCGAAGCGTCCGGTCGATCCGGAAAATCCGCGTCCAATGTTTCGATGTCGGCAAGCACTTGCTTTAAGGTCTTTCGGACGCGAGTGGGCTCTCCGGTCGAGCCGGAGGTGAACAATTCCACCAAGGGCAAATTCAGATCAAGTCTCAAATCCTCTGAGCCACAAAGGTAAGAGTCCAATATCGGCAAGTCGTCTGTCACGAAAAAATGCCCTTCCTTTTGAAGGCGTTCTTTCGTGAAAGTCGTCATATCGGTCGGCAAAAGCGTTTTGGCCCCGGCGCACCAAGCACCTAAAAGGCTAGCGGCGAAGCGCACGCGGTTCTCGCAGAAAAGCACCGTTGAATCAATGCCTTTTTCTTTGAAAAAAGCGCGCCAACGGGCAATGTCGGCTAAAAATTCGCCTGCGCTATATCGGCCCGCCTTTCTCAAAGCGACCAGACTCGCGCGATCTCGCCGCTTCAAACACTCCAAAATATCCATACAAACTCCGACCCAGTTCGCCCATGGCTTTAAATTTTAACGGTTAAGTCGTATTTTCCGAAAGACCATCTCACCCACAATCAGCGAGCCGATCAGCAGATAGGCGATAAATCCGTTATAAAGCGCCCAAATTTCGTCGGGTTGAGCCACTGCCGTCCAAAAGGCCACGAGACCGTTGAAAACGAAAAACACGCACCAAACGATCGTGAGTCGGCGGGTATAGCGAACTGCCTCAGGCGGGAGATTCGGCTGCCTCAGGCGGGCCAGGCTCTCAATCGCGCTTTGCCCACGAAACAAACTGGCCAAAAAAAGCCCAAACATCAGCGCGTTGACCACGACAGGGTAAAACTTGAGGGGTAGGGGGATGCGATAGACAAAACTGAGCGCGCAAAGCGCCATCGCGCAAATCAGCAACACCGCGCTCACTTTGCTGGGGCGAAGCAGGCAATTGAAAACGCAAACCGCCAAAACAGCAACGATGACGGCAGTGAGCCCGCAAGTTTTCAGCCCCCACAAAACGACGAAGGGATAGGCGAGCGCGACCAAGGCCGATAAGACCCGCCTAAACATGAGAAAACCTATTCGGGTTGACTCAAAAGATCGTACAGCCCGTTGACCACATCGCCAACGGTCCGCATTTTGTAAAAGTAAGACGGATCAATCTTTCGCTTGCCCAACATCGGCTTTAATTGGACCAACAAATCAATCGCGTCAATGCTGTCAATTTCCAAATCGTCGAGCAAACGAGCCTCAAGTGTGATTTTCTCGGGTTCAATCTCGAACGTATCGTGCAAAGTCATTTGCAATTGGCTGAAAATTTCGGCTTTGGTTATTGTCATTGCTATTGCCCCCGGAACGTTTCAACACACTCAGCCAACGAGTTAATTGTGCGGAAATACCGTTGCGTTTCCGCCGCCTCGGAACTTAAGCTGATGTTGTACTTTTTCTTTAAAGCCAAACCAAGCTCCAAACCGTCCACGCTATCTAACCCCAATCCTTCTTCGGAAAAGAGCGGCATATCGTCGCCGATATCGTCCACAGTCAAATCTTCTAAGTTAAGTGATTGAATAATTAATTCTTTTAATTCTTGCTTCAATGCTTCGGACATGGTTGTCTCACTATGAGCCGTCAATCTTGACTTCGATCCGGGAATAATACACTAAATAGCTTGCGACTTAGCGCCCGAACCCCTTTAGGTGGCGTTTCCCAGTATAACGGCATAAAAGGTTCAATCGACAGTCGCCCAAGAACACCAAAAGTGAAATGCATCGCTTTTTCAGGCACGTCCCACCAATGCGCCCCCTTGATCAAGCCTAATGGTTCGCAGGTGATTTTTACAACCGTCGGGTCAATTCCGCTTTCCAAGGCGATTAACATCGCGCCATGCTTGAATTTGGGTTTAACGCCGGGCGCGGTTCGCGTTCCTTCCGGGAAGATAATGAGGCTCGACCCGGTCTTTAGTTCCGCGACGCAATCCTCAATCAACTTCGGTCCGCCATCATTGGTGATGTAGCCCGCCGCGTAAATGGCTCCCCATGTGAAGGGATTTTTCGCAAGGCTGGATTTCACAATGGCGCAAGCGTTGGGAACAAAAGAAAAGAGGAACACGACATCGATCAATGTCAGGTGGTTAGCTACAATCAACTGACCCGGTTGATTCAATTGCTGAAGGTTCTTCTCTTCCCAAGTCAAAATGCCGACTGAGCGCATAAAGCGGACAAAGTAGCGGAAAGTCACATGGATGACACGACGGGCGACGATTTTGCGTTTGGCTCGATCCCGAACGATAAGAACAATTCCCGGGAAAATGAGAAATTGAAAGAAAATGCCCAATCCACCGAAAACGCTAAAAGCCAATCCCGTGGCCACTTGACGAGAAAATCGTTCAAACACACGCATCGGGAGCCTCAATGGGTGGGTCGCCAACGCCAAGTCGCTTGGCGCGTTGCAAAAGCCGGCGCCTTGCCGGCAACGAATTGCAAAAAGTCAGTCAACGATTCGGAATGATCAACCGCACGCCCCGGGGCAAGCCTCACCCAAGCGCCTTTTGCGCCGGTCACAGACAAGTCGCTTGTCAAGACCAAACTCACGGCAAATGGTGGTTGAGCTTTTTCATGATAGGGTTTGAACACTTCCGGAGTCCGATCATCATAAAGGCAGACAAAAACTTGGGAAAATTCACTTAAGAGAGCTTGAGCTTCAGTTAACGCGGCAGAAATTGTGTTTTCAGCCGCGGCAAGCGATGTCACATGCCCCTGAAAACCGGTAAAAAGGGAAAACAGACCGCCGATCCCGTTATGCACCGAGGTGGAAAACGCCGTGGGCGAGAGGGATTTTTCCGTCGAGAGCTCCTCTAACGATCGAACCGTCAGCGCGATATCACCCCAACGGGATGCGAAGACAACGGCGACGTCCAGATCACCAGCCGGCGCATATTGTTTAAAAAGGGGATAAAGCGTTGACAGCGCGATCTTGCCTAATGAACTCAACCGCCTTCTTTGCATCAAAGGCAAAAAACTCAATTTAGGAATTTCAGGCGCCGCTTGATCCAAAGCGACTGACGACAGGGGCAACCCGCTTTCACGCGTCACCCCATTGACCCAAAAGCCATAATCAACCAAATGCAAATCCGCAGCCATCGCAGACTGACTCATAACAAAAAGTTAAGCTGCCGGCGCCTTGTATTGATACAGATTTTTCAAGATGTCCGCGCTCAGATTATTCATCCAGCGATTCACGTTGCGATGGGCGCACAACGCGTTTTCGTCGTAGCTGTTGCCACCTTGAATTTTCGGATTGACGCATCCCATGCGCTCATCAAGCCCACGGCTGGAAACATAGCTGATCCGATAGTCCTTGGCGGTGTAATCCACCCTAACAATCGCTTCAAAATGGACCGCTTTGGCCGTTCCGGGATAAGCCAGCGTCATTCGCGACGGTTCGTCGCTGACGATGCGCCATTTACGTTGTTGAGCGGCTTTGACAATCGCGTCATGCATGGTTTGAGTCGAAATTTGGGCCGTCACCTCCTGAGGGCGGGGATTGACGACCGGGGTCGGAACGGCGCAACCAGACAGTAAAACCGATGCGGCGATTGCCGCCGAGCACAAAATAACGAAAGATCGCATGATCATCTCCCAGGGTACGATACGACAATTGTAGCGATAAGTCGTAATTCGAGACTATCAATTAAAAAGTTTCTTTGAAGTGCCAAAAGCGTAAAACGCGGAAACGCCCCAGAGCAATACCGCAGACATCATGAAACCGGCCACGCCGATCCAATTACCGTCACCATGATACAAAAGGCCGCAAACAAAGGGTCCGACGGCGGCCAGCACATAACCAATCCCTTGAGCCAATGTTGAAATAATCAGCAACTCACTCAAATCGTTCGTTTTTTGGGCCATCAGAATCATCGCCAAACTAAATGTGATCCCTTGAGGGATGCCGGCTAAAACACACCCGAGATAAGAAAGCGCGCCACCTTGCAGCCACAAAACGATGCCCACAAGAAAACTGACCGTCATCCAAATAGAGGCGTTTCGCTCACCGCCGACCAGCGAAATGAAGCGAGATGTCAGAATGCTCGCCGGAGCGCTTACCAAAAGAAAGATAGCCGAACCGAGGCCTGCGGTTGACGCGTCAAAATCAAGCGTGGCTAAAATGCTCGGAAGCCACGCCACGGTTGTGTAAATGGTGAGCGATTGCATTCCCATGACAAAAATGACAGCCCATGTCAGCGGTTTTTTGAGCACTGAGGCGTTGATCTTTCCGACGGTCACCATCCGATCGGAGGAACGCTTTTCAAAAAGCCAAAGCAAAAGCGGCAACGCGGCCATGATCACCCAAAGGCCGAGCGGGGCAAGAAGCGTTTCGAATTTTTCAAGCAGGGGAACAGAAAAATAAGCGCCGATGGAACCGGAAAAACCGATTAAGCCGGTGAAAACACCCATCGTCAGCGCAATGTTATTCGGGAAATATTTCCTGAGCACTACCGGCATGACAACATTCAAAAGCGCGATGCCGATTCCGATAAAGGCTGTGGCAACGAGCATGGTCGGATAGTAAAGATAAAGCCTAGCCGCCGCTCCAATCAGAATCATCCCCAAAGAGCCGATCACCACCCCATTGACGCCAAACCGAGCGGTCAATAGCGGTGCTGCCGCGCAAAACAAGCCGAAACAAACAATCGGCAGGGCGGACAAAAAGCCGTAGGACGCGTAACGAATCTCGAGCACCGCCATCAATTCGTCCGCGACAGCGCCGATGCCGGTAATCGGGCCACGCATGACCAAAACAGTGAGAAATAGCGCGAGAATCACGCCAACAGAAACCGTGTGGGATGTTTTATCAGTCATGGCAATAACTATACGCTTTTAGAAACCTGGCATTGATCATTGGCCGGATTCTTCTTCACACAAAAAATTCAACAACAACTCGACCGGTTTGGAAAGACGGCGATTTTTCTCCCACGCCACGGTCACTTCCGCCTCGAGGCTCGGAGAAAGCGGCAACCAAACCACGCCGCTATCGGCCTCAGGATTGATGATGCCTTTAAGCGCCAACACATGGCCAACGCCGGACTCGGCCAAAAGATAGGCGTTGTAGAGCAAATTGAAAGTCCCGACGATGCGCAATTTCGGCAACGCGGCACCAAACCAACCGGCGAATTCATTGCGGTCAAAGGCCTGACTGGAGCAGAGGATCGGCTCGCCGACGAGATCCCCGGGCTCAACGCAATTTTTCCCGCCAAAGGGGCCGTCGGCGCGAGTCAACACGCCCCACTGATCTTTAGAACGCAATCGAAGCGTTGAGTAAGCCGTGACATCCGCCGAGCCAACAAAGATTCCAATATCGGTCAGCCCTGAATGCAGCTCCGCCTTGACGGTCACCTCAGCGCCGCTAACAATGTGGCAACGCACTTTCGGCGCGACGCTTTGCAACCGCTTTATGGCGCGAGCCAAACTTCTTAAAGCGGCCGTCTCAGCCGCCGCGATTCGAATTTCGCCCTCCAAATCATCTTCTTCGAGCATCTCCCTTTTGGTTCGCTCGCAAAGTTCAACAATTGAACGGGCTCGCTCGTAAAACAGTTCCCCCTTGGCTGTGAGTCGCAATTTTTTATTGGACCGGACAAAAAGCTTGTGTCCGAGTTCTTCTTCCAGTTCCATGAATTGACGCGAAAGCGTCGGTTGAGTCAAATACAAGCGCTCTGCCGCTCTGGTGATGCTTTCAGCCTCCACGGCGGCGATGAAATAACGAAGAACCCGGATATCCATGTGAGAACCTTTGTTTTGAAATCGATTGACTTTGGTTGCTAATTGTACAAACGAAGACAAAAGTTCGTGTCCATATATGGAAATCCCCGCTCATGGCGAGGCGGGGATCGGCGAGTGGGGTTTACTTTTCAGCCACGGCCTTTTTAAAGGAAGCGCCCGGCGTAAATTTCGGCACAACGCTCGCTTCGATAAGCATTTCTTCGCCAGTTGCCGGATTTCGACCGATGCGCTCAGCGCGTTCAACGGCTTTAAACGAACCGAAACCGACAAAGGAAGCCACGCCTTCTTGAGCCACGGCCTTTTGGATCGCATCAAAAATCGTATCCACGACCAATGCCGCTTCGGTCTTGTCAAGACCATTATTTTGGGCAACCAACTCAATGAGGTCTGATTTATTCATACCAATCCTTTCAAAAAGAGTTGCGAACTATACGGCAAAAGGCCGTCACTCACAAGTAACTCATTCAATCGGAGGGCAAACTGTTGCTTGACTGAAACACTTCAACAAAATCTTCGCCCTTTTAGGGATAAAACGCTTAAACTGCGCTTCTCACACAGTGTTCAGACAGGTTCCTAGCGCTATGACTAAAAATTTGGGACTCGTTGTGGAAGGCGGTGGCGTGCGTGCCATGTACGCCGCCGGCGTTCTTGATGTGCTTCACGAATTGCATCTTCCGATCGGCGGCTTGATCGGCGTGTCTGCCGGCGCCATTCACGGAGCCTCTTTCGCGTCCGGTCAACGGGGGCGAAGTCTTCGTTTTTATAAAAAATTCTGCCGTGACGACCGGTTCTTCAGTTTTAAAAACTTTCTAAAGACCGGCAATCTTGTGGACACCCAGTTTTGCTATCACGATATCCCGGAGCGTCTGGACCCATACGATGAAGAAGCTTTCGAGCGCTCAGGCATTCAGTTTTACGCGACTTGCACCAATGTGGAAACCGGCAAGCCCGAATACCTGCACCTGACCAATTTATTTGAGCAGATAGACGCGCTCAGGGCATCGGCCTCGCTGCCTTATGTGTCCGAAGTGGTCGACTATCAGGGAATGAAACTTTTAGACGGCGGGTGCTCCGACCGCATTCCGGTAAAGGCCCTTCAGTCTTTTGGATTTAAAAAATGCATCCTAGTGCTCACACACACGCGCGAGCATAAAATCAAAGACCGTGACGCCGCCTTGGCTCGATTTTTTTATCGCCGCTACCCCAATTTTTGTCAGGCTTTTGAAGATAGCCCTAGCCGATACGAAGAAACCTTGCGCTACATTGATGAAGAGGAGAGGGCCGGCAACCTTTTTATTTTCCGCCCCGTTGAACCCATTGCTGTCAGCAGGCTCTCACACAGTCCGGAAAAAATCCAAATGGCATACAACCAGGGCAAACTTGAGACGCAACTGCGCCTGAATCAATTTCACAGCTGGCTGAAATCGCTTTAACGCACTCTCCACAAATTCTCTAATTCTTGCCCATTTGTCGCAACCGGCAATGGGCTTTTTCTTTTTGCGCCAAAAAATAACATTTATGTTTCAACAAGTTAATCATATCTATAAAAAAATTTTATAAATTAATCATCAAATTGAGCATTGGACACCCCAAAAGCGGCGCCATAAACTTAAAAAAAATTTGGGACAACCTGTCCCAATGATTTCTTTTTCCCGACAAACGAGGCGTTTTTATGAATCGGCGAGACTTCGGAAAATTCAGTTTGGCGGTGTTTGGAGGTACGATGATGCCCAACGTTCAAGCGCAAACCATTTCTGCTCAAAACAATACGGCCTTGGATCAAATTCTTGAGAGACTATCTAAGCGCGACATCCCTCAACACGTGGGTTTTGACTCGCGCATGATCGCATTGATCACGACAGCGACTCTGACCACGCTGGGCGCTGACGATCTGTTGGCGCGACATATCCGCGAATCCCTTGCCGCAGGCGTCAAACCAGTTGAGATCCGTGAGGCGATCTATCAAGGTTTCGCTTATGTCGGCATCGCTCAAGTTTCTCGCGCGGAAAAAGTGTTTGCCCAAGTTCTGAAAGACGCGGGGATCAACCCTGAGCTAACCGATTGCACGACAGTTAACGACGCCGACCGCTTTGAAAAGGGGTTAGCCGTTCAAAAGGGAATTTTCGGTCCGGCGATCGATCAAATGCATAAAAACGCCCGAGCGGATGAACGCTATCTCAACGTCGACCTTTTAAGTGGCTTTTGCTTCGGCGACACTTACACACGAACCGGCTTGTCGTTAAAAGAGCGCGAATTACTCACTTTTGTGGTCATCGCAGCCATGGGCGGTTGCGAACCGCAGGTCAAAGCGCACGCCGGCGGAAATATCTCCGTTGGCAACACCCGCAAGATGTTGATTGACTGCCTTGTCATCATGGTACCGTATATCGGTTTCCCGAGAACGCTAAACGCGTTGGCCATGGTCAACGAAGCCGCTCCTGCCAAAGCGTAGTCAATAATTGTTTTGTCGCAAATCCCCTCGAAGTCCGCTTGTAGCGCAAGTGGGCTATCGGGGGTGTTTTCACAATAGCGACGACATTTTCACCAACGTTTTTTATCGTCTCCATAGAATTTGCCCCTTCAGGCATGCACAAACGCCTTCTTTGTCTTAACATGACACAATGTTTGAAAGGACGGGTGCAATGGATTTTTTTAAGACTTTCACGGATGACGATTTAACGATTTTAGGTAAATACCTTCCCTGCGCCGGCAGCGGCGATTGCGATTTAACGGTTCCGTCTCTTTGGAGCCGCAATGATAAACGTCAGCTTCGTTTCGCCGAACGAGACGGATTTTTGATTCTGGAGCGCGCGTTGGTGGGTGTTAAAAGCCCCGTCATTGTGATGCCAATGGGAAGCGGGGAGGCGCCGCAGGCGATTTTTGATCAATTGGCTGACGACGCGGTCGCCAAAAATCGCCCGCTGATTTTTTACGGCCTTGTTGAACACATGCGACCGATTTTGGAGAAAGCCTATCCCGATCGAAAGCTCACCGTTGAGGACAACCCCGATCGCTGGGACTATATTTATTCTTGTCAGGATTTCGTCGAGCTCGCCGGTTCTCACTTTCACAGCAAACGAAATTTTGTCAAACGCTTTTATAAAGCCTGTCCGAGTGCGCAATTTGTGGTTTATACACCGGACTACTTCCAAGACTGCATGGACTTTCTTCATCAGTGGTATGCCGGACGCGCCGCCGACGCGGATCTCCAACATGAATTCAAAGCGATTGAAAAAGTTCTCACTCACTGGGAAAAGCTCGCTGTTTACGGCGGGCTGCTGATCGAACACGGACGAATCCTAGGGCTCACGTACGGCGCTCGCTGCGCTCCTAACATGCTTGCCGTGCATATTGAAAAAGCGACTCGCGACGTTCCCGGCGCGTATCCCGCGCTGGCACAGGCTTTTGCCCATACCCTGCCGACTTGCATTCAATACCTCAATCGCGAGGAGGACCTTGGCATTGCGGGACTTCGCAAAGCCAAGCAGGACTGGCACCCGATCGGTCAACTAAAAAAGGGCACGGTGATTGTTCATTAAAACAAATAGGGAGCCGTCGGCTCCCGTTTTTGTCATTGTCTGACCTGAGCGGCAGCGTTCAAGCCCAATCGATACGCTTCTTCGAGTGCGCCGGTCGATTCAATTGAACGTTCCGACAGTCCGTAAGCCAATGCGTGACCGCCATCGCGCCAATGCAAAAAGCGGCAAATGCAGTCGAAATGGATGATCAAGCCATTCATGCTCCAGGGAGCGCTGCCGCCACAATTGGCCAACAGGATCGCGGCGGTCGGCTTTTTCATTAAAACCGACAACTTGGAGTTGAAACGATCGACCACCGTTTTCAGTTGCGCACTCATGCCGAAGTAATAAAGCGGCGTGGAAAAAACCACGATCGGTGATTCAAGAATGCTCTGCAAAATGAGTTTCATGTCGTCCGTGTCCGGATCTTCGCCGGCCGCGATGTGATCAAAATAAGCCTTTGAGCAGGGTGAAATCGCCATTTGCGCCACATTGAAGCGCACAACCTCATGGCCGGCCTCAATGGCTCCTTTGGTAAACGCCTCAACCAAGCGGTTGTTATTGCCGTCCACGTACGGGCTTCCCATTAATAACGTAATCTTCATTTCGCTTCCTCCAAACCATGCTTTGTATTCTACGTCAGAGCAATTGGCTAAAAATACTCAAAATAAGCCTAACTCTGCTCTTTGATAGGCGAGCTGATCGCAAGCTGTAGCGTTTGTAAAAAAGCTTCTGTCAGCGCGCGCCTGGGTCGATTCATTGCCCAGGCGAAAACCACATCGTTGGTGTATCGGGGAGCGAGCGGCACAAAGCAGATATCCTCATCGACGGAAATGATCCCATCCAAGCAAAGGGCATGGGCGCCGGCTCTGACCATTAGCGACGTGTTGTATAAAAGGTTGTAAGAGCCAACAATGTTCAAAGATTCAAACGAGCTGCCTAACCAGTCCTTCATCGTTGATGTCAACAAGTGCTGTTGGGGCACATACAGCGGTATGGTTTTCAATTCCTGCGGCGAAATGCCTGTTTTATTGCCGATGCTTGAATCTCGCCGCGTTAAAACGCCCCAGGTGTTTTTTCTCGGCAACACCAGATAATCCAAGTCGTCCAAGTCCGCCGGTCGGATGATCACGGCAAAATCACAGATCCCAACCCGTAAATTCGCCGCTGCGTCCGCACCGTTCACGCTTATCAGATTCACGCGAACTTGAGGGTGCATGCTCTGAAAGCGCTCTAAAACTGACGCGACCAAAGTCATCGCACGGGTTTCTCCTGCGGCAATGGTCAATTCTCCCTGCAAATCGTCTGTCGACATCGTCTGCAGCTTCGTCTTTTCAACCAAATCCAAAATGCTTTGCGCCTGACGGTAAAAGTACAAGCCTTTTTCGGTCAATTTGGTATGCCGGGTTGAGCGATCAAAAAGAACCTGACCCAATTCTTCCTCCAGCTCCGCAATCTGCCTGGAAATGGTCGGCTGGGTGACAAAAAGCTTCTCCGCGGCCAAGGTAAAACTTTTCTGCCGAGCGACCTCCACAAAGTAGCGCAATGTTTTCAAATCCATAAGTCACCCTCGTCAATGATCGAGAATCGTTTATTTATGCTTTTTAATTATAAATAGGAATACATATTATTCATTAGACATGAGTGATGAATTGACATAAGATGAGTTCATCAACTGAATTGGAGGCAACAATGATTAAAACGATGACCTTCAGCTTGTGTTTCGCATTACTCGGAGAAATTGCCATGGCTCAGGATATTGAGATGGTTATCGGTGAGCACACTTACACCATCACTTTAAATGACAACGACGCCGCCAAGAGTTTGGTTTCGCGTTTGCCGATGACGTTGACATTCGAAAACTTCGGACGATACGAGCGGATCGCCTATCTAAAACCGGCATTGACGATCGGCAACGCGCCGCGTTCAACCGATCCGAAAACAGGCGACTTCACCTATTACATCCCGTGGGGTAATCTGGCGGCCTTTGTCGCCGATTTCCGCCCTTCGGACGAATTGGTTCCTCTCGGCAAAATGGACAAGGAGGCGATCGCCGCCTTAAAGGCGAGCGGGGAGCAACCGGTCACTTTCAAAGCAAAAAAATAACTTCATGTTCGTGAGTTTGCCGGCCGCTCAAGCACGAGGGGGCGCCGGCAAACCCATATCATTTAGCATTGACCAGTTCAATCGCTTCTTTGCCGGTGATGTGCTCGATTTTAATTTGAACCACCGACACATAAGACAATGTCCGGTTCACTTCCTCTTGGGCCTCTTTTTCAAAGCCACTTGAGTATTTTTGAGCCAATGCCATCAACGCCTCACGCTTTGCTTGAGGTTCTGTCACGAACGAAGCCGTGCCGAAAACAATCACGCTGCGAAAATGTGTCGTGAGTTTTTCTGGAATGATTTCATCCTTTTCAATCACGCAAAGAGACACTTTCGGATGCTTTTTCATCAATGTCTCTCGTAGCCCCATCGGTGCGCCGTGAATGAAAATGTTGCCATTGAACACAACAAAGCTCACGGGAACAGCGTAGGGGTAATCGTCACTCGATAAAGCCAATACCGCCGCGGAAGCTTCTGAAAAAATCTTTAACGCGCGATCTTCAGGTAATTGTTGAAGTCGACGTCTCATCGTTGCAAACATGGTGTTCTCCTAAGTTAACCAATCACTTTAAGTCCAACGATCCCAACCAGAATCAGGCAAATAAAAAGAATTCGCAAAGCGCTCGCCGGTTCGCCGAACAATACAATTCCCAAAATCGTCGTTCCGATAATGCCGATTCCGGTCCAAACGGCATAAGCCGTGCCAACCGGCAATGTCTTTAAAGAGTGAGCCAATAAAAAGAAGCTCACCATCATCAATGCCAAGGTGATGACAGAGGGGATAAACTGCGTGAATCCGTGGGAGTGTTTTAAAGAGATAGCCCAGGCTACTTCAAATAAGCCGGCAATAAAAAGAGTGATCCATGCCATATGGGAGACTCCGAATCAAATGATGGGGCCGTCCCCGATGGCGCAAAGAAGTGGTCGTCCACTTGGTCCGTGATTTTGGCACAAATAAAAAATTCATTCAAGAAAACAGGCGCCTTACATCAAGCAAAGCGCCCGTTTTAACTTGTTAAAGTTTTACTTTAAGTTCTTTTTGTAAAAGGCTTCAATCCGATCAAACGGGATTTTATCCATTTGGTCGTAGAGGTCGGTGTGATTGGCACCCGGCACAATGACGAGTTCTTTATTGTCACCTTTCAAAA
This sequence comes from Candidatus Aphodousia faecipullorum, assembly GCA_018714205.1. Taxonomy (GTDB): domain Bacteria; phylum Pseudomonadota; class Gammaproteobacteria; order Burkholderiales; family Burkholderiaceae_F; genus Aphodousia; species Aphodousia faecipullorum. The sequence continues at coordinate 27,748 of DVNR01000029.1, forward strand.
GCTTAAAGGCATCTTCGCCAAAATAGCGAGAGTGAGCCTTTTCACCATGAACAATCATCACGGCGCTACGAATTTCACCGGCATAACTTAAAATCGGCATCGTCATGAAAGACAATGAGGAGGTCACGTTCCAACCGCTATTGGAATTCAAAGAGCGGGGATGATAGCCACGCTCGGTCTTGTAGTAAGCGTAGTAGTCTTTGACAAATTGGGGAGCGTCCGCGGGAAGCGGATCCACCACGCCGCCGGTTAAAGCGTAATAACCGTTTTTGTAATCTGTCGTTCGTTGCTCATTGAGCTTTTCGCGCAATTGATACCGATCATTTTCATTCATCGCATCAAAATAACCCTTGGCGTTGACGCGAGTCATGTCATACATTGTCGAAGCGACCGTCGCTTTGACACGAGTGTCCATGGAAGCGGCGTTGATCGCCATGCCACCCCAACCGCAAATGCCCAAAATCCCGATCCGCTCAGGATCAACATCGTCTCGGGTGCTTAAATAATCCACCGCGGCGCTGAAGTCTTCAGTGTTGATGTCCGGGGAAGCCACAAATCGGGGAGTGCCACCGCTTTCACCGGTAAAGGACGGGTCAAAGGCGATGGTTAGAAAACCGCGCTCGGCCAGTGTCTGCGCATAAAACCCTGATGATTGTTCCTTAACAGCGCCGAACGGACCGCTCACGGCGATCGCCGGCAATTTGCCTTTGGCATTTTTCGGAATATACAAATCAGCAGCCAACGTGATGCCATAGCGGTTCACAAAGGTCACTTTGCTATGTGTGACTTTGTCGCTTTGAGCAAAAACCTTATCCCAATCGTGGCTTAAAACCAACTCTTGTTTCACAATCGGATTGTGATTCATGATCTTTCCTTCGTCAGCCGCCAAAGCCGTTGTCGCCACCAGACTCGTCGCGGCAAGTAATGAACATAACGTCTTACGAGTCAAACGCATGGTTGAGCTCTCCTTTTTAAAGCACTTCTTAAACTTTAAAAGTGTCAATCGGAGTATAAATTCTGTCTTACAC
>DVNR01000030.1 GCA_018714205.1 Candidatus Aphodousia faecipullorum
TCGAATCCGCTTACCTCCACCACAATTTGAAGAGTCTCCATCGTCTAGAGGCCTAGGACACGACCCTTTCACGGTCGGTACCGGGGTTCGAATCCCCGTGGGGACGCCATCACTTAGAATCCCGCTACTATAGTAGTCTGGGATTTTTTGTTTTTAACCCACTATTCACCTCGCCAGTCCGAAATCGTCTGGATTCGTTTTTTTACCACAAGACTTGCTTAAAATGTAACTGAACTGATGCGATTATCGTTGGGTCGGTGATGGCAAAGCTCTTGTCGGCTAAAAACTCATTTCAATGAGGATTGGATCAATGATAAAAATAGTGTTTCCCGCTTTGGTTGCCGCAATATCGACAGTGACCGTAGCCAAAGATTTGGCTATTTCTGATGTGCCCGTTGTCGTTAGGGAAGCTTTCTTTCAAAGTTACCCTGGGAGTATGGTTGAAAAATGGGATTTCGATGAGGATGACAATCTTTTTGAAATCGATGCCCGTAAGGATAATTTAGAGATTGAGGCAAAATATGATTCAAAAGGTCAACTCATTGAGCTGAAAGAGGATATTCCCTTCGATCGGTTGCCTGCCTCCGTTGAAGAAAAAATTGCAAAGCAGTGGCCCGGGGCGAGCATTATTGGAATCAACAGAAAGGTTAAAAACGGCCAAGTCTATTTTGATGTTGGCCTGAAAATAAAAGGGAAACATCGCAATGTGCAATTGCGTGAATAGTTTGTAATAGATACAGTCCCTTGGCTAATTTGAAATGCAGGTTTTAAGTTTTTATCACGCTTAAAGGGAAAGCGTCGCGCTTGCTGTGACGCTTTCCCCTGATCTTTGGATTGACTCTTGAGCCTAATGCAGGTTGATCCATTCAAGTGTTAGACGATTGTCCGGTCTTGTGATCACATCAACGTTTTGTTTCATGGCCCATGAAAACATGGGTTGTAACAAGACGATATGCAGGGCTTCTTCTTTGTCGATTTTTAGTACCTCACGAGCGAGCAAAATCCGTTTTTGAGGATCCTCCGCTATCGCGAGTGTCTTAATGATTTCTTCAGCCTTCTCATTGGAAATACGCCCAATATTGCTGATCCCTGCTCCGCTTTGATTGTCAAAGGTTGCGACAAGTGATTGTAGTGGTTGATAAGCATCGAGAGTCGTGGAACCCCAGCCGACCAAACCGGCGGATGAATCAAAACTCAAAACCTTAGGAAAGTATTGAGCGCGTGGCATGGAACGGACGTTAACATCAATTCCGATCTTTGCCCACATGGAAGCCAATGCCTTGCACAAATTTTCATCATTGACCCAACGGTTGTTAGGTGTGTCAAGAATAAAGGAAAATCCATTCTCATAGCCGGCTTCTTTGAGTAATGCTTTGGCTTTCACTGGATCGTAATCATAGGGTTTAGCTACTTCAGCCGAATAGCCTAATACCGAATTTGAAACCAAACTCTGAGTAGCTACGGCCTTGCCTCTCATAACGCTTTTAACTAAAGCATCTCGATTGACGGCTAAAGAGAGCGCTTGGCGGACTCGCTCATCTTTAAAGGGGTTGACCTTCAAAGGATCGCCCTTTTTGTCCTTGATATAGGGGGATTGGTCCCTGTGTTGATCGAGCGCGATCATCATGACTCGATCTTCTGCTGAGGAAACAACTTTGAGTGTTCCGCTTCGACTCAGACGGGAAAGGTCTTGTGGTGCTGGATCCAAAACAAAATCGACTTGACCAGACAATAAAGCTGCAGTGCGCGTCGCTGGCGACGCGATGGGCAGATATTCGACTCGCTCAAGATTCCCTTTACGGTTAGGTTCGTCCCACCATTGATGATTAGCGACAAAAACTGTTTTGACGTCGACTTCTCGGCTTTCAAGTTTAAAGGGACCCGTGCCGTTGGCGTGTCTGGCTAAATAAGATTCTTCACCGCCAACGTAATTTTGTGGGCGTAATGCATTGTGCTTGGTGAGCCAATCTTTATTGAAAATGCGCAGTGCGGTCAGTTGATTTAGAAACACTGGGGAACCCGAGCTCGTTTTAATGAGCACTTCTCGATCGTTGATTGCTTGAGCGCCTAAAATCCCTGAAGCGGCTGCCTTGAACTGACTCTCGGGCATGAGAGCGCGATTGATTGAATAGGCGACATCTTCTGTGCTTAGTGTTTGTCCTTCATGAAATTTAACTCCCTGACGGATGGTAAAAAGAAAGCCATCCTTGACACGCTCATATTGCGTTGCCAAGCAGGGTTCAATTTGCATTTTTTGGTTGTAGCGGACCAGTGTCTCGTAGACAGCGGCGTTCGCTGCGGAATTAAGTGACTCATTTTGTGCATGAACGTCAAAAGTGAGAAAGTCACCGGCGCTTGACCAACGCAATGTTTTCATGACGTTGTCTTGTGCATGAACTAAAAAAGTCAAAGACGAAAGCAGAAGACCGAGAAGGGCATTTTTGCCGAGCAGCGTTGTTTTTTGCTTTCCTAGCATGTTGAAATCCTTAAAGTTAGATGTAATAACGGGGTCATAGGGGCTGGCGTCTACGCCATCGTAATCTTTGAGGATTTCGGACTTTGATTGTGTCCATCGCACTCTCCTTTACATCGGAGGCTGCGCGAAAGTGTAGGATCTAAAAAAAGCCCGCTTTCGCGAGCCTCATTCAGATTAATCAAGACAATAAACCACCCGGCCCGCTCTAAAAAGAAGGGCACCACCAGCTGGCAGACATGGCCAAAGGTTTTTCAAAAAAATCACGCACCATGATGCATTCATTGTATAAGAAGATTGTTTTTTGAATGCTTTCGCATACAACAAATCTCCTATAAGTATGGAAAAGACATTGAAAAATAAAGAAAACGCCTTATGACGGTCATTTCTTTGATCATGCAAAATAAAATCAGCTTCCCCTGATGGAGGCGATGTAAGCAAAGGAAAGATCATGATGTCTAAAAAATTACTTGTTGTAGTCCTGGCGACAATGCTGGGAGGCGCGCAGGCTGAAACCCTGCGCTTTGCCAGTCAAGGCGACTTTTTAACGTTTGACGTGCATAGTCAAAACGAGTCCTTGAACTCCAGTGCAACGGGTTATTTATATGATTCTTTATTTGCTTACGATAAGAACATGAAAGTCATTCCGTGGTTGGCCGAATCATGGAAACGCAATCCAGAAGACACTGGCTGGCTTTTACAAATTCGTCAAGGTGTCAAATTTCATGAAGGGCAGGTGTTAACTGCCCAAGATGTCGCATTTTCGTTGAACCGGGCGCTTGAACCTACCAGTCAATTTAAAAATAATATGCTGGGGATTAAATCCGCTAAGGTTGTGGATGATTTCACCGTGTTGGTGGAGACCACTTCAGCCAGTCCCTTATTTTTTCGGCAGCTCATTGATGTAAGAATCATTAATTACGAATGGGCTAAAGCGCACAATGCGCTGCACCCGCAAAACGCGGGCAATAGCGAAGAGTCTTTCATGGCTCGACATGCGAACGGCACAGGTCCCTTCAAACTTGAAAGCCGCGAAGTTGATGTGAAAACCGTTTTTGTTGAAAACACAGATTGGTGGAACAAAAACTACAAGACGGGCAATGTCACGCGCATTGAATACACGCCGATTTCATCTAACGCGACCCGTACCGCAGCGCTTTTGTCCGGTCAAGTTGATTTAGTCATTGATCCGCCGACACAGGATATCGCCCGTTTAGAAAAAAGTTCGGATGTCATTGTTCGAACTGGGGCAGAAAATCGTGTCGTGCTGATAACCCTAGATCAATTTACAGATCAACCAAAGTTTGTTGAAGTCCCCGGGCAAAATAATATCAACCCCTTTAAAGACAAACGAGTGCGCCAAGCCTTGTATGAAGCGATTGACATTAACGCCATTCAGCGGGCGGTGATGCGTGGTCGTTCTGTTCCGACAGGAACAATCATCGCAAGCTCCATCAACGGCTGGACGCCGGATTTGGCAAAGCGTTACCCATACAATCCGGAGCATGCAAGGCAGTTGCTTAAAGAAGCTGGCTATCCCAACGGCTTTAGCTTCACAATCGACACACCTAACAACCGTTGGATCAATGACGAGGCAATCACTAAGTCAATTGCTGCCATGTGGTCAAAAATTGGATTAAAAGTCAAAGTTAATGCCATGCCTCGTTCGCAATTTTTCCCGAAGATTTTGTCTTTTGACTCTTCTGCTTACCTAGTCGCTTGGGGCATCAACACCTTTGATGGCCTCTACGGTTTGCAAAGCCTGTCTCAAACCTTTGACGCGAAAACAGGCAAGGGCTTGGCTAACCTTGGCCGAGTCAGTGATGCAAGGATTGACGATCTGATCAGTCGAATTGAATTAGAAGCCGATGACGCGAAGAGGACACGGATGATCAGTGAGGCTTTGCAGATCGAAAAAGAAAACTATTACCACATCCCGCTTCATGAGCAGTCTCTGGTATGGGCAATGCGTAAAAACATTGATGCTCAAGTTATGCCAAATAACCGAGTTGACACCTTGTCGGTGATTGTTCATTCGACGAAGTAACTGTCCTTGGTATTTACATTAGGAAAATGGGAGCTGCTCGGATAACACCGGTTGGTGCTATGCCGGGCTGCTTGAAACTGTTTTGGTTTTCGTGTGTTTGCCATTATGTCGGAATTCATTATTAGGCGTTTTTTGCAAGCGGCGGTGGTTCTGTTAACGGTTGCTTTCATTGCTTTTTTGCTTTTTCAATTTGTGGGTGATCCGGTCTCACAGATGCTGGGGATTGAATCGACTCAGGCGGATCGAGATCGATTGCGTGAGACGTTGGGATTGAACGATCCGTTTTATGTTCAATTTCTGCACTTTGTCGGAAATGCTTTGAAAGGGGATTTCGGCATTAGTCTTCGCCAAGGTGTGCCGGTTTCTGAAATGATCGCAGAGCGTTTTCCCGCCACTTTTGAGCTGGCGTTCGTCAGTGTTGTGTTCGCCACTGTTGTCGGCGTTGCTTTGGGTGTTGTTGTCGCCATTTACCGCGATACCTTTCTGGCTCGTTTTCTGATGAGCTTTTCATTGGTTGGAATCAGTCTGCCAACATTTCTAATCGGCATTTTATTTATTTTGGTTTTTTCCGTTTGGTTAGGCTGGCTGCCAAGCTACGGTAGGGGTGAAGTTGTGACGATTGGGTTTTGGACGAGCGGTTTGCTAACGGTGGATGGTTGGCTACACCTGATTTTGCCGGCATTGACACTATCTGTCTTTCAACTGGCTCTTATCATGCGTTTGGTTCGTGCCGAAATGCTTGAAGTCCTACGCTCGGATTTTATTAAATTTGCTCGTGCTAGAGGATTGTCAGAAAAATCGATTTACTTTCGCCATGCACTGAAAAACACGCTGATTCCCGTGATCACCATAGTAGGTTTGCAACTGGGCGGCATTATTGCATTTTCTATTGTGACGGAAACGGTTTTTCAATGGCCTGGGCTCGGATTGTTATTTATTCAGGCAGTGCAATTTGCAGATATTCCGATAATGACGGCGTATTTATGTTTAATTGCTTTGATGTTCGTTTTTATCAACTTCATTGTCGATTGGCTCTATACGGTTGTAGATCCACGACTTAGATCAGGTTTGAAAAAGAGCCATTAGAGAGGAGACAATGATGAAAGAATCCGTGCTTGTTTCTTTAGAAGCTTTTAAAAACAGTGATTTGTGTTGGAATTTCAGACATTCTCCAATCGCTATCGTGGCATTATGCACATCATTGACTCTGATGCTGGCGGCACTGTTTGCCCAGTATATCGCCCCCTTTAACCCTTACGATTTGGCATCTTTGGATTTAATGAACGCTCATTTAGGACCGTCTTGGACAGAAATGGGTGATGAGCAATTTTGGCTGGGAACGGATGATCAGGGAAGAGATCTGTATTCAACCATTCTCTATGGTTTGCGCCTGTCCCTCGAAATCGGTTTGATTTCAGTGCTGTTGTCTCTCATTTTGGGGGTGGTTTTGGGGTTGATTTCGGGATTTGTGGGAGGAAGACTTGACGCTTGCATCATGCGCGTTTGCGACATCATGTTGAGCTTTCCTGCTATTTTAATTGCCTTGCTTGTGGATGGCATTGCTCGAGCGAGCCTTTCAGAACAAGTGCATGATCAGTTGGCCGAGCCTGTTTTGATTTTGGCAATAACCCTTTCGGGGTGGGTTCAATATGCCAGAACTGTGCGAGGTCAAACGATGGTTGAGAAACAAAAGGACTACGTGAGCGCAGCACGTCTGATTGGAGCCAGCACCTGCCGAATTTTATTTAAACATCTGATGCCTAATGTGACGAGTTCGGTGTTGGTTTTGGCGACGGTTCACGTGGGAACAGCGGTTATTACGGAGGCCACTTTATCGTTTTTGGGAGTGGGCGTTCCACCAACAACGCCTTCTTTGGGAACACTGATTCGGGTAGGAAATGAGTTTTTATTCTCTGGAGAATGGTGGATCACGATTTTCCCTGGATTGACTTTAGTGGCCTTGGTCCTATCCGTTAATTTGTTAGGTGATTGGTTGCGCGATGCGCTTAATCCGAAGTTGAGGTAGGGAGCATCATGGCAGATAATGTGTTGGAAGTTAAACACTTACGCGTGGAATTCCCGACTCGAAAGGGTGTTTTAGTCGCAGTCGACGATGTCAGTTTCTCGATTGCCCGTGGCGAGATTTTGGGATTGGTGGGCGAGTCGGGGGCTGGTAAGTCCATGACCGGCGCGGCTGTGATTGGTTTGCTGCAGTCACCAGGGCATGTGGCGGCAGGCGAAATTATCGTGGACGGTCAGCGAATTGACGGGTTAACGGATGCGCAAATGGTTGATATCCGTGGAAAGGTCATTGGAGCAATTTTCCAAGATCCTTTGACATCTTTGGATCCATTGATGAGCATCGGAGATCAATTGGTTGAAACGATAATGCGCCATTTGCCATTAGATAATCAAAGTGCCAAAGCACGCGCTATTGAGCTGTTGGAGAAAACGGGTATTCCTGCCCCGCTGAAACGCTTCTCTCAATTTCCCCATGAGTTCTCAGGTGGTATGCGACAAAGGGTTGTCATCGCATTGGCGCTCGCTGCGAATCCGAAGCTGATTATCGCGGATGAGCCGACAACTGCTTTGGATGTTTCAGTGCAGGCTCAAATTATCGATTTACTTAAGCAGTTGGCCAAGGAATTTCACTCAGGCGTTATGTTAATTACCCACGATATGGGGGTGATTGCGGAGACGGCAGATCGCGTGGCGGTAATGTATTCGGGTCGTATTGTGGAAATAGGCCCCGTTGCAGAAGTGCTTCATGATCCCAAGCATCCTTACACAAAAGGATTAATGGCTGCCATTCCTAACATGAAAGAGGCGGGAGGATACCTACATCAAATTGAAGGCTCTATGCCCGGGTTGGCGAATATCCCAGCTGGCTGCGCGTTTCATGATCGTTGCCAGTTTAAAACGCCGCAGTGTTCGAAACGACGACCTTGCTTAGTGTCAACCACTGCAAATCATCAAGTCGCCTGTTATCTCATTGAGGGTTGCCAAGAACAGTCAGCGGGAGGGAAAGAATAATGAATTCTCAGACGAAAAGTGATGTTTTGGTTCAAGTTCGTCATGTCAGTAAAACTTTTGATGTTTCCGATCCGTGGTTGACTCGAGTGATCCAGCACAGGGAGAAGATGACTCTTAAGGCGGTGGATGATTTGAGCTTTGACATTTATAAGGGGGAACTGCTTTCGTTAGTCGGTGAGTCTGGTTGTGGAAAAAGCACCACAGCGAAGTTACTTTGTGGGCTGTACGAACCAAGCGCAGGGAAGATCGCGATTGATGGAATTGACATGTCAGCGCTTGGTGATCCTAAAAATAAAGAGTTAGCGAAGGCCTTAAGACGTCGTATCAATATGATATTTCAAGATCCGTTTGCCAGTTTGAATCCTCGTTGGCGGGTCAGAGATATCATCGCTGAACCGATTGTTGTTCAGAAATTGTTATCAACACAGCAACAAATTGATGAACGAGTCAATGAATTAATGCGGCTGGTCAAGCTCAATCCGGAGGACGCTGATAAATTTCCTCACCAGTTCTCCGGAGGACAGCGACAGCGCATCTCCATTGCTAGGGCATTGGCGAGCAATCCCGAGTTTCTAATCTGTGACGAACCGACGTCAGCTTTGGATGTGAGCGTGCAGGCCCAAATTTTAAATTTAATGCTTTCGATTCAAAAGAAAGTCGGTTTAACGTATTTGTTCATTTCACACAATTTATCAGTGGTTCATCATATTTCGGACAGGGTTGGTGTGATGTATTTGGGGCGTTTGGTTGAATTGGCGCCCACAAAGAAAATATTTTCCTCACCAAAACACCCTTACACCAAAATGCTTTTAGATGCGATTCCGGATATCAACATGACGGGAAAGCCGAGGACTCGCATTAAAGGAGAAGTCCCTAACCCATTGAATCCGCCGCCGGGTTGCGCTTTCCACCCAAGGTGTCCTTATGCGACGAAACACTGTCAGAAAGAGGTGCCTAAACTGACAAGTTATGAGCAGGATGGACAGATAGCCAGTGTCGCATGCCACTTGTTTAAAAATAGTGTGGTTGACGTATAAGATCGCCGGATTGAATAGTTCGCAAAGAGGTAAAGGGAAAAATGGGGTTTTAAACATCGAGAGTTGCGAGCGCTTGATGCGACTTTCGTTGCCTTCTATCTTGTTTTTTCTCCCGATGGTGTCTTAAACTCAGCTAGTTAATTCTGAAATTTTCTTTGTGAGCGTTCTCTAGTGCGTGCGTCGGTATTAGGAGTTTTCTTGCTGACTGGAGTTTTGGGGATTTATTCTCAAATCGCTCTAGCCTTCAATGTGCGCGTTGATTGCGAAAATCGTGACGTAAAAAATAATGTGGAAGCGTTGATTAATCCCATTAAAGACAGTACATCCGCTGTGGTGCGCCAAGCCTATCGGGCGGCAATAGCTCAGGCAGCTCGGCGAGGGATTGAGGCGCTGGGGTTTTACCAGTATCACTTGCGTTTTCGTTGGGAGGAACATTCATCAGGCGATCCCAAAAAGGCCACATTGATTGCGACGATTGAGTTAGGTGCACCGGTGCGGATCAAGGATGCGAGCTTTATTGTTTCAGGAGAGGCAAGTGACGACAGACACTTCAGGGCTTTAAAGCGCCGCTTGCCTAAATCAGGAGACCAACTCAATCACGGCACGTATGAAGACTTCAAATCGAGGGTTCAAAACCTGGCGATGGATCGGGGCTATTTTGACGGAAAGTTCACGCGCCAGGAACTGGGTGTTGATGCCGCGAATAATGAAGCGTTTTGGTGGCTTCACTATGAGTCCGGCCCCCGTTTTCGCATGTCTGGTGTCCACTTTTCAGGCAGCCAGATCCGAGAAGACATATTGCAGAATTTGGTGCCCTTTAAGTCAGGGGATCCTTATCAGTCAACCGATATTTCCGAGCTTAATCGACGACTGACCGCCACAGGGTGGTTCGGGAGCGTTGTCGTGTCTCCGCAGATTTCAGAAGGGAAAAAAGATCCGGAAAAATACCTCCCTGTAACTGCGGAAGTCACACCTAAAAGTCGCAACATCGTACAAACGGGTTTGGGATACTCAACAGACGTTGGCCCCCAAGGTAAATTGACTTGGACCAAACCTTGGATCAACGATGCCGGTCACGCCATTGAGGCCGCAACAAAGGTTTCTGCATATGAGCAACAGTTCGATGCCTCTTACAAAATTCCTCTGGCAACCAATGCTCTGGAGGAGTACTACTTAGTACAAGGCGGGGTAAAACGAGAAGATTTAAACGATACCCAATCCAATAATGCGACTCTTTTAATTTCCAGAAATTGGGACCGCTATGAGGGTTGGAAGCGTTCAGTGAATTTAAGAGCGATGTTCGATAGCTTTGACCAGGGGTTGAGCAGTCACAGTACGATGCTTGTGTACCCCGGCGTGAGTTTTTCTAGGACACGTAGCCGCGGAGGGCTGATGGCCAGTTGGGGTGATTCGCAGCGATATACAGTTAATTGGTCCAATGAGTGGTGGGGGTCGGATGTGGATTTCCTTGTCCTTGAGGCTCAACATGTTTTGATCAGAACCTATGCGCGTCGACACCGATTTATTTTGAGATCCCGAATCGGTTGGATGGAAACCGATGATTTTGAAAAAGTGCCTCCAGACCTTCGCTTTTTTGCTGGTGGTGATCGAAGCGTGAGAGGCTACGATTACGAATCCATTTCTCCGCGTGATAGTCAAGGTAATTTAACCGGTGCCGAGAAATTAGTGACGGCCAGTATTGAATATCAGTATCGAATCACTGGCAAATGGTGGGGTGCCATTTTCTTCGATGCGGGTGAAGCCGTTCATGATTTCGGTGACACCGACATTAAAAAAGGAGCTGGCTTAGGGATTCGCTGGGCATCTCCGTTGGGAGCCATTCGTTTTGATGTGGCAAAACCGGTGGGTGATCCAACGGAAAACGGTATACAGATCTACATTGGTTTGGGGCCAGAATTATGAGTGTTGTTAAGAAAATTCTCCTAGTGTTGGCTGTCATCGTTGCTGTCTTTTGTGCAATGGGAGCATTTTTTCTTTTCACCACCACCGGTTTTCAGTCGTTAGTCAAAATTGCGCAACTAAGCTTTCCAGACTTTGCTGTAGCCGAGTCAAATGGACGATTTTTCAATGCAACATTAAAAGGAGTCAAATTCAAGGCGAATGGCGTTGCTTTTGTCGGAAACTTGTCGTGGCAGATTGACCCTAGTTCATTGTTTTCCGGACTGGTTCTTTTTGAAAATATTGCAATATCCGATTCATCGCTTTCGATCGACGAGGCGCAGTCGAGCTCAGAAGCGACTCCAGCGAAGTCATCTGGTTTTTCACTTCCTTCGCTGCCGATGAATGTGGACATTCGTTCATTTCTCGTCCAACAAATGCGATTGCAATACAACGGCGTAGATGCGCAGTTGACTACTTTACAAAGTGCTTTGCTTTGGAATGAAAACGGTATTGATTTGTCCCAATTCCTAGTGAAGGGATCATGGAATCATTACACGCTGGATCTTAATGCGGCGATCCAATGCTTTGTTGATGGAACACTTAGCATAAGAAAAACGCAATTAGTTTTGGGAGACAATCAAATCGACCTGAATGGGTGGATGAAGTTGGGTTTATCCGATCCAACGTTTGATTTAACGGTTCAAGCAAGAGCATTCGATTTTGAGAGGTTTTTACCTGCGATGAAGGGGCATTTGAAAGGTCGGGCGCATTTGGCTGGATCTCTATTTTCGCCTAGATTGGCCGGAGAGCTTGACTTGGATCGTTTTTCTTTTAAGGGCAACAGCATTGAAAGTGCGCGTTGGCGGGCCTATGCGACTACAGAAGGCTTAACAACTTTTGAAGCCAATACCCGTTTAACGATGCATAAAGCAAATTTTGCGGGAATGGCCATTGATGAAGTGGTTTTCCAAGCCGATGGATCCGCACCGAAACATAAAGCTCGACTTCTTGTGACATCACCCCAAGGGAGCCTTACGGTGGGACTGGATGCTGGGTTGGATGCCAAGCAGTTGAGCTGGAAGGGCCAACTAAATGAAATGAAGTTCGAAAATCCTTTGGGCCCGCTAACTATGACAAAGCCCCTTCAGATAACGTACGAGCACCCTGATCGCACTTTGACGATCAAGGGTGGTGAGTGGACGCATGAAATAGGACGATTGAGCCTATTATCTCCCGTTATTGCAAATATTCAGAATCATTCGCCATTTGATGTTAACGTGGTTCTAAAAGACATAAATTCGTCTTATCTTAATCGCTTCATTGGCGAAACTATTCGCTTGAAGGGGTTCGCCTCAGCAACATTGAATGCTCAAATACCACATGGTTGGACAAATTTGCCAACCGTTCGCTTCGAACTCAATAGTCGAGATCTCCAAGCGCGATATCGTTCTGTGAATGAAGACTTTGTTTTGCAGTTGGACGAGCTGGGTGTCGAAGTGAATCACAAAGAGGGTCAATTAACAACTGATACGTTGTTAAAAATTGCTAAAAACGGACAGCTTCATGCTCGAATTTCTGTCGATGATATTTTGAAAGAGCGACGCCTTTCCGGTCAGTTTGACATTGATGATTTAACGATGTCCCTATTTAATGCTCTCTTGGATGAGGGGGAACAGGCGCAAGGCAGCTTAAAGGGTCATTTAGCTTTTGCCGGTGATTTAAAAAAACCACAATTAAATGGCGAGTTGCAGCTTGAGGGGCTCGAAGTCAACAGCACACGATTGCCTTTTGAAATGCAAAAAAGCGAAATGTTGCTTAAATTTTCCGACACTCAAGGAACGCTTAGGGCGGTTTTAAACACTCCTCAAGGTCATTTAACTCTAGATGGAGCGGTTGATTGGGAAAATGCGCAGAATGTGAGCGCCTGGGTGAGCGCAAAAACGTCAGGTATTCGAGTTTCCGTTCCTCCGCTTCTGCAAGTAGATGTCAACAGCGATGTTTTGTGTCGCTTAAACGATGGAAAAATGCACCTAAACGGCGAGATTGGAATCCCCTGGGCGCGCGTGGCTGTCAGAGATTTGCCGCCCAGTGCTGTTGATGTGTCCGATGATGTCGTGAGGTTGGACCGTCCAAGGAAAAGAAAGACGCAGATCCGGTCAACGCTGCCCTTAGAAAGTGACCTGTATGTTAATGTCGGCAATGACGTTCAAGTGCAAGCTTTTGGCTTAAATGCGGAGCTTCAAGGACGGCTTCATGTTATTCAGTTTGACAATCAGTTGGGGTTGAACGGCCAAATGACTGTTCCGAAGGGACAATTTAAGGCTTATGGGCAAGACCTGATTGTGACGAAGGGAGAATTTATTTTTGCCGGTTCCGCTTCTAATCCGCTACTAAATCTCGAAGCGATTCGTAATCCTGACAGCACTGCAGATGGTGTGACAGCTGGTGTGCGAGTCACTGGAAATGTGAATCGACCGCAGGTCGATATTTTCTCTGATCCGAGCATGTCGCAAACCGAAGCATTGAGTTACCTCATGCGTGGTGAGGGGTTAAATCCCGAGGGGGATTCGGATAACACAATGTTAACGTCGGCACTAATCAATTTGGGGCTTACACAAGGCAATCGTGTGATTGGCGCTATTGGAGAATCCATTGGCATTACTGGTTTAGGCGTTGAAACCGAGGGGGTGGGTGAAAATTCTTCAGTTGCGGTGAGCGGCTATATATTGCCAGGGCTTAAAGTTAAGTATGGCGTGGGGTTATTTGATTCGTTGGCAACAATCACACTGCGCTATCAAATTTTGCCAAGACTGTATATTGAGGCCGCCTCTGGCGTTGATCAGGCGCTTGACGTGCTTTATACCTTTGAATTCAATTAATAGGTAGGAATTTGCAAGAAATTGTCGTTTTTTGGAGTTAAATTTAAACGAAAACATAGTTCATTGGGAGAAAAAAATGACAGAGTCTTCGATGGTGAAAGTCCCTCTTGAGGATGTGTACCGCTTGCTTAACATCGGAGCGACAGTTTTGGTGTCGGCCGAGCATGAGGGTGTTGCGGACGTGATGCCGGCGGCTTGGGCCTGTGCACTGGATTTGCTTCCGGCAAAGGCAACGGTTGTGGTTGATAAAACACACTTTACCCGCCCTTTAATGGAAAAAAGCGGCTATTTCGCATTGGAATTGCCGACGGCCGCCATTGCTCGGGAAACATTGTATTTGGGCTCGGTTAGCAAAAACGATGAGACTGATAAATTGGAAAAAAGTGGAGCAGAGTTCTTTACGGTGCCGGGCTATAAGATGCCGATGGTGAAGGGATGTGCCGCTTGGATGGTTTTCAAGATTGTTTCAGAACCGCATAATGAAAGCACTTATGACCTTTTCATTGGAGAATGCGTTGCCGCTTGGGCAGATCCGCGGATTTTCTCTGATGGCCATTGGCATTTTGAGGATGCGCCAAAGGCAATGAGCACCTTGCATTATGTGGCGGGTGGACATTTTTACACAATGGGCGAAGCCATTGACGTAGAACTCTAGTCGATGGAAGCTATATTGACACCGACCGAAGCGCTATGGGCGCTTTTCGGCTCGTCATTTCTTTCTGCCACTTTGTTTCCGGGAGGCAGTGAGGTTCTGCTTTTAGGACTGATCCACACCTACCCGGAAATGATTTGGCATGGTTGGGTAGTTGCCAGCGTTGGTAATACGCTGGGGGCGATGTCTGGTTATGTTCTTGGTCGTTTTTTCCCAAAAAAGGCGACCGAAAGCAGAGCAATTCAGTGGTGTGAGCGTTACGGAGCTTGGATTTTGCTCTTGTCTTGGATGCCTGTGTTGGGAGATGCGTTGGCCGTAGCAGCCGGTTGGTTGCGGATCAATTGGTTTAAGTGCTTGATATTGCTTTTTATTGGCAAGACACTTCGCTACTTAGCCTTGATTTTGGGTTATGAGCAGGTGATGCTTTGGTCTAATTGAAACAATAATCTGTAAAAAATCTAACAAAATCAGTTGGTTTAACTCCAAAAATCAGTAAACTCTTGCAATACTATCCAATTAAGTGGGAGTATCTCCGATACCAGCCAGTCAACAACCCCTGCCTTAAGGCAGAGGCTTGAGAGCCTTGGTTGACTAAGCGTAGTTCGCGCAAGGCGAACCACGTTGGTAGGGAATGCATAGGCACCGCGGGATATCAATCCTAGTCCCGCGCTCTGCGGTTCGCGGCTAAAAGCTCTGAAGGTGGGAGCTACACGCCAATTTTTGATGAGTCTTTATGAGAATTTTGATTTCTAATGATGACGGGTACTCGGCACCTGGTATTCGTGCTTTGGCCCAAGCAATGAAGCGCTTTGGGGATGTGACGGTCGTTGCGCCGGAGTTTAATCAAAGTGGTGCCAGTAATTCTTTGACACTAACCCGTCCTTTGATGGTCCAGCAAGTTGAAGATCGTGTTTATGCCGTGAATGGAACGCCAAGTGATTCCGTGCATTTGGCTTTGACTGGTCTTTTAGATGAGCTTCCTGACTTGGTAGTTTCCGGGATTAACTGTGGACAAAACATGGGAGAGGACACCATGTATTCCGGTACGGTCGCGGCGGCTATCGAGGGGTATTTTTTTGGAATTGACGCTATCGCGTTTTCGCAAATTGAGCGTGGTTGGGCACATCTTGACTGCGCGGCGAAGGTTGCTCAGTTGGTTGTAGAGCGATTTCTTGAGAATAAAGCAAAGCGACGTGAAGCCCAATTGCTTAACGTCAATATTCCAAACCTGCCGTTTGAGCAATTGCAGGGAATTGTCGCTACTCGCTTAGGGCGGCGCCATCATGCCGAAAGCGTAATTCGTGAAATGAGTCCGAGAGGTTTTCCAATTTACTGGGTTGGCGCTGCTGGTCAACCGAAGGATTGCGGAGAAGGGACAGATTTTTGGGCTGTTCGTTCGCTTGCCGTTTCGGTGACTCCGCTTCGAGTTGATTTAACAGATTATTCGTCGGTTTCTGCCGTTGAATCGTGGCTTGCCAAGTAATTTTTCATTAAAATTTAAACGTTTGCATGCCAGTTATCGGTTTTTTGAGGTAGTTATGAAGTTTCGTCTTTTATTGAGTGCCGCTACGGTGGCAGCCCTTTTGGCCGGTTGTGCTCTTCAGGACACAGGCGCTCCGATTTATGATCGCACGGGTCAAGGTTCTTCAACAGCGGTGGTAAGCCCCGTAGTGACAGGGCAAACATACGTCGTTCAACCGGGCGATACTCTTTACCGTATTGCTGTCAATCACGGTTGTGATCCGACGGAGTTGGCTCAGGTCAACGGCATCACGGATCCTACCCAGGTATCCATTGGTACGGTTTTGCGATTGACGGCTTCTCGTACGGCTCCTGTGACGGCTGTTGCAGTCGATGCGGTGACCGGTAGTGACTCTCAGACGGTTGTTGTGGGCGATCCCTATGCTCAAGACGGCTCCCAGTCCGTTGATTTAACCGGGACTCAGAGTTCGACAAGCGTGTCATTAAATCCGACAACTCAAACGACAACGCCTGCTGGTCAAAAAGCTTTGGGCAATACGATGTTGTCTTGGCCTGTGGCTCGCGGTCCGATTTTGACTCAGTTTTCAGATACGGGAAGCAAAGGGGTTGAAATTGGCGGTCAAATGGGGGCGGATGTTCGTGCGGCTGCTGCTGGTCGAGTCATTTATACCGGTGAAAATGTGAGTGGTTATGGCAAGCTCATCATTGTGTCACATGCCCCTGGTGTAGTGACGGTATATGGTCACAATAGCGAATTGCTCGTTAAACGTGGGGACAATGTGACCAATGGTCAAGTCATTGCCAAGATGGGCGATTCGGACAGTCGTACGGTGAATTTACTTTTTGAAGTTCGCTATAACGACAAGCCTGTGAATCCGCTCGAGTATTTACCTCAATAAGCTAGACGGTATAAAAAAGTGTATTCGCGGTGCCATATTTTTCTTTCCGGTACCGCGATTTTCTTGTTTTGAAAGGATGTTTCAAATGGCCAGAACACCCAAGGTGCTTGAAAAATTCACTGTTGATATTGAATCGCTTGATCAGGATGGACGAGGTGTCGCTCATCGTGATGGAAAGGCGGTTTTTGTGGAAGGAGCACTTCCTGGAGAAACGGTTATTTATGAGCGCTATCGCGATAAACCGAGTTACGAGTGCGGTCGTGCTGTGCAAATCCTTAAAGAATCCTCCATGCGTGTGAAGCCTTATTGTCCAAATTTCGGACTGGAACCGGGATGCTGTGGCGGATGCGCTATGCAGCATCTCGATCCCAATGCTCAGGTGGCTATCAAGCAACGGGTGATGCTTGACGCGCTATGGCACATTGGGAAAGTAAAACCCGAGATGATTTTGGCACCGATTTTTGGACCATTCTGGGGGTATCGTCATCGAGCTCGTTTAACGGTTCGTGATGTGGCTAAAAAAGGTGGTGTTTTAGTCGGTTTTCACGAACGCTCTTCAAGCTATGTGGCAGATATGACCGAGTGCAAGATTTTGCCCAAGCCGGTAAGCGATTTATTGGTTCCGTTGCGACATCTTATTGAGAGCCTTAGTATCCGCCAACGCTTGCCACAAGTGGAGGTGGCGATGGGCGGCAATGGGGCTATCGCCTTGGTGTTTCGTGTGCTTGAACAGCCCACACAGGCCGATTTGGCGGCATTTGAAGCATTTTCGTTGGAATATGGCGTCAGTGTTTGGTTACAGCCCAAGGGACCTGACTCATGCTACCCGATGCACGAAACGGATTTGACTGCGCTTAAGCTTGAATTGCCAGAATTTGGTGTGCACATCGCTTTTAAACCAACAGACTTTACGCAGGTTAACCATCGTTTAAATGAAACAATGGTTTCGCGTGCGATTCATCTATTGGATGTTCATCCGGAACATCATGTGGCGGATTTCTTTTGCGGTTTGGGGAACTTTACGTTGCCATTGGCGGTTCGTGCCCAAAAAGTGGTGGGCATAGAAGGCAGTGATCAATTAGTTGAGCGAGCTCGTGCCGGCGCAATTGAAAATCATTTAGGCGATAA
The DNA here is from genome assembly GCA_018714205.1 of Candidatus Aphodousia faecipullorum. Taxonomy (GTDB): domain Bacteria; phylum Pseudomonadota; class Gammaproteobacteria; order Burkholderiales; family Burkholderiaceae_F; genus Aphodousia; species Aphodousia faecipullorum. Next base: position 17,533 of record DVNR01000030.1, read on the forward strand.
AACACAGTTTGTTGCCCGAAATCTCTTTACTTGGAATACTCAAGATTGGGATAATTTGTGGGAACAAATGGGCGGTATTGACCGGGTATTGATCGATCCCCCTAGAGAAGGGGCTTTGGAGGTCGCACGAACTCTTGCAGCGACTGACAAACGGCCGGCAAGGTTAGTGTATGTGTCCTGTAACCCGGCAACCTTGGCTCGAGATTGCGCGATTTTGCATCATGAGGGCGGTTGGCATATTCGTATGGCGGGTGTCATGAATATGTTCCCTCATACGGCCCACGTGGAAAGCATGGCGGTGTTGGAACCGGGACCCAAACCTGAAAAGAAGGACGAATTGTCCCCTGACGAAAGCGCTCCCTCGGTCTAAACTGATCGATTAACTTCAGTTTCAAGCGGCGTTTTCGGACGCCGCTTTTGCGTAGTGTATCTGGCACAGTACTTAATCCAACGTGAGAAGCCTGTGAACGATAGGCAGAATAATTACTTACTTCTTATCGATCACAATCAGTGGCTAACTAAGCTATCATAAATAACAAGTTTTTTTTTTAAACAGAATGCATTGGGAATTAGACGAATACAAACATCGCCCGTGGCGAGTAGTGGTTCGAGAGTTGGCTGAATTTGTCATGCAGCGTATTCGAGATACCCAACTCAATCAGGTGGCGTCTTCTTTGACATTAACAACGGTGCTGTCCTTAGTGCCGTTAATTGCTGTGCTTTTGGTCTCTTTTGCTGTCTTCCCTTCTTTTGCCGATCGTCGTGCTGAAATTGAAGCGCTCCTGTTTTCGAGTTTGCTTCCTGAGAGTTACAGCATGCAGATTCTGAGCTATATCCGGGCTTTTGCTGATCATGCAAAAGGTTTGACGACATTCGGTTTGGCCGGTTTGCTACTGACATCGCTTTTATTGATCAACACAGTCGATACGACTCTTAATCGAATTTTTCATGTTCGGCAAATGCGACCGGTTATGCAACGGGTTTTGATTTACTGGGCTCTCCTCACGCTTGGACCGATCGTGATGGGCGTAAGTCTTGCGCTAACCAATTTGCTCACTCAGATTGATGTGGCTGTTCAGGGTTCTCTGCCTGGCTGGGGCGTTGTGATTGCTCAGTTGATCTTGCAGTCATTTTTCTACGCGGCGCTGTATGTTTATGTTCCCAACTGCAAAGTTCGTTGGGCTCATGCCATGATAGGCGGTCTTTTAGTGACATTGGTGGGGGTTGTTATCAAATGGGGATTCAGTTATTACTTAAGCACAGGGCCGTTAACGACGATCTACGGGACATTTGTCGTGATTCCGGTGGTTCTTTTGTGGATTTATATCTCGTGGCTATTAGTGCTGGCCGGGGCCGCTATTGCGGCCAGCATTCCAATGCTAATGAGCGGACGATTTGCCGATCAATTGAAAACAGGCAATGATTTTTTGACCGCGATCGCTTTATTGAAGGAATTAATGATTTCACAGGAAAAAGGTGAACCGTCTGTTTCAATTCATAAATTGTGCCAAGCAGTGGACTCGTACCCTGAGGCCGCTGGCGCAATCCTTGAGCGCCTGGCAGAGGTTGGCTATGTAGGCAAGTTAAAAGATGATCGGAAGTACGATGAACATTGGAGCCTATTGGTTTCACCTCAAAAAACGACCTTAAGCGGAGTTTTCGACGTGATGTTGGTTGATCAAACAATCAGTTTGATAGCAAAAGAAAATTCACCGCTGTATGACTTTTACTATCTTGTTAATGACGCAGATTGGAAAAAGCGTCCCATGATGGAAATCTTGCGCTTCATTCATCCAATTAATTAATCGATAATAGAATGCCCCGCTGAAAATCGCAGGGCATTCGTGTATCCGCCACGGCAAAGAAATTATTTCAATGCCTCAAAGACACGATTCTTGATTTCGTCAATCGAGCCTAAACCGCTGATGCTGCGGTATTGTGGGGCAGTGGGTTCGCCAGAAGCGGCCAAGTCGCCATAGAACTTCACCAATGCCTCGGTTTGAGCGTGATAGACGGCCAAACGTTTCAAAACGACTTCCTCTTTGTCGTCGTCGCGTTGAATCAAGGGATCGCCTGTGATGTCATCTTTGCCTTCAACTTTGGGAGGATTGTACTTGATGTGATAAGTACGACCCGAAACAGGATCAACACGACGACCACTCATACGTGTCACGATTTCTTCGTCAGGAACGGCAATTTCCAACACGAAGTCGATTGGAATACCGGCTTCTTTGAGCGCTTCAGCTTGAGGAATCGTACGCGGGAAGCCGTCAAACAGGAAACCATTTGCACAATCCGGCTGCGTTAAACGTTCTTTGACCAAACCGATGATGATGTCATCAGAGACAAGTTGCCCCTTATCCATGACTTCTTTGGCAGCCAATCCGAGCGGGGTACCGGCTTTTACCGCAGCACGCAACATATCGCCAGTAGAAATTTGGGGAATGCCGAATTTTTCTTTGATGAAAGCGGCTTGCGTGCCTTTACCGGCACCCGGAGGTCCAATCAAAATTAAACGCATAACATACTCCTGATAAAAATCTCGTTAGCAAAACGCTAAACGTTACTAAATCTATTTTAAACGCGAATAGGATACGCTTGTGAAGAAATCCGTAAACGAAAGTTTAGACTTCTCTCGCAAAGGCTTCACGCACTCTTTCCAGGTCCTCTTGTGTATCAACACCGGCGGGTAATGCACCAGGCAAAATCGTCACGGCAATCTTCACGCCGTACCAAAGAGCCCTCAGTTGTTCAAGACTTTCTAGGGCTTCAATGGGGGCTTGTTTCCATTTTGGGTATTGTTTTAAAAATCCCACTCGATAAGCATAAAGACCGATATGGCGCAGCGGTTTAAAACCTTCTGGCAGTTGAGTGTTATCGACCCTGAAGGCGTCTCTAGGCCAAGGAATCGGTGCTCGGCTAAAGGTAATCGCGTTTCCGTTGACATCACGGACGACTTTCACAACATTGGGGTTCATGAACTCCTCAATGCTTGAAATTGGATGAGCTGCCGTCGCTATGCCGCACTCGGGATGAGAGGCCAATAAATTAGCGACTGCACTCACAATTTCTGGCGGAATAAGCGGTTCATCCCCTTGAACATTCACCACAATCGCCTCATCAGGCAGACCCAGTTTTTCAACAGTTTCCGCTAAACGATCGGTTCCAGTCGGATGTGCGGAAGATGTCATAATGGCTTTGACACCAAAGCGTTCACAAGATTGGAAAATGGCTTCGTGGTCAGTGGCAACGACAACTTCCGTTGCACCTGATTGCGCAGCGCGTTCGGCAACGCGAACAACCATTGGGCGACCGGCAATGTCCTTCAATGGTTTATTCGGCAAGCGAGTTGACTTCATTCGCGAAGGGATAATCGCGTAGAAAGGAACGGACATTTATGCACCTCGAACAACGGAAAGTTTTTCTTTGTAAACCAGTGCCTCAGATTCTGTGAGCGTCTTAGCTTCTTCAGGAATCATGTTGGGAATATCGTCCTTCACTTCAAAAGCCAGGCGACAGCGAGGACAAACAAGGACCGATTTTTCAGCGTCCCACACAATGGCACCTTTGCAAATCGGACATACCAATGTGGCGGTTAAGCGGGAATCAATGGCCATTTTCAATTGCCTTTTCTTTCAATTTATGTTCGATTAAGTCAACGAGGTATGGATCAATATCAACCAAGTATTCAACGAAATACACGCGTTTGTCGGCAAAAATCTCGGGTCGTTGACGACACTTCACCGCGTCTTTGCCAGTAATAAGGATGATGTCCTCTTCACGCTCTTTAAAAGGATTGGTGTGAAAATCGAAATGATCGCCCAGTTCCTCGGTCTGTGCTTCAATATCATGAGCGCGCAGCATGGCAAAAAAACGTCCCGGCGCGGCAATACCCGCCGCAGCAAAGACCTTCTTGCCCGAAGCGGCAATTTCATCTAAATCTAATACGCGTTCGCCGTCAAGTGACCGAGCTTTACCTAAAACAGCCGTTGCCGCGAAACGCGGGGTTCTACTATCGAAACTGTCCTCGGTGGCATTAAGCACAATGGCGTCAACCTCGTCGAGCCTAGAGGGAGGCTCACGCAAGGGACCGGCCGGCAATACCCATCCATTGCCGAGCCCTCTGGCGCCTACAACGGCTAATTCAACGTCTCGGGCAAGTCCGTAGTGCTGCAAGCCGTCATCAGAAATAATTAGATTGCAGTCAGGGTATTTATCGAGTAATAGCATGGCCGCCTCAACCCGATCACGTGCGACAGCAACCGGGACGCCGGTCTCTTTAGCGATCAGGAGCGGCTCATCTCCCACTTTCTGAGCGGGGCTTGTTGGTTTGACCAGCTGAGCGCCGTCTTCTTTTCGACCAAAACCGCGAGAGACGACACCGGGGCGATAACCGCGTCGGATCAATTCGCGAACTAAAGCAATGGTGACAGGTGTTTTGCCTGTGCCGCCGACGTAAATATTGCCGACAACAACAACAGGGACTGGTAATCGTGTTGGCACAGTGCGCATGCGCCGATTTTTAGCGATGCATAAAAAAACAAGCGATAGCGGAGATAATGCAATGGCCATTGCACCGCGCTTTGTCCATTGTCGATGCAACCATGACTCAATGTTAGCTCGCATGGCGCACCCCGATAAAAAAGCCCGACTTGACGGGTCTTCGAGAGTCAGAACTGTCAGATGACATAAAGCTGAATAAACGCAATGTTGCGTGAATTGAATATCCTTAAATAATAGCAAATTGCGACAATTTGAGAGATTCTCAAGCTCGCCATATTTGTTGGCAGAAATTCAACGAGCCACATAGCTAGAGTTTTCTGAACTACTTGGCTATTTTTTCGTTTAACGATTGGCGGATAGTTGTCGCAAGGTAAGAGGATTTTTGCCTCTCACCTTGCACTTGGCAAACTCTCAGTTGCTCTGATTTTCTTTACGTTTCATGAGAATATAAGTCGCTGCAAAACCAATGCCGACCAGTGCAGTGATGGTGGCGACCATAAAGGAGTTGCCGAAAGAGTTACTCAGACCGTAAAGATAATTGGTAATCATCGGAGCGATGATCCCTGGTGTTGAGAGGGCAATCATCATGATGGCGTAGTTGAGTGTGTTGTAGCGCCGTCCGAACTCTGCTGTAGTAAAGCCAGGGAAAATACTGTTCATAGAGCCAAATGAGAACCCGACTCCGAACAAAGCGAAATAAATTAGTGCGGGCGATTCAGGGCTACAAAAATTCACTGACACTGAACCGAAGATCGCAGCTGCTAAGGCAACCATAAGCGCCTGAATTCGCCCGAAACGGTCAGATAAATAGCCACCGATTAAACGACCGCTCATATTACATACGGCAAGAAACGATACGCAAAGCGCGGCAGCTGTTGCCGAAAGACCGGCTTGGTATTGAGCGATACGGGCAGCTTGGGAAATCATCATCATACCGGGCAGTGTGCCGCAGAATGCAAGACCGAACATGATGTAAAAAATTTTGCTTTTAACCATTTCGGTCGTTTTCCGATCGGGAATGGTGGATGTTAACAAGCTTTTTTTCCCAGCTGGTTGAAAGTCTGCGGGACAGCGTGTCGTGAAATAAGCGCTGATAACGATGATAAGGCCGAATGTGGAACCTAGGATGATAAAGGTTTGCGCGATATCAAAATAGGCAAGCAACATCACTGCGATAAAAGGAACAATCACTGAGCTTGCGCCAAAACAGGTTGATGCCAAACCGCCTGCGACACCAATTCTGTCCGGGAAAAATTTGAGGACGTTGCCCATGCCGGTGTTAAAGGCTGAGCCTAAACCGCAACCTACAAAAAAGCCATAACAGATAATGATGCCAATGGCGGATGTGCAAAGAGCCGAGCCTATAAAACCAATCGCTATGAAAAGCCCCGCAATCATAAGGATGTAGCGAGGACCGTAGCGATCGGCAAAACTGCCGCTCACAATCATGGACAATGGAGAGAAAATACAGGCTAAGCTGAATGCGAAAGCCAACGAGCCGCTTGTGACAACATCACCCGTCATTTGGCTAAGTCGTTCAGCCAAAGGTTGGGCGAAGACACTCCAGGCGTAATTGATCCCGGCGCATATGTTGATAAGGCAGGTCAAAAATAGGGTAATGCGCCTTTTTGTCATTAAATCTTGAGTTTGTTCGGGGGACATCTATTTACAGCCGATTATGAGAAGAAAACAGCGGATATTGTATGCCTCTCTGACGATCGATTAAAAGACTTTACGAGGGAATTTTTAGATTATTTAATCAAGTGGAGATCTCGGACGATCATTTGAAATTTTTGTGCTTTAGGACAGTTATTTCTTCACCTCCAGTACAAAATCTCTCTTAACAAACTTGGCTAAAATCCGATTTTGTTACCAGAATTTTTTGGGACTTCACGGATGCTTTTTCTCGAACCCGCTAATCGAATTATTTCTGTCTCGGAGCTCAATGATAGAGTCTCACAGTGTTTGCTACAGAATTTCCCACCACTTTGGGTGTCAGGTGAAATTCGTGGCTTAACTCGAGCCGCTTCCGGGCACTGGTACTTTACGCTCAAAGATCGAGTGGCTGAACTTAGTTGTGCGATGTTTGCGGGTGATAATCGTCGAGTCGCTTTTGTGCCCAGAACTGGTGATAAAGTCGAAGTATACGGACAGGTGTCCATCTATAAGGCTCGGGGCACTTACCAATTAGTTGTCTCTGCGATGCGTCAAGCGGGGATGGGTGAGCTTTTTGAACGTTTCTTGGTGACTAAAAATAAGCTTCAGGCAGAGGGCTTGTTTGATCAGGCGCGAAAGAAAGCCATTCCCAGGGTTAGTTTTCAGATTGCGGTGGTTACCAGTTTAAAAGCGGCTGCGCTCCGTGATACTGTCACGACGCTTGCTCTCCGAGCTCCGTATGCAAAAGTCACCGTTTTCCCCACCTCGGTCCAAGGCGAAGAAGCCCCAGCAGAAATTATTCGCGCGCTCAAGGCCGCTGATGAAAGCTCTTTGGCCGATGTGATACTGCTGGTGCGAGGGGGAGGCTCTTTGCAAGATCTTTGGGCTTTTAATGAAGAAGCGGTAGCCCGCACGTTAGCATCATTAAACACGCCGGTGATCGTTGGCGTAGGACATGAATCCGATGTCACCATCGCCGACTGGGTGGCTGATTTTCGAGCCGCAACACCAACCGCTGCAGCTGAACATGCAACGGAACGACTTTCTGTTTTGTTGTCAGAAATACAAACAGAACGCAAGATGCTCACGGATGCCTGGTTTCGCCGCTACAACGAAGAGGCTCAACGACTGGATTGGGCAAGAGCCAGTTTGCAACATCCTCAGGACCGTTTGCACCATGAGGTTGAACGCTATCGCTACATAAAGAGCTTATTGAACTCTTTATTTACTGAGCGATTGCGGCGGGCTTCGGAACACGCACAGGTCGCGAAAATTGAGCTGCACCAAAAATGGGTATTGTCATTTAAGGATCGTCAAATGAAAGTGGCTGAACTAGGTAGCGCTTTGACGAGCCCCAAAGCGCTTCTTGGTGTTCAGACTCAGAAACTGCAGAGTTGGCAGATACAGCTTGAGACGTTTTTACAGTCGAGATTAAAGGAACAAACAAGTCAATGGCGTTCATTCGCAACACTTTTAGAAGAGGTAAGCCCTTGCGCTATTTTGAAAAAAGGCTATACCTATGTGACTGATCCGTCCGGTTGTCTATTACGCGAGGCACGGCAAATAAAATCCGGGCAAAACGTCCACATTCGGTGGTCTGATGGTGAAGCTTACGGTAAGATTAGCGATGTTCATTATTTTGAAAAAGATTTTTTAGAAAAGTAAGGAGAGAGAGATGTCCGCTCAATTACCACTTTTGCCGTACCCGCTGAACGCATTGGCCCCGGCTTTGTCGGAAGAGACTCTGCAATATCACTATGGCAAACATCACCAAACGTACGTGAGCACACTTAACACATTGATCAAAGGCACGCCTTTTGAACATATGTTGCTCGAAGAAATCGTTTTGGCCAGCGAAGGCGTGAATCAAGCGATTTTCAACAACGCAGCTCAGGCGTGGAACCACACATTCTATTGGATGTGCTTATCGAACAAAGGGGAAAAAGAGCCTGGCGGTGAATTGTCGCACCGTATTGAAGAAACTTGGGGGTCCTATGAGAAATTCCGTGAAGCATTCTTGGCTTCCGCTGTTGGCAATTTCGGCTCGGGTTGGACTTGGTTGGTGCTCACGCCAACTAAAGAGTTAAAGATCGTCAATACGAGCAACGCCGGCACGGCCTTGGCTTCTGACGACACGCCGCTTTTGGTGGTTGATGTATGGGAACACGCCTATTACATTGATTACCGCAATGCACGCGCCGATTACGTGAAGGCTCTTTTTGATCATCTGATTGATTGGGGCTTTGTGGCGAAGAATTATTACGCTGCCCGCTAATCATTGGCAGTTCAAGCTCTGTCTAAAAGGATACCTATTTCGGTATCCTTTTTAACTGGGTTCCAAGTTTAATTTGATGATCCTTGTACCAGTGCGCGCGGGTTTCCAGGGCAAATCGAATTGCAGTGGGAGCACAATGCGTTGTGCGAGTTTGCGCTTTCATGGTTGAGATGGCTACAAGGAGCCCATCTTCGTCGAAAAAGCCTACATCAAGGTCAATGGGCACTTTGTGCATCCACATGCAGACGCGTTCTGGTTCTTGGAACACAAAAAGCATACCCTGATGTTCGCCTATATGAGCTACACCTTGAAGCCCACGTGTTTGCTCTTCTTGTGTTTGAGCCAATTGCACGGAAAGTGTTTCCGTACCGACCTGAATGGTCTCAGCTTGGCAAAAACGGGGTGTTAACACGACTGTGAGAAAAAGAGTGATAAAAAAACTGCAGGTCCAAGTCTTGAAACGTAGACCCGCAGCTTTTTGCGCTGGCAAAAACAAGTAGTCCGCAGACACTTTACCCAAGTCTCCTAACTCGAAGCACTGGCCTTTGTCGGTGAAGGAATAACACGCGTGGCGTGTAATCCGCGCTCGGATTGTTCGAATTCAAACTCAACTCGTTGGTTGGTTTGCAAGGTCTTGCGACCGGGCATTTCAATAGCCCTGAAGTGCACGAAGACTTCGCAGTCCTGACCGTCCGGGATAATGAATCCATAACCCTTGGCATCCGAGAACCATTTGACAGTACCGGAATTCATAAAAATATCCTAAAAACGAAAGCAACGACAAAAGAGACAATCCATTTTTGCCCGCTTTCAAATTTCATCATAGACCTTTTATGGCAAGTTGGACGACTTTTTTTAA
>DVNR01000031.1 GCA_018714205.1 Candidatus Aphodousia faecipullorum
AACTTTCAGCTCTACGGTTCACTGCGGGAACGGTTCGGATGTTATCCGATCTATTGCACGACAAAGCAGAGGCTTTTCGACGTTTGCAGTCGAGTGCATCTCGGTTACTTGTGGATGTGGCGGGGATGCCACGGGCGGAATTCAATCAGGTCTTTAAGTTGATGGCAACTGATGATCAGATCCTTGATCGTCTAGTGTCTTCTGAAAAACCTTATGCGCAAGCGGTTGCGAAGAGCCTCACTTCGCTAAAAACATTGCAGTCTGATTACCGGGCTCTCTTGGGAGAAGTGCGTTTGCCTTTGCCGCGATTGCGCGAGCTTTATACCAAAATGTGCCAAGCTGAAAAGGAAGTGCAGGATGCTAAAAATGCGATGATTAACGCAAACTTGCGTTTGGTGATTTCCATCGCCAAGCATTATCTTAATCGTGGACTGCAGTTCCTAGACTTGATCCAAGAGGGCAATATTGGCCTCATGAAGGCAGTCGATAAGTTCGAGTACCGTCGCGGTTATAAATTTTCAACCTATGCCACTTGGTGGATACGTCAGGCGATTACTCGCGCGTTGGCCGATCAAGCTCGGACGATTCGCATTCCGGTTCACATGGTGGAGACCACCAATAAAATTTTGCGTCTACAGCGTGAATATCAACAGGAACACGGAAAAGAGCCGAGTATTGAGTATTTGGCAAACGCTGTGGGTCTAAGCGTGGAAAGAGTACGGACCGTAATGCGCGCGCGTCGGGAGCCGGTTTCGATTGATACCCCTGTGGGCGATGAAGACGATTCGCATTTAATCGATTTTATTGAAGATAAAAATACGCAAAGTCCACTGGAAGTTGCTCAAGAGCAGAATTTAAAGCAAGTGATTCATGAAGTGCTGGCATCCCTGTCTCCTCGCGAGGCTAAAGTTCTGATGCTACGTTATGGAATTGACACCAGCACTGAACACACTTTGGAAGACTTGGGTAAACAATTCGTGGTGACGCGTGAGAGAATTCGTCAGATCGAAGCTAAAGCGTTGAGGAAGCTTCGCCACCCCAGTCGCGCGAATAAACTAAGAGGATTTCTGGATTCAGAGGCTCCTCTTAAGCACTATTGATTTGATTTAAATCAACAAAACAAAAGGCTCGGTATAAAAAAACACCCGAGCCTTTTATTTTCGTGTATCTTAAACAGTTTGCAGTAGGTACCAAAGGTTGTTTTAGCAATAACAACACACAACCTGTCTATCGACAGGTCAAACTGCTCAAAAGAATGTTGTCTTATATTGTACCGATTCGGCGAGGGAAAGTGAAAATCCTCGTGCTTCGGCAAAAATAGGGAACACGGCTGTTTGTGTGATTCTCTGGATATGGATAAAAGCGGAGTGCCGTAGCGGAATAATTTCCTTTCGGTGCTTCACAGATGAAAACATATCGGTCTGATTGGAAATTTTAGAGCGGAGTCCTCTTTTTTTCATTTTCACACTATCGTAAATGCTGGTTGATGGTTTTACCCATAAAGCGATTGGGTAATGGACGAAGGGTCCGTGAGGCAAAGCGAGGTGTGCTTTGAATTTGAGAGGCGTTTAACTGCACAAAGTTTTCCTGGCCGATTTTCAAGAACGACGTAATTATGACGAAAGCAACTGCTAAAGCCACGAAATCCGCGTCTCGTGCGAAGAAGGCGAAGTCTCAAGTCAAGGACGATGACCTTTTCATTGACGTAACGGATGATGAGTTGGATGTTCAGGATGAACAGCTCGATCGTTGGCTTCAATCTCGTGATAATCTCGATATGAAATTAAAAGGCGAGCTCCGTTTGGAAGAGCCCGCCAATGAGTATGCCGAAGAGGCTGATGATGCTGAAGAGCTCGAGGACCAAATTGAGGAAATCGAGCAATTGGCCGATGGTGATGATGACGACGGCTTCAGCGGTGACGAATATGCGCCAATTAGTACCGAAAAAACGAAAAAAGGGGCTAAAAAGCGTAAAGATGCGCTGTTGGATCTGATGCCAGCTCAGCCGGTGCAAGAAGAGGGCGCAGAAAACGGATATCGCCAATTGGTTCGTGTCGGTCGTTCCCGTGGTTGGGTGACGATTGCAGAAATCAATGACTTATTACCTGAAAGTGCTTTGCGTAGCGAAGAAGCGCTTACGGAAATCACGCTTGGCTTAGGGCGGTTCGGTGTGCAGGTGTTTGATCAGGCGCCGGACGAAGACACGATGGCGCTTTTGGCCGAGCAACAAGCAACAGTCGATGACGATATCGATGAAGAAGACGCGGCAACCATTTTGACGCCGGAAGAATCCGCTGGTTTGTCAAAAGATCCATTGCGCGCTTACTTGCGTGGTGTCGGTAGCCATAAGCTACTCACTCGCGAAGGTGAAATTGAAGTTGCCAAAAGCATCGAACAACACCGAGCTCGTTTGGTGCAGGTCGTTTTGATGTCTCCGCTTTCGATTCAAGAGTTGTTGAATCTCGCGCAAAAAGTGCGCGATGGATCAGAAACGATTGACAATGTGATTGACGGTTTCACTGACGTGGCTGAGGAGGAAATGGAAGATGATTCCGGAGACCTCAACACCGATATTGGTGCAGCGGCAATGACTGTTGAACAGCTCAACGAGATGAAAGAGCGCGCCCTTGAGATGTTTGATCGTTTGGGCGGTTACCTGGAGTCTATGCGCGAATGCTTTGGCGATCCCAAGCGAATCAATGAGTTCAATCGCGCACGCAAGCATATTAACGATGAGCTTTCGATTGTTCGTTTCTCGGTGAAAACGGTTACCCATTTGGCCGATTTGTTAGCTGAACATATGACAAAGGTGACCGATACGATGTACGCCATGCGAGATGTGTTGGTCAATAAAGCCCATATGCCTCAGGAACACTTTGTGCAGGGCTTTAATCAGCGCTGCACGGATCCGATGTGGTTTGAGGATGAGGTTCAGTCCGGTCAACCATGGAGCGACGCCCTAGCTCGCCAGAGCGGTGTTTTCCAAGAGCTGCAAGCTCGACTTCAAGCCCTTGCTGTGGAAGCTAGTTTGCCGATCGCTGAACAGCGCGATTTGCATCGATCAATGACTGTCGCTCAAGCAAGCTTGTCCAAAGCGAAAGCCAAGATGATCGAGGCCAATCTTCGGTTGGTGATTTCGATTGCAAAGGGCTATGTCAATCGTGGTTTGGCTATGCCTGATTTGATTCAGGAAGGCAACCTCGGTTTGATGAAAGCGGTTGACAAGTTTGAATACCGTCGTGGCTATAAGTTTTCAACTTATGCGACGTGGTGGGTTCGTCAGGCTGTAACGCGCGCTGTCGCTGACTACGGCAATACGATCCGTATTCCGGTTCACATGACTGAATCCTACAATAAGATCCGTCGTATCAAGCAGAAGTATCTGCAGGAAAATGGCAAGCAACCCTCGGATAATGAGTTGGCTGAACTTTCCGGAGTCCCGCTTTCAAAGGTTCAGCTATTAATTCAGGCCATGCGTGGAGTGGAATCCATCGATGCTCCGATTGGCGATGATGAAGACGCCACGAAATTGGATTTTGTTCGCGGAGATGAGGAGCTTGATCCACAGCGCCGGTTTATGGTGACGGCTATGGAAGAAGAAATCCGTAAGTCGTTGGATCGATTGACAGAGCGTGAGGCAACGGTTCTTCGTTTGCGCTATGGCATTGGAACAAGCCACGACCACACGCTAGAGGAAGTCGGGCGTTCAATGGGGTTAACCCGTGAGCGTGTCCGTCAAATTGAAAGTGCTGCGATTCGCAAGTTGCGTAGTCCCGAATTTGCTGAACGCTTGCGCGATTACGTCCAAATTCAATAATCGTTTTGGCCTATTAATATTTTTTAAAGCCACTCGGGCGCCGCTTGCGACGCGACGGTGGCTTTTGTATTTATGACACAACAAAATCCTTGGCGCTTCTGTGTTGCGCCCATGCTTGACTGGACAGATCGGCATTGCCGTTTTTTTCATCGCCAATTATCCAAGCACGCGAGGTTGTATACCGAGATGGTTACAACCGGAGCGCTGATTTATGGTGATGTTGAAAGACATTTGCGATTCAACGAAGAAGAACATCCTGTTGCTTTACAGTTAGGTGGCAGTGATCCGAACGATTTGGCTCGTTGCGCAAAGCTTGCTCAGGACTGGGGCTATGATGAAATCAATCTCAATTGTGGTTGCCCCAGCGAACGAGTTCAGCGTGGTTCTTTCGGCGCTTGTTTAATGCAGGAACCGAACTTAGTGGCCGATTGCTGTAAGGCCATGCTTGATTCGACCAGTCTTGATGTGACAGTAAAGCACAGAATCGGCATCGATAAAATCGAAGACTACGGATTCGTGCAGAATTTCGTCGGTACGGTTTTTGAAGCTGGTGTGAGAACGTTCATTGTTCATACCCGTAATGCTTGGTTAAAGGGCCTTAGTCCTAAGGAAAATCGTGAAATTCCGCCTTTGAAACGAGAGGTGGCTTTTGCGCTTAAAAAAGATTTTCCAGAGGCTACGATCGTAATTAACGGTGAAATTTCGGATTTAAATACCGCAGAAAGCCTATTGGAAAACGTGGATGGTGTGATGATGGGACGCGCAGCCTATAAGACTCCTTGGGTCTTAAGTGAGGTTGACTCTCGGTTGTTCGAAGATAATCATCCGATTCTTTCACGGGAAGAAATCATTGAGGTCATGACCCGGTACCTGGAGCGCGAAGCGCCAAAAGATGTTCACACAATCCGCGCGACAGCGAAAGCCATGATAGGACTTTTAACCGGGCTAGCTGGGGCTCGCTTTTATCGACGAACCTTGTCAGATCCAGCCGCTTTTGAAGCGACTGGAACACAAGTTCTTAAAACTGCATTGGCAAGCGCTGGTTGGGCGGAGCGTTTGACCGATGACCGCCGAGACGATGATGAGTTTTGAGCTTAAGGACCGCTTAATGCGAATTGCTCGCATTAACGTATAATTTCCGAATTTGCTTCATATTGGTAAAAAAATGAAAGTTTTAGTCGCAGTCAAGCGCGTTGTGGATTACAACGTCAAGGTACGCCTGAATGAGGCGGGGTTGCCGGATACGGCAGCTGCCAAAATGTCAATCAATCCTTTTGATGAAATCGCCACTGAATGTGCGGTGCAGTTAAAGGAAAAGGGTGTCGCTCAAGAAGTGGTCGCCGTGACGATTGGTCCACAAAAAAGTTTGGATACGTTACGTGTTGCCATGGCGATGGGCGCTGATCGCGGAATTCATGTTTTAACTGAGGAACATGTTCAACCATTGGAAGTTGCTAAAACGTTGACAAAAATTGTCGAACGTGAAAAGCCCGATTTGATACTGGTTGGTAAGCAAGCAATTGATAACGACGCAAATCAAGTGGGCCAAATGCTGGCGACCTACTGTGGTATTCCTCAGGCGAGCTTTGCTTCCAAGTTGGAAGTGACCGATAGTAGCGAAGCGATGGTCACTCGGGAAGTCGATGGTGGAGTGCAGACAGTGGCCGTGAAGTTGCCGGCTGTTGTGACGGCCGATCTTCGACTGGCAGAGCCGCGTTATGTCACTTTGCCGAATATGATGAAAGCTAAGAAAAAACCGGTTGAAACGCTGGAGCTAGCTGCTTTAGGCGTACAGGCGCTTTCGCGGTTAAAGCCGCTGAGCTACGCCCAGCCTAAAAAAGAGAAAAAAGGTCAAATTTTGGACAGTGTGGCTGAATTGGTCTCAAAGCTTAAAACCGAAGCTAAGGTACTGTAGGGGATGAATATGCGTGCATTGGTTATCGCAGAAGTCAGTGCGGGTCGACTCAAAGCGAGTGTGCCGTCATTGGTGTCGGCAGCACAAAAAGCGGCGAAGGCAGTTGATCTTTTTCTTTTAGGTCAAGCTCAGGAGGCCGTTGACGAGGCTGCGTCATTGGATGGCGTCGGGACGGTTTTTGTCAACCCTGAAGACGGCGAAAATATCCTAAGCGAATCGCTCACAAAAGCTGTGGCCGTCAAGGCATCAAATTATTCGCATATTTTCTTTGAGTCAAGCTCAATGGGTAAAAGCGTGATGCCTCGTGTTGCTGCAAGTCTTGATGTGGCGCCGTTAAGTGATGTGATTGCGGTCGTTGACGCTGAGACTTTCGTGCGTCCGATTTTTGCCGGTTCCATTGAAGTGACAGTCAGAAATGAAGAACCGATAAAGGTCGCCAGTATTCGTGCGACGGCATTTGATCCGGTCTCAAAAAGTGGCAACGCCCAAGTTGTCCTGTGCGATCCGATGCCAGAAGCCATGAAAACCCGCAAGGTGAGTTTTGAAGCGGTTAAGACAGATCGCCCGGCGTTGCAGACTGCGCGCATTGTAGTGGCCGGAGGGCGTGGTTTAGGTGATGAGGCCGGTTTTCAAAAACTGATTCAATTAGCCGATAAACTCAAAGCGGCTGTTGGCGCGACTCGAGCCATTGTGGACTTGGGTTGGTGCCCCAATGACTGGCAGGTGGGGCAAACCGGTAAGATCATCGCACCGGACCTCTACATTGCTGTGGGTATTTCAGGAGCAATGCAACATATCGCTGGCATCAAGGATGCGAAAGTTGTGGTGGCTATCAATAGTGACCCGGAGGCGCCAATTTTTGAAGTGGCAGACTACGGATTGGTTATGGATGCTCAAGAAGGCATTGATGCTTTGATGAAAGAACTGTCTTAATTTGCGAGATCAAAAGATGGGGAGGCGGTAGCCTCCCCGAATCATTTCAGCGGATGATTTGACAAACGGGAAACGGTTCTTAAAATACCGACTCCGCTGCGATGCGATGAGCGTCAGAGCGAAAAAGCCAGGTCGGGATTGAAAAGATTTTTTGAAAACGACTTGACAAGAGAATGAGGCTTCGGCATAATTCTCAACCCTGCCGATCAAAAGGCAGCGGGCCAAAGAAAAACAAAAAAGAATTTTTCTGAAGGCCTTGACACGAAGAAAAAGAATCTTATAATTCTCAACTTCGTCAGCTCGAAAGAGCGTGTTCTTTAAAAATTGATCAACGAACCGATAAGCGTGAGTATCTGGTAGTTGAAGGCAACCAAGAGAAGCTTCGGCTTTTCTAGAAAACTTTAAATATCAGGTGCTCAGAGTGAATGAAAGACGAAACACAAGATGTTTCTCTGGAAATTCTGATGAGTGCGACGGCAATGAGAATTGCCAAACAGAGATTGAACTCAAGAGTTTGATCCTGGCTCAGATTGAACGCTGGCGGCATGCTTTACACATGCAAGTCGAAC
>DVNR01000032.1 GCA_018714205.1 Candidatus Aphodousia faecipullorum
CTTCCCATTCCGAACAGGACAGTGAAACGCCTTAGCGCCGATGATAGTTGGTTGTATTTCCAGTGAAAGTAGGACATTGCCTGGCTCCCCAATTGAAAAGCCCCGAAGTCATGTGATTTCGGGGCTTTTTCGTAATGTTCTGTTATCTATCACGGTGATGGAACCTATTTGCGATAAAATAATTCAGGTATTGTTTTGTCCTCCCGTTTGTAAAGGGATTTTGATGATCTTTCGACGTTCGCTCGTCTCCGAACTCGCAAACACTGCGGGTGCTGTTTTTACAGTGATCTTCTCGATTGTGCTCACAATCGGGTTGGTTCGTATTCTCGGAATGGCAGCTGGTGGTCGTATTGACAGCGGTACTGTTGTTGAAATGGTGGTTTACCAGGCTCTTGTCAATTTAGCCCCATTGCTCGCAGTATCGCTTTTTATTGCAGTTTTAATGACCCTCACGCGAAGTTGGCTTGATAGCGAGATGGTGGTTTGGTTTTCATCGGGAGGCATTAGCTTAACCGCATGGATTCGTCCGGTCCTTCGTTTCAGTATTCCTATTATTATTTTGATTGCCGCTTTGTCTGTGGTGATTTCTCCTTGGGCTAAGGGACAAAGCAACATGAATCGCGAGGTCTATGCTCAACGTGATGATGTCGAGCGATTGGCGCCAGGGCGATTTACCGAAATTAGTGGTGGCGATCAAGTCTTTTTTATTGAAGAAGTTTCTGATGATGGTTTATCTGTTAAGAATGTTTTTTTAACAGAGACCCGAACCGATAAACAAATGGTCGTAGTGGCCGATAGTGGTAATATTTTTGTCAATGAGGATGGGGACCGCTATGTTGTCCTACATGACGGTCGGCGTTATGAAGCGTCAGCCGGCTCAAGCGAATATCGTATCACGGACTTTGAGACCTACGCGTTGCGCATTGATGTAAAGCCCGAGCGCGCTATCCAGATGACTGAGGTTGATACACAGCCCCTGCCTATGCTCATGGCTCACTTGAACGATCCGGAAGTCAAAGCGGAACTTTTCTGGCGAATTTCATGGCCAATTGCCGCCCTAAATCTGATTTTAATAGCGATTCCATTATCTTTTACGAATCCTCGCGCCGGCCGAAGCCTTAACATGGTTGTTGCGCTATTGCTTTTCGTTTTGTACCTTAACGGTATTAGTGTGGGTGAAACTTGGGTGCGGCAACAGACGATGTCCTTGCCGGTCGCGTTAATTGTGCTTAATGGCGCTTTTTCACTTTTTGCCTTGGTTCTCTTCTTGCGGCGAACGATTATGCAACGTTGGGTTCCGGTCTGGTTAACGATCGGTTATTGGCGTGCCAGGGGGAAAGTCAAATGAAAGTCATCACCCGACACTTAACCAAAGAGATTTTGCAGGCGACCGGTTTTGTGCTTTTGGCCCTTGTCGCCCTTTTTGCCTTCTTTGATTTAATTGGTCAAATGGGGCGGATCGGTAGCCGATACGGGTTGTTGGATGCTTTTATCATCACGGGCTTGAGCTTGCCGATGCGCATCTATGAGGTGATGCCAATCGCTGCGTTATTGGGCGCCGTGTTTGTGATGAGCCAATGGGCGGCTCGCTCAGAGTTCACGATTTTACGTGTGGCGGGTTTAAGTCCGGTGCGCTTGGCGGCTATTTTGATGGTGCCAGGCATCATATTAATGATCTTTACCTACGCTTTCGGTGAATTTATCGCGCCCCCGTCAGACGCTTATTCTCGGGAATATCGGGCTGCGATTGAACACCATAATATGAACATCCGAGGCTCGTCTACCGGGGCTTGGGTGCGAGAGGTCACGACAGGACCGGATGGTGGCCGGGAAATCCGTTATATCAACGTCAAGGCCATGACACCCACACAGGAAGCTTTGACTTGGCGGGTTTTTGATTTCGACAAAGATCAGCATTTGACGGAAATTATCACTGCCGATACAGGGAACTATGTGAATGGTCAGGGGTGGCTTTTGCAAAAGTCCGTGACGACTCGTTTCCCCGTTTTGACCGATTTGAGTCAGACGCCCATTCTTGAACGTATTCGAATCGGATCTCCAGTGCGGATGATGCTCAATACCCAAATTGATCCGAGCATTTTCAGCGTGATGATGCTCAAACCTGAAAATATGTCCATGCGGGGTTTGGCACGCTATGTGTCGCACTTAGAGCAAAGTCAACAGCAATCCGGACGTTATGAAATTGCTCTCTGGAATAAAGCCTTTTACCCGATCGCAATTTTGGTCATGATTGCCTTGGCTATGCCTTTCGCTTACATGAATACCCGTTCGGGTGGGGTTAGTATCAAGATTTTTGCAGGTGTGATGATTGGCTTAACGTTCTATACCGTTAACAATCTCTTCTCGTACATCGGCATGCTTAACACTTGGCCACCGCTCGTTGTGGCGATGGTGCCGACGATCTTTATGCTGATATTGGCAATGATCGGTATGTGGTATGTGGAAAAACGTTAATGTGAAACCTGCCAACTGAAACCGGTAGGGTAAATGGCCGTAAGGACGGTAGGTAAAATATTTACCTACCTCTTATCCGCTTCAATTTAAGGCATCGTGGGATTTTTTAAATTCCGAAAGCGCTTTGCCGGTGTAGGTGCTTTTTTCAAGCAATTGCGCAGGTGTGCCGCAAGCAACCACTTGTCCACCCCCATCGCCTCCTTCGGGTCCCATATCGATGATCCAATCCGCTTGTGCCATCACATCTAGGTTGTGTTCAATCACAACCACTGTGTTGCCGGCGTCAACTAACCGGTGTAAAACAGCAATGAGTTTTTCAACGTCGGACATATGTAAGCCCACGGTTGGCTCATCAAGAATGTATATGGTTTTAGGTGCTCGATAACCCCGTCGCTTGATGTCGTCGCGGGCTTTAATGAGCTCGGTTACCAATTTGATTCGTTGCGCTTCCCCTCCAGACAAGGTCGGAGAAGGCTGGCCAAGGCTTAAGTAGCCGAGGCCAACATCTTGCATGAGTTTGAGAGCGTGAGCGACACTGCTTTGCGTGCTGAAAAAGTCCACTGCTTCGTCCACGTCCATGGCGAGGGCCTCACCAATGGATTTCCCTTTCCAGAGCACTTCCAATGTTTCCGGGTTATAGCGTAACCCGTTGCAAGCTTCACAAGGCACTTTGACATCGGGCAGGAAGTTCATTTCAATGGTTCTCATCCCTTGTCCCTCGCAAAGTTCACACCGGCCGCCTTTCATGTTGAAAGAAAAACGCGAAATGCCATAGCCTCTGGCTTGCGCCTCGTTGGTAGCCGCATAAATCTTGCGGATTGTATCGAGAAAGCCAATATAGGTCGCAGGGCAGGAGCGAGGTGTTTTCCCGATCGGCGTCTGATCCACCTCAAGCACGCGATCAATTTGCTCCAGGCCCTCAATTCCTTCACAAAGCTCGCCTTGGTACGGTTTCTTTTTTGAAAGTGTTTCTGATAAAACAGGAAGCAAAACCCCTCGGGCGAAGCTACTTTTCCCGGAACCGGAGACACCGGTGAGTACCGTCAACCGTTCCAACGGAATGGCGATTTGAGCGGCTCGTAAATTGTTTAAATGGGGTTTCTTAACGGTGAGCCACTGGGTTTGAGCATTGATTAATCGGTGCGGCACGAAGGTATGCTCAATCGGATGCGTTAAGTATTGCCCCGTTAAGGAACGTTTATTTTTCATGATGTCCTTTACGGTTCCCTTAGCAATGACTTCACCACCTCGAACACCGGCTCCCGGTCCGATATCAATCACGTAATCAGCCTCTCGAATGGTATCTTCGTCGTGTTCCACAACTAAGAGGGTGTTCCCTTTGTCAACGAGGGCTTTGAGGGAATCAAGCAATTTACGATTGTCTCGTGGGTGCAAGCCGATCGTAGGCTCGTCCAGAATGTAACAAACGCCTTGTAGATTTGACCCAAGTTGCGATGCCAAGCGGATTCGTTGCGCTTCACCGCCTGAAAGGCTAGGGGAAGAACGATCCAGCGTGAGGTAGCCTAACCCGACTTTTTCCAAAAACGCTAGGCGCAAGCGAATCTCTTTGAGCGCGTCTTCGGCAATGTCGGCTTCACGTCCGGAAAGCGTCAATGTGTCGAAGAATTCTCGTGCTTCACGAACAGTTTTGTGGGCCACTTCAGAAATAGAAAGTCCGGCAAAACGCACAGCACGAGCAATATCGTTTAGGCGTTCTCCGTGACAGGTCGGACAAGTTTTTGCCGGCGCATCTACCCAAGCACGCTCCTCTCCGGTGGCATTTTCATCGAAACCTTCGATGATTTGACCGGTGCCAAAGCAAGTCGGGCACCACCCCATGGAGGAGTTGTAAGAAAATAGGCGCGGATCCAGCTCCGGGAAACTTCGCCCGCAAACCGGGCAGGAACGATGGGTCGAAAAGATGATTTCTTCGTTTTTTTCAGTCAGAACGGATAGGACGCCCTTGCCGATCGTGATGGCTTCTTGAAGCGCGCGTTTCACATGATTTTCGTTTTCAGAAGACACGTCAAGCGACGCAACAGGCAATTCAATGGTGTGGTCTTTGTAACGAGCTAGCTTAGGGAATTTTTCCGTGCTGACAAATTTCCCGTCCACCCGGAGTTCTTTATATCCTTTTTTGAGTGCCCACTTGGCCAGATCGGTGTAGATGCCTTTGCGCCGAGTCACAAGGGGAGCTAAGACCCAGAGCGACTGACCTTTAAAGCGAGTTAGCACCTCAGAGAAAATCGTCGCAAACGACTTGGGGGCAACTTCCACGTTGCAATCAGGACAATATTGATGACCGAGTTTAACGTAAAGGAGTCGTAAAAAGTGATAGAGCTCTGTCATCGTGGCCACAGTGGATTTGCGTCCGCCGCGGGAGGTGCGTTGCTCAATGGCGACCGTTGGAGCAATGCCGGTGATACTGTCAACATTGGGTTTGCTCGCCGGCTGAACAATGCTTCTTGCGTAAGCGTTAAGCGACTCAAGGTAGCGGCGTTGCCCTTCCTTAAACACAATGTCAAAAGCCAGGGTGGATTTGCCGGAGCCTGAGGCGCCGGTTACCACGGTGAATCGATTGTGAGGAATATCCACGGAAATATTTTTGAGGTTGTGCTCTTTCGCGCCCTTGATGGCGATGACGTCATGCGGGATTGTCGCTTTAGCGGATTCTCGAGGCGCAGTCGTTTCCGTGAAATAAGGGGAAGCTTTTTGACGGTTGAGCGTTTCCCGATAGCTTGCCAGCGCCCGGGCCGTGTGAGAGCGCGGATTTTCCAGCAACGTCTCCAAGGTTCCCTCGACAATGACACGACCGCCATTTTCACCGCCATCGGGCCCCAGATCAATAATCCAGTCAGCGCAGTTGATCACATCTAGATTATGCTCAATCACAATAACGGTGTTGCCGCGATCAACCAGCTCCTGAAGTGAACGCATTAATTTGTCGATGTCGTCAAAATGCAATCCTGTGGTTGGTTCATCAAAAATGAAAAGATCATTTTTACTCGCTTGTGAATTCTTTTCGGCTAAAAATCCGGCGATTTTGAGTCGCTGAGCTTCGCCGCCTGACAAGGTCGGCACGGGTTGCCCAAGACGGATGTAATCCAGCCCCACCTCTCTGAGGGGTTGCAAGCGGGATAAGACCGCTTTGTCCTCTGAAAAAAAGTCGCAAGCTTCAGATACGGATAAGTCCAGTATTTGGGCAATATTGAGACTTTTCCCATGCCGCTCAATTGTCACCTCAAGAATTTCGGGGCGGTAGCGTGTTCCGTTACAAGCCGAGCAACGCAGGTACACGTCTGACAAAAATTGCATTTCGATGTGTTCAAAGCCGTTGCCGCCGCAAACAGGACAACGACCGTCGCCGGAGTTAAAGCTAAAAGTTCCCGCCGTGTAGCCTCGGGCTGCTGCGGTGTCTGTGGTGGCAAATAGTTGTCGAATGGCATCAAAAGCGCCGACGTAACTCGATGGGTTCGAACGCGTGGTTTTCCCGATCGGCGATTGGTCGATAAAATGAACC
Source organism: Candidatus Aphodousia faecipullorum (assembly GCA_018714205.1). Classification (GTDB taxonomy): domain Bacteria; phylum Pseudomonadota; class Gammaproteobacteria; order Burkholderiales; family Burkholderiaceae_F; genus Aphodousia; species Aphodousia faecipullorum. Next base: position 5,996 of record DVNR01000032.1, read on the forward strand.
GCTTGGATTTTGTCTGTGTTCAAGATTTCTTTAAATGCGCCGGGAGCTTCGGTTGGCAAGCCTTTTTTCTTTAAAAGAGCGGGAACCAAAACGTTTTCTATGAGGGTCGATTTGCCCGAGCCCGATACGCCAGTGACCACTGACATCAATCCGATCGGGAAATGAGCGGTGATGTTTTTCAGGTTATGATCGCTCACTCCCGTAATAGTCAACATCTCGCTCAAGGGTCCCGCTTTGCGGTGCGCGTCCGACGCCAATACACGGCGTCGCCCCGATAAGTATTGGCCGGTCAATGTGTCAGCGTTGACAAGTTCTTTGGGATTGCCTTTAAAGACAATTTCCCCACCTTTTTCACCCGGTCCCGGCCCCATATCGTAAATCGTGTCGGCCGAGAGCATAACCTGGGGATCATGCTCAACGACAACCAAGGTATTGCCGCTATCTCTAAGGCGCGCCATGACGTGGTTGATGCGGTCCATGTCCCGAGGGTGCAAGCCGATGGAAGGTTCATCAAGCACAAACAACGTGTTGACAAGCGATGTTCCCAGGGCGGTCGTCAGGTTGACCCGTTGCACCTCTCCACCGGAGAGCGTTCGGCTTTGACGATCCAAAGTGAGGTAGCCGACACCCACATCAACCAGGTAGCGTAACCGTGTGAGAATTTCATCGACGATCATTCGCCCGGCTTCATCAAATGTCTTTTCTGTTGCAATGGTCTCAAAAAAGGCGAGAAGTCGTGACAGAGGCAAGCGCATCAAATCATATAAATTCAGCCCCGGCAACGCATTAAGAGTTTCATCGCTATAAGTGGCGCCGTGAGGTTTATGCCGTTTAAACGGTAAGCCATCCGTCGCCACATGGGCGGCGTTGATCGAGCCCACGCGCCACAAAAGCGCTTCGGGTTTAAGTCTCGCCCCATGACAATCGGGGCACTCTTGGTAATTGCGATATCGCGACAGAAGAACTCGCACATGCATTTTGTAGGCCTTGCTCTCAAGCCATTCAAAAAAATGCTTAATGCCGTACCACTGTTTATTCCAGTTGCCTTTCCACCCAGGCTCTCCGTTGATGAGCCAAGATTTTTCATCTTCCGAAAGATCCCGGTAAGGGATGTCCACTCGAATATGGTCCCTACGGGCGAACTTGAGCATGTCTTCATAGCAGGGACGATTGGTTTTGGTCATCCAGGGTTTGACGGCGCCGTCCTTAAGGCTAAGTGACTCATCGGGAATCACCAGCGAGTAGTCAACACCAATGACTCGGCCGAAACCCCGACAGGTTTCACAAGCGCCCAGCGGCGAGTTGAAACTAAAGGTCGCATCTGTCGGTTTGTGGTAATCCCTATCGCAATCGTCGCAAGACAGTTTTTCTGAAAAGCGCCAGCATTGTGTTTCGTCGTCCGATTCAGCGTAAATAGCGAGTCGTCCCTTGCCGAATTTAAGCGCAGTCTCAAATGCTTCGATCATTCGTGGTTTGGTTGCACGCGACGCCCGGAAACGGTCGGCAACAACTTCCAGGGTCGTCCCTTCCTTCGCCTGATGTTGAGAGTAGATTTTCGTAAATCCCTGACTGTCCAGAGTCTGTTTGGCCGAGTCTACGGAAAGAGTCGCCGGGATAAAAAGACTAAAGGTGACAAAAAGGCGTGGATCACCGAGATCTTTGGCCCGTTTCTGAACCGTTTCGTAGATGCTGCTCGGCGTGTCGGCTCGGACGGGGTTGCCACAATGAGCGCAAAAAAGTGTCGCTTCTCGTGCAAAAAAAAGTTTGAGATGGTCATTGATTTCGGTCATCGTCCCGACGGTTGAGCGTGAGGTGCGAACCGGATTGGTTTGATCAATGGCAATAGCGGGCGGGACCCCCTCAATGCGATCAACTTGAGGACGATCCATGCGGTCAAGAAACTGTCGGGCGTATGGGCTAAATGTCTCGACATAGCGACGTTGCCCTTCGGCGTACAACGTGTCAAACACCAAAGAGGATTTGCCAGAACCGGAAACACCCGTCACCACCGTGATTTTGCCGGTTTCAAATTCCACATTGAGATTTTTTAAATTGTTTTGTTTAGCGCCGAAGATTTTGATGTTTTGATCCATGGTCATCACAAAGCAAGCAAAAGTAATCACAACAAAAGAGTGCGAGATGATTTTAGCCTTAGCGATCGGATCAAGCGAATGATTTTCTCAATGATCGCAATAGTCAAACTCAAGGAGCGATGGTCGCCAAATTCTGTAAATCGAGATAAGCTTGAAAAACCGTTCGGTTTGTCGAGTTGAAAATGGTTGAATCAATCAAAGTACGTGGCGCTCGGGTGCATAACCTGAAAAATATCGATGTGGATATTCCGTTAAATCGTATAGTGGGCATCGCCGGCGTATCCGGTTCCGGCAAGTCGTCGCTGGCACTGGGCGTTCTTTATGCCGAGGGATCTCGTCGTTATCTGGAAGCCCTTTCGACTTACACGCGTCGTCGCATGACTCAGGCGGCTCGGGCGCAAGTCGATGAAGTGCTTTATGTGCCGGCAGCCTTGGCTTTGCATCAGCGTCCTTCGGTCCCCGGGATTCGCAGTACGTTTGGGACGGCGACAGAACTTCTAAACAGCATCCGATTGATGTTTTCTCGGTTGGCGAGTCATCGTTGTCCAAATGGACACTACGTCGCTCCATCGTTGGCAGTGGCTGCCGGCGGCGCGTTGGTTTGCCCGACATGTGGAGCAACGTTTCATGCGCCTTCGGCCGAAGAGTTGGCTTTTAATAGTCAAGGGGCGTGCCGCACTTGCAACGGCACGGGTCGGATTCAGACCGTTGATCTGTCAACGCTGGTACCCGATGAGACTCTCAGCATTGAAGAGGGAGCGGTGGCTCCTTGGAATTCACTCATGTGGTCTTTGATGGTGGATGTTTGCCGCGCGATGGGGGTTCGGACAAACGTTCCGTTTAAAGAGTTGACGCCTCAAGAGAAAGACATTGTGTTTCATGGCCCAGCCGAGAAGAAACACATCTTGTACCAATCAAAGAATTCAGAGCTCGCCGGAGAACTTGACTTTACCTATTACAACGCGATTTACACGGTAGAAAACGCTTTGGCCAAAGTCAAAGATGAAAAGGGAATGAAGCGGGTGGCGAAATTTTTGAAGGAGTCCATTTGTCCGGATTGCGGCGGATCCAGACTCTGTGAGGCAGCCAGGGCGCCCAAATTGATGGGATTGTCTTTAGACGAGGTTTGTCAAATGACATTGTCAGATTTGGTTGAGTGGGTGGCAAGAGTGCCTCGTGCGATGCCAGAGCCCATGCGCCCGATGGCGGAAAATATTGTTGAAGCGTTTAACGATGTCGCAAGGCGACTCTTGGAGTTGGGGTTGGGTTACCTCACGCTTGATCGGGCCTCTTCCACGCTTTCTACCGGAGAGCGTCAGCGAGTGCAATTGGCTCGCGCTGTCAGAAATCGAACCACCGGGGTTTTATACGTGTTGGACGAGCCTTCGATTGGGTTGCATCCCGCCAATCTTGTCGGGCTTGTCGGCGTGATGCGGGATCTGGTCAAAGACGGCAATTCGGTTATTTTGGTTGACCACGACACACAGGTGCTTTCGGAGGCGGATTGGGTGATTGAAATGGGGCCGACTGCGGGCTCAAAGGGTGGCAAAGTGCTTGCTCAGGGTAGCGTTAAAGACCTGCGACAAAATCCGGTATCACAAATCGGGCCCTTTTTATCCAACACTTCACACAAAAGGATGCGTCCCGTTGTGGCAAAGGCCCGGCTTTTTGAAAAGGGATGTATTTCATTGCAAACTGGAGCGATTCACACAGTAAAACCGTTGAAAGCGACTTTCCCGAAAGGCCGATTGACTGTGGTTACTGGTGTTTCTGGATCTGGCAAAACCACTTTAGTGCTTGAAAGCCTGATTCCCGCAGTAAACGCCCTCACTTGTGGAGAAAAGTTGCCGAGGCACATACGGGGAATTGAAGCGCCCGGCATTCGCTTTATCAAACTCATTGACGCCACGCCGATTGGGATCAACGTCCGATCAACAGTCGCCACCTATGCCAATGTGCATGACGAGCTGAGACGAATTTTTGCCCGTACCTCTGAAGCGAAGGCTTTGCAGTATAAAGCGGGTGATTTTTCTTATAACACCGGTTCACTTCGATGCAAGGCGTGTGATGGGACCGGAGTCGTGAATTTGGACGTGCAATTTTTGCCGGATGTGCAAATTCCTTGTCCGACTTGCGGCGGTAGCCGCTACGCGCCAGAAGCTGATCAAGTGCATTACGAAACCGTGTCCGGCCAGCGTTTCACGCTGCCTGAGCTGATGGAAATGAGTGTGGAGCAAGCGTTGGGAGTCTGTTGCGAGATGAAGCTTGTCAAGCAACGGTTGCAAGTGCTTAACGATTTGGGTTTGGGGTATTTGACGTTGGGGGAGGAGACGCCAAGTCTATCGGGCGGGGAAGCTCAGCGATTGAAATTGGCTGGCGAATTGGGAAAAGGACAATCGGATACCATTTTTGTTTTTGACGAGCCAACGATCGGTTTGCACCCGCTTGATGTTCAAACATTGCTAGGCGTTTTTGAGCGACTCATTCAAAATGGTGCGACCGTGATTGTGATTGAGCACGATTTGGATGTGATTTGCAACGCGGACTACATCATTGACATGGGGCCGGGCGGCGGCAAAGCCGGAGGTCAAATTGTGGCCACTGGCACCGTTGAGGAAATTCGAGGGGCTCAAAATAGTCAAACTGCCCACTTTATCTAAACAAATAGCCGCTCAAGAGCGATCGAGAGCGGCTACTCCAGTCAGCAATCCGTTGGATTACTTCAGGTAATTTTCGGTGACGCGCGCAAAAACGCTCGCGGCGATCGGCAAGCAAGCGTCGTTGTAGTCGTAAGAGGAGTTGTGCAACAAGCACGGACCGTCACCATGACCTGCTTCACGATGTGAGCCGTCGCCGGATCCCACGAAGAAGAACGCGCCAGGGCATTTTTCCAGATAGTCGGCGAAGTCTTCCGAAGGCATGACCGGCTCTTGATCGTGTAGCGTCTCTTCACCATAGAGTTCACGGACAGCCTCTTGAACGCGGTCAACACATTCGGACGTATTTTTCACCGGACTATATTGGCGAGTGAATGTCAGCGTCGCCGTGGCGCCGAAAGCCTTTGCGACCTCTTCGCTGATTTTGCCCATGTGCTCTTCGAATAAATCGGTGACTTTGTTGTCAAATGTGCGAACCGTGCCGAAAATGCTGGCCGTGTCAGGCACCACGTTATAGGCGGTACCGGCTTCGATTTTGCAGATTGACAAGACAGCCGGATCCAAGGGGCGCTTGATACGGGTGACGATGCCTTGGAGGGCTTGGCAAATCTGAATGGCTGTGAAAATCGGGTCAATGGACAGATTCGGCATTGCGCCGTGCGAGCCGCGCCCCTTGATGTCGATGCGGAAAACATTGCCGCTTGCCATCATGGCCGTTTTGTTGATGCCCACTTTCATTGCAGGGGTTTCGGGCCAATTGTGGCAGCCGAGGTAAAAGTCGGCAGGGAATTTTTCCATGAGGCCATCAGCGATCATGTGTTGAGCTCCGAAGCCGCCCTCTTCACCGGGTTGGAAAATGAATTCAACCGTTCCGTTGAAATTTCGCGTTTCAGCAAGATAGCGGGCCGCAAGCAGCAAGCCGGTGATGTGGCCGTCGTGGCCGCAGGCATGCATGACCCCCACATTCTTCGAAGCGTGGGCAAAATGATTGGCTTCGGTCACAGGCAAGGCGTCCATATCGGCGCGAAGGGCGATGCGTTTTGTTCCGTCGCCGTTTTTAAGCACCCCGACCACGCCGGTGATGCCGATGCCGGTGTGCACTTCAATGCCCCAGCTCTTTAAATACTCGGCAATTTTTTCTGCCGTCTTGAATTCCTGATTGCTCAATTCAGGGTGTTCATGAAACTGGCGGCGGATGGCGGCAAATTCCGGGGCCAACTCTTCAATACGCGCAATGGCTGGCATTTCCAATAGTCCTTTCAAAAAACGTCGGCGCACAGGGCCGAACGTTGATAAGTGTAACGAAAAAAGGGGGCTTTCTGAAAGCCCCCCGATAATCTTAAAACGGATTAATAGTTACGACGTTTTTCAGCGGCGTCACCTACGGCGCGGCTTAACGTGTCAAACACTTCGTTGATAGCCAACATCACGTCGTTGTTGGTGCGTGAGACAACGATATCCTTGCCTGAGGCAACAATGGTGACGCGAACCGTGAAGGCCCCCATCGTTTGATGGCCTTCCTGGGTAATGGTGGCGTGGCACGGACCCAAGTTATGATTGAATTTAACCAAAGAGTCAAGCGCTTTGCTGATAGCTTGTTCAACGGCTTCAGAACGGCTGATGCCATGGAATGTCACTTGTAATGCTTGTGCCATAAAATCCCTCTTTTTTGTTGTTATGAAGAGTGGGACAAGGCTCAATGCCCTTCCCTTATTCATAGTGTAACGCAATGCGATCGGGCGTTGGGGTACTTTTTTGCAAAGGTTTGTGCTTTTTTTTCAAAGAATGCGCCGGAATAACTTTGGCTAACATTGGACTCATGAAATGGGTAAAGGAAAATAAACTTAAAACTCAAACAATTACCCGAAAAACTCTGATATCATCGCGCTTTGCCGACAAAACGGCGATAGTAACTTATTTTTACTCAATTAATTTCAGATAGGACATTTTATGCGCAAACCTTGGGAAGAAACGGGCAGCCATCGTGAACGATTCCTCGGAGATGATCGCCCCCGCCGTTTTGACCGCCGTATGGATGAACGTGATGGTTTCGGCCGTTCCGATCGCAATGATTTTCCGCGTCGCAGTGATCGACGTTTTGATCGTCGTGATGATCGTTATGAGCGCCGCGATAACCGTTTTGAATCTCGAGGAGGCGATCGCAAGCGCTTTAACCGTCGTCCCGAAAGCCGTTTGACTCAAACCGACTTCTTTGGCGTGCGTTCCGGTCCGCGCGCTCGCGCTGCGATGGCAGGACGCATGAGCGGCAACCGTGCCTATGTTGGCAATCCGTCACGTAACGCACTGATTACGCTTGATGCCGATGTCGCTCGCGTTTTTGGTTCAAGTCAAGCGGTCAATGAAGCCCTTCGCCACCTAATCGCGTTGGCAAAGATCATGGGGCCGGCCGCTTTTGAACAGGCTCAAAACGAAGTTGAGCCACAAACTCAAGAAGATGAAAACGAGCTTGCCGCGGTCGAAGAAGAGAGCCAAAAGCCGGCTCAGACTCAAACCGATCCAGTTGAAGGCTTCCCGACGGTTGAGGAAGGCGATGAGGAGTGGTTTGAGATTCCGACAGAGCCTACGAAAGAGGCGTGATTGACAATTAGGGTTTAATTTAATGAAAAAGGACCGATTTCCCGAGGGGATCTCGGTCCTTTTTCAAAGGTGGCACTATGAGCATTCATTATCGTATTTCATTGGATAGGCCCGAAGCGCACCTCTTTCACGTTGAGTTAGAGGTTAAAAAGCCGCGGGCAGGCGAATGGGTTTTCATGTTGCCCGCTTGGCTGCCGGGCAGTTACATGATCCGGGACATGGCGGGCGAACTCTCCGCGGTGACAGCGCGTGTGGATGACACCGAGTGGGACCTGGACAAGGTCGATAAAACCACGTGGATGACGGTTATTCCCGAAACGGCGAAGACGATCTCGATCAGCTACGACGTGTTTGCCCAGGACAACTCTGTGCGCCGTGCATGGCTTGACACTCAAAGAGGCTTTTTTAATGCCTCCAGTCTTTGTTTGTTGCCTTTGGGATTGGATCAGGAGCCCGTGAAAATCACCATTAAAACAGATTCGGATTTTTGCAGGAAATGGTCTTTGGCAACAACGTTGACCCCGGTGAAAATCAACCATCGCGGATTCGGAACCTATTTTGCAAGCGACTATGAGGAGCTTATTGATTCGCCGGTGGAAATGGGAACTTGGGAAGCCATAGAATTTAAGGCGTTCGGAGTGCCGCATCGCATCATCGTTTCAGGCGCGGTTTTCCCTTTTGACCGAGAGCGGTTGAGAGACGATATCCGAAGAGCTTGTGAAACGGTGATTGCCTTTTTTGATCCGCAACACAAAAAAGCCCCTTTTGATCACTACGATTTTTATTTGAACTTGTCGTCAGACGCTTATGGAGGGCTTGAGCATTCTTGTAGCACGGCGCTTATTGCGTCGCGGTTTGACTTGCCTCGAAAAGACACGGCAAAAGACGATGAAGCTTACGTGCGCCTTTTGGGACTTTTCACGCACGAGTATTTCCATGCCTGGTGGGTAAAGCGTGTCAAACCGGCGATTTTTATTCCCTATGATCTGCGCTTTGAGTCTTATTCCCGTTTGCTTTGGGTCTTTGAAGGATTTACCAGTTACTACGATCATTTGCTTTTGCGGCGAGCCGGTCTTATCGATGAGAAGACATACTGTAACTATTTCGCGGGGTTGCTGACTCGGCATATGTCGGCCTCGGCGCGTCACCGTCAAAGCCTTGCCGAGTCGTCTTTTGATGCTTGGATCAAGTACTACAAGGTGCGAACAAATCGAGCGAATTCGGTTGTCAGCTATTACGACAAGGGGGCGCTTGTTGCTTATGCGCTAGATGCCACCATAAGGCAAAAAACGCAAGATAAAAAGTCGCTTGATGACGTTTTGCGTCACGCCTGGACGCTTTACGTTGAGGCAGGCGATGACTATGCAGGGGTTGATGAGGAGTCCATGGGGGAACTCTTTGTTGATGCCGCAGGCATCAATGTTGACGAACTCATTGATCGCTGGGTTTATCACACCGAAGAGCCTGATTATGAATCGTTGTTGGCCCAAGACGGCGTCACCGTGAAAAAGACCTCGCTTGAACGTTGCCGCTCTATTTTTGGGATGACAGTAGGCGGAGAAACAACCCTTGCTGTCCGAAGAATTGACGATGCGAGTCCGGCGCAAAAGGCGGGGATCGCTGAAGGGGATGAGTTGGTGGCTGTTGCTGGAATACGTGTTAAAAAAGCGACGTGGGAGCGATTGCTAGTCGGTATCTGCGACAGCAAGAAGGTTCGCGTGGAGCTTTTCCGAGATGATCGGCTTTTAAGTTTTGATGTTCGTCTGCGGCAAGCCCTTCTTCAGAAGTATGAGTTATTGCCGAAGCAAGGCAATTAAAAAAGAAAATTTTGCATGAAAGGAGCATAAAAGCCTGGTGTTATTTTGTAGATCGTTTTTGTCGATGTTCCCGCTAATGAAAAAATAACCATTCGGATATGTTGCGGAGCCTTAAAAAGGCTTGCCCCCCTGATAGAATAGAGGCAAGTGGATTCAATTGGCCGATGCTTTTGCTGATTTAACCAATTGAATCCACTATTTTTTTAGATTTTAAAAATTTCATTTAAGGACTGCCGGCATGACTTTAAAATCCTCTATTACTCAATCGGTTGTGTCGGTAACGATGACCGGTTTTGCACTCTCCGCTTTTGCCATTGACATTCACGCGGTGTCTGATTTCGGCGACAATGTCATCGATAACGGAACAAGCGTCCGATTCGTTCAAGTGGACGACTCTCTGCAAAATAACGATTTTGAGATAAGTCTTGGCGAGGAAACCAAGGTTTCGGGCCTTCAACTTTACGCTGCCTACAGTGACCAAAAAGGGTTGGCCCCTGTCGTGAACAACCGATTGGTTTGGGTGGATGGCCAAATTGGTTCTGTTAGTCAACCGAGCGATGCCATTTTGTACGCAGCCTACGCTGATGAGGCGGATTTACACAATAACCAGCTTGTCGTTGAAGGAGGTGTTTTTTATCCGCTCACCAGAGGGGGATACACCTATGGGAAACTCATTGCGGCAGGAGGTGACAACGGCGATATGCACGGCAACGCCGTGACAATTACCGGGGGGCAGTTTTTCAGCAATTTTGATGTGATTGCCGCTTATTCCGGTTTACGTTCCGGTCGCTTTCAAACCGCTCAGAATAACCATGTGATTGTTGACGGCTCTTCCGGTCGGGTGAAGTTTTTACCCTACGAGGAATTCACTGAGGAACATTACCAAGAAGTCGGTGAGCGCGCCGCCTCGGTTTACGGGGCGAGCGTTGAATATGGAGAAGCGTTCGATAATACTGTGACGGTGAAAAATCTTTCTTCAAATGCTTTTTCACAGCTCACAGGGGCTTTTACCGATAGCGGTTCCGCCCAGGGCAATGGGGTTTATATTTCGCAAAGCCGCAGTCTCGCAATCCGCTCAATATTGGGGGCGCAGTCAGCTAGCTATGATGATGTTGCGGAAGTTCAGTCGAATAACGTGACGATTGAAGACTCTGAACTTTATTTCGGGTACATCGCATCGGGACAAAACAATGCTGGCGGTGTTAGCGACGGACATGTTGTCATTCGAAACAGCCATCTAAAACCGATTCGCTTTTTTGCTGGCGACGAGTCGTCATATGGCAATGTTTCCTACATTTCCGGAGGCATCGCTGAGGGAGAGGACGGACCTTATGCGGTAACCGGCAATACGATTGAGCTAGTGGATTCGAAACTGGATGTTGAAACTTGGGGCGAAGTTCAGGTCATCGCAGGCGGCAGCGCTTGGACTGCCGTTGACGTGCATGACAACGCCATTGTCTTGCGATCAACTTCTGACGCCTTCGATGGATCCGCCTACAGCAAGGTTGATTTTTACGGAGCCAAAACAATGGCTCGATCCTATGGCAATGCCCTTGTTTTGGATCATTGGAGTGGAACGGTTGGTTCTGTTCAAAATTTCGACACGATCGTTTTTAGAAACTTTCAGTGGGAAAACGGAAAAATTTTATTGAAAGTCAATGATCAAGCGGCGTTGGCGTCGACTCAATTCGATGTTGAGCTCAGAAGCGTTCGCTTTAACGGCGAATTGGAAGATCATTTCGGAGAAAAAGTCATCTTAATTGAATCAACTGCAGATTCCCTTGAGTTTAACTCCGCCTATGACGAGGGCATTGCGATGACTATTCCATCGAGCTTAACAAAAGACGCTAAAGGCGTTATCGCCAACAATCGAGACAAGAACGCTATTGAGTTCAGGCTTGAAGGAACGGTGCCAAGTCGGCAACTGGAATTGGTGTCAAACAATCGCAATATGGGGCTTTTCTTTGTCAACCATGGCGCAGAGCTGATTTTGGATAATTTGGACGCCACTCAAACGGATTACCAATGGGGAATGAGAACGTTCGCCTCAATTGACGGAGTGCAAAGCAATTACAAGACACACGGTCACATTGACGTTCACGGTTTCACAGCGGCCGCCGGACTAGCCAATTCCGTTTCAGTCAACGGCAATCCGTTGCTTTTGAACGCATTTGTTGAAACCGGTGAGGGCGATTACAGTGAAAAGATGTCCTATATGGGGTTGGACAGAAGTTTTAGCGGCGAGGTGCGTTATTACGGCGCCGGGCTCTCAATGCAAATAAAGAACGCAGCCGGCTGGTATGCCGAGGGGTCTTTGCGAGCGGGAAAAATTAAAACGCAAGTCAATCGCGGACTGATTGATGGGAGCGGCTTCGCGCACGGCTATGCAATTGATAGTGACTATTGGGGCGCGCATGTCGGGATCGGACATATTTCAGAGTGGCAAACCGGGAAAAAACTTGATGTCTTCGCAAAATATTTTTATACATACTTACCCAGTGATTCTGCCGCCATTGACGCTGACGGCGTTCGTAACCGCTTTGATTTTGCGAGCGTTTCGAGCTCTCGAGTTCGAGTCGGGGCACGGGCTTATTTCGCTATGAAACCTGGTCTTTGGACCTACACGGGCCTTGCTTATCAATATGACTTTACGCCGGATGTCTCTGTGGAGGTCAATGGGGAAACAATTGCAAAAGGTGCTTCAATGCGAGGCGCGATGGGAATCGGTTCGTTGGGTTTGCGCTACCAACCCGACGATTCGCCCTGGGTCGCCGACCTGAAAATTAGAGGCTATCTTGGACAAAGAGAAGGCGTCAGTGCAAAAGTTCAGGCGCAATATCGCTTCTAGCCAATGTCGGTTCAACCAACAGCGGCCTCTCCCATTTTAGAGAGCCTTTGCTTATTGTTTTTTTTAACTTTTTTATGTAAAATCACGCTTCCTGTCGGTCGGATCCCCGTTTCTCTGTTTCTCGGATTCGTCGGCGAGGAAACGAATTTGAATCGGTGTTGCTGGTGCTTGCGGCCGTAAGCGACACGACTTTGACGCGCGACTGCATGAAATGTCGTGCGTTTTCATTGATAGGTGAATGAATAATGAAGACCTTCTCGGCTAAGCCGCTCGAAGTGACCCGCGAATGGTACGTGGTTGACGCCACGGACAAGATCCTCGGTCATCTCGCTGCTGAAATTGCTGCTCGCCTTCGCGGCAAGCACAAGCCTGAATACACGCCGCACGTTGATACGGGCGATTACATCGTTGTGATCAACGCTTCCAAGATGAAGTTGAGCGGTTCTAAGGCTACGAAAAAGACTTACTACCGTCACACCGGTTATCCCGGCGGCATCGTGGAAACGACGTTTGCCAAGATGCAGGAACGTCATCCGGGCCGTGCTCTTGAAATCGCTGTCAAGGGTATGCTCCCGAAGGGCCCGTTGGGCTATCAAATGATTAAGAAGTTGAAGATCTATGCTGGTGAAGAACATCCGCATACGGCTCAACAACCCAAGAACCTCGACATCTAATAAGGATTCGGCATGATCGGCAATTACAATTACGGCACCGGCCGTCGCAAGAGCTCCGTGGCCCGCGTCTTTATTAAGCGTGGTTCCGGCAAGATCGTGATCAACGGTCGTCCTTTGAATGAATACTTCCACCGTGAAACCGGCCGCATGGTCGTGATGCAACCGTTGGAACTCACCGAAAACGTTGAAACGTTTGACGTGATGGTCAACGTGCGCGGTGGTGGCGAAACGGGTCAAGCCGGCGCAGTGCGTCACGGCATCACCCGTGCTTTGATTGACTACGACGAAGGCTTGAAGGCCCAGTTGTCCGCCGCGGGCTTTGTGACCCGTGACGCTCGCGAAGTCGAACGTAAGAAGGTCGGTCTTCGCAAGGCTCGTCGCCGTAAGCAATTCTCCAAGCGTTAATCGCTTACAGCCAATTGGTCGGGTTGCCTTCGGGCAACCTTGCGAAAAAAGGGGTTCGGTGGTTTCATCGAGCCCTTTTTATTTGCCCGTGCCCCAGAATTAAAAATCAAGTGAGCAGGAAGGTTACAATTAATTCTCTCATTTGAGGTTTCCTGATCGATGTCCGGGTTTGCTTTACTCATTGTTTTATTGGCTGCGCAGATTCATGCAACTTGGAATTATTTTCTTAAGCGTGCCAATGCCAATCGTACATTTTGGTGGGTGGTCTACCTGATTACGACAGCGCTGGCTTTGCCCCCGGTGCTTTATTTTCTTTGGGATGATTTTTCGCGTGTGACGCCAACCGGGTGGCTTGTGATTTTTTTATCGGCTCCGATTCACGTGCTTTACGGCGTTATCTTGCAAACGGGTTATCGTTACGGCGATTATTCGATCGTCTATCCGACTGCTCGAGGGACAGGACCTTTAATCACAGTGATTGCCGCTGTGTTAATTTTGGGGAATATGCCAACGGCGATGGGGTGGTTAGGGATCGCGCTGATTTTATCGGGAATTGTCTTTTTGGCGCAGCCCACAGAAATGATTGAAAGTGCTCGCCCCCTTAAAACGGGTCTTTTTTGGGGAACACTAACTGGTGTTTGCATCGCCGGCTATTCATTTTGCGATGCTTGGGCTGTGCAGCAAAGCACAGGGTTGAATCCGATCACGTTTTACTTTCCGTCGCTTGCTATGCGGGGTTTGATTTTTACGCCTTTCATTTTGGCCCGTCCTCGTTGGAAAGAAGAAGTGAAAGAGCTGTTTAGTTCATCCAAGACTCGTCAGGCCTTGGCCGTTGTAACGGTGGGCTCGCCCGGGGCTTACCTTTTAGTTTTGTATGTTTTAACGCTTGCGCCACTCGCTTATGTCGCGCCGACTCGAGAAGTGGGGATGATGGCAGGAGTCATTCTGGGTGGTTTATTGCTTAAAGAGCGTATGACCGCCAAACGGTTATTAGGAATTGCTTTGATGACTGCAGGGGTGATTTCCATTGGATTAAGTAGTTGACAATAGCTTAAGGATGGGAATCGTGAGGCAGGACAGTCTCTCTGACTAAGGAGAAACACCCGGTTTGGCGAATATTTTCGAGGTGTTTCTCCGCACGGTTACGTTTTGACTCAACAGGTAGTCGGGAATCGAACAAGTCGGTTACTTCTGCGTAGTTTCGGGCTCTGTCGATCCGTTCTTTTTCAGATTCAATCCTGCACTAAAGTACCGCAGCAAAGCTCTTTGCAACATAAGCGACGTTCGTGTCATTTAATCCGCAAATGCAGATTCTGCCGTTTCTAACGGCATAAATTCCAAATTCGCTAGCTAAGCGGTCTACTTGTTCCGGGGTGAATCCAGTAAACGAAAACATGCCAGCTTGTCGCGTAACGAAGTGGAAATCGCGTTTAGCTTTGATAGCGCTCATTTCGTCAGCCAATGCTTTTCTCATTTTTAAAATTCTGTTTCTCATTGCTGCGAGTTCTTTTTCCCACTCAAGCGTTTTATCTGGATTGGTCAAAACTTTTTCAACAATCCGGGCTCCAAATGTAGGCGGATTGGAATAGTTGGCTCTGGCGCACATTTTCAAATGAGTTGCCAAACACAGAGCTTGTGCTTGAGACTGCGCTACCACCGTTAAAGCTCCCACTCTTTCACCGTAGAGGTTAAAGGACTTTGAGAAGGACGAAGCTACCAGAAAATTCAAATCCGATTGGGCAAAAAGCCGCACTGCCTGAGCGTCCTCGTGCAATCCCTCTTTAAATCCTTGGTATGCCATGTCCAAAAAGGCAATAAGATGCCGTTGACGGAAAATGTCAATGACTTCTTGCCATTGCGAGAGGCTCAGGTCGTATCCAGTTGGATTGTGGCAACAGGCATGAAGAATCACCAAGGTCTTTTCAGGCAAAGCGTTAAGATCTTCGCACATTGCTTGGAAATCTAAGCAACCCGTATCAGTGTTGTAATAGCGATAGCCTGTCACCTCATAGCCAGCTAGACGCAAAATGTCATTATGATTGGTCCAAGTCGGCTTTGAAGTTGCGCCCAAATTGATTCCGCAAGTCCAATGCATAAGATCAACACCAAGCTTTAAGGCACCGGTTCCTCCTAATGTCTGCACGGTCACCGCGCGTTTAGAGCGAACAATTTCGCTATCTGAGCCAAAAATAAGTTCCTGAACCCGCTGATCGTATTGAGGCAAGCCTGTTTGAGGAATATAGGTGTGGGGACTGTTCTCCCTAAGAATTTCTTCTTTTGCTTCACGGACGACATTTAAGACAGGAGTCTTGCCGTTTTCATCTAAATACATGCCGACGCCGAGATTAACTTTGCAGCTGCGGGGATCGGCTAAAAATTTACCGGTCAGACTGAGAATGGGATCATCAGGAACTGCGGTGATATTGGCAAAAATTGGATCCGTCATTGTCTTTCCTTTCCGAAATATCTCAACAGATTCCAATATAAAGGAGACGGCTTTCACTGAAATTTATTTTTCTAAGCAAAAATCGCTAAAAAATTAAGAAATTCAAGAAGATTTAATACGTTCACCTTAGTTTTGAACGATTAGATCTAAAGTTATCTCTAGGTGGCTTGAGTCCAATGGAGTATTGACGGCATAACGGGATCACTTACCCTCGCCCGAAATATGGTCAATTCCTTTTAGGATATCTTAACCCCCTCACAGTCAAAAATTCTCCAAATACATTAACAAGTAATGTCCAAATACAATATCAATTTTCAGCCAAATTCATTAACAAAATAAAGCCAAACGCATTAACTAATGGAAAATGTTATTTATAATCAGAAACCTTTTGAGTTGTCGGCAGGCGTGACGAGTTTTTCCTTAAAACCGTATAATCGCCTATGGCTTATTTTTTGGAAGAAGACGTGATCATGCAAGACAATGAAACTCCCATGGCACCGGAACCGATTCACTTTACCGACAATGCCGTTTCGAAGGTGAAAAGCCTGATTGAAGAAGAGGGTAACAACCAGCTAAAGCTCCGTGTTTTCGTGCAAGGTGGCGGTTGCGCGGGCTTCCAATATGGTTTTCAGTTTGATGAAACGGTTAACGATGATGACGCCGTTATGGAAAAAGACGGTGTGACTTTTTTGATTGACTCATTGAGCTATCAATATTTGGTGGGCGCCGAAATCGACTTTAAGGAAGACTTAACCGGTGCGCAATTTGTGATCCGCAACCCCAATGCGGTGACCACTTGCGGTTGCGGTTCATCATTTTCCGTATAGAGACTCAAGCCGGATAAAGGGCCCCGAGAATCCTGGGGCCTTGAGCTCGGGTGACAGCCGGGAGATTCCCGGCTTTTTTATGGCAAAAACAATACGCTAGCCAGGCAAAAGCCATGGATTCCACATGCATGGGATCAATACCGATCGCTGAAGTGCTCTTGACTGTCAGTCCCTTTAGGCGCAGTTCTTCAACAAGAAGCGGATTAAACGCGCCGCCTCCACAAAGAAAGATTTCATGGATATCACCGACGGCATCGGCAATCGTCTGCGCCGTCAGACTCACGAGTGTTCGTTCAACGTCTTCACAAGCGACGGTTGATAAATCGGGGTAGCGTTTCTCAAGCCAGGCAAGGTTAAAGTATTCGCGACCAGTGCTTTTGGGTGGGGTGCGTTTGAAGTACGGATCGGCAAGCAACGCAGTCAATAGTTTTTTGTGAATCTTTCCGGTTTTCGCCCATTGCGCGTCTTTGTCGTAGGGTAGGTCTCGCTGCTTTTGAATCCAGCAGTCCAGCAAAGTGTTGCCCGGCCCACAATCAAAGCCTGTGACAGTGTTGTCAGCCAATCGCGTGACATTGGCGATGCCCCCTATATTAACGATTGCGCGCGGAGTGGACGACGCGAACATGGCGGCGTGGAAAGCCGGCACGAGCGGAGCGCCTTCTCCGCCAGCGGCCATGTCACGGCTTCTGAAATCCGCAATGACGTCGATGCCGGTAAGTTCCGCTAAAAGAGCGGGGTGATTGAGTTGGACGGTAAAGCCGTCTTGTGGACAATGTCGAACAGTTTGACCGTGCACGCCAATAGCTCGGACCTCTTGGGGACGGATGCCGGATTTTGCCAACAATGCGAGCGTAAGATCAGCGTAAACATGCGCCAACTGAATTTCTATGTTCCCGGCTCGCTCAATTTCATTGTCACCGGGGGTTAAAAGTTGGAACAACGCCCACTTTAGTTTGTCTGAGTAGGCAACATAATGGTGAGCGACAAATTGCGTTTCGCTTTCAGAGCATCGGCATAAAACAGCATCGGCACCATCGAGGCTCGTGCCTGACATGATGCCGATATAGTATTCAAAACTCATGTGATTGGGCCTTAAGAGGCGGGTTGATCTTTATTATCGTCCGAGGTGGCCAGCGCCGATTCATCACGAATGGGTTGCGGTTTGACCGACTGAATGCGATTCAATAGCGCCAAACGTGTCGTAAGCGGTCGAGCGGCAGCCAAAAGCGCTTGTTTTTCTTCGGCGGTTAACTTGTCTTTATCCGGAATCGTTGTAGTCAACGGGTTGACCTGACGGTCATTGACGCGAAGCTCATAGTGCAAATGCGGTCCGGTGGCAAGCCCGGTTGCGCCGACATAGCCGATCACTTGGCCTTTTTTCACTTTGGTTCCGACTTTAATGTTCTTTTCGATGCGGGACATGTGACCGTAAAGCGTCGACCGCTCATCGTCATGTTTGATGATGAGGTAGTTGCCATAGCCTCTGCGGTCAAAAGAGCGGCGGGAAACGACGCCGTCGGAAGCTGCATAAATTCGGTTGCCTCGAGGCGCTCCGAAGTCTGTCCCTTGATGGGGGCGCAAAACGCCCGTAACCGGGTGACGCCGCATCGGCATGAAGCTTGAAGTCACACGGGCGCCGTCCACCGGTACGCGAATAAAGGCGACTTGATTAGTGGTGCCATCCAAATTGTAGAAACCGCCGTTTCGTGTGCCATCGTCGGCCCAGAACGACTCAATCGGTTTGCCCTGATGAGTGATCGCCATTGCCAAAAGGTGACCGGTTCTCACAAAATCACCGCCTAAGTATTTCCGTTCATAGATAAGGCGGAAATCATCCCCTGGAGCCAGTTTCAAGCCGTTTCGCAGCCGACGCTCAAAAGCTTGAGGAACCTGCTTTGCCACGTTTTCCGGGACTCCGTCCTCTTTGAGAGCCTCTTCAAGCGTGGTTTTGACAACGCCGGCGGTCATGGCGTGTTGAGTTTCGTACACGAACGGATCCGATTCCAGCGTAAAGCGTTTTTCACCGTGACGGGTCATGGTGAGAACGGTGTCTTCTTCCTTGGCGTTTCGAGCTTCCAAAAAGATTTTGAGTGACTGAAGTTTGCGATCGGCGGTCACTTTAGCTTGGACATAGACGCCCTCTCTGGGATTGGAGAGCACTTGCATCTGGCGCTGTTGGCGGATAAACCGAGTCGCGTCGGCGTCGCTGACGTTCAGTCGGGAGAAAATCGCGGCCAGCGTGTCGTTTCGGCGGATCATTGTGGTGTGCGTCGCTTGTGGGCGATGAGATGTCACCACATCAATTTGTTCACTGATGGCGGGAATCTCAAGCGGCACCTCAATCATGACCTGACGGCTTCGAGCCTCTTCCTCCGCTCCCGAGGGGGAAAGGTTATAAGCGGCAATTCCCGCCGAGAGCGGTAAAACCGTGAAAATCGTTCCCAAGCAGACGCGACGATACGGGCTTCGAATCATCGAAACCCAAAACTGAGCTGCATAGTGAACGCAGATGCGAATTCCTTGACCGACAGTGCGTAGATTTTTTGCTAGAACGCTTGGTGCAGACATGAAGGTGATGTTTGATACAATAAGCCGTTACGGATTACGCCAAAGTGATGTGTATTTTACCTGCACATGGCGCCTTCTGCTTTTGAATAAGCCTTCTATTTTGTAAAATTTTTCGAGAAAATCATGAGCGAAAACGAAAAGATGTTTCCGGTGGGCCCGGAAGTGAAAGAGGCGCTTGCGACGATCAAGCGCGGTGTGGATACGTTGTTGATCGAAAGCGAGTTTGAACAAAAGCTCGCTCGTTCGATGGCCACAGGAAAACCCTTGCGCTGCAAACTCGGTCTGGACCCGACGGCGCCAGACATCCACGTGGGTCATACAGTGGTGCTCAATAAGCTGCGTCAATTGCAGGATTTGGGACACACGGTGATTTTCTTGATTGGTGACTTTACGGCGGCAATCGGCGATCCGTCAGGTCGCAATGTGACGCGTCCGCCGCTTTCGCGTGAACAAATTGAGATTAACGCCAAGACTTATTTGGATCAGGCGAGTCTGATTTTGGATCGAGAAAAAACGGAAATCCGCTACAACTCCGAGTGGAGTGACAAGATGACGGCAACCGACATGATCAAGTTGGCTAGCCGCTATACGGTCGCCCGCTTGCTTGAGCGGGACGATTTTGCCAAGCGCTACGCCGAGCAAGCCCCGATCGCTATGCATGAGCTCCTGTATCCCCTTATGCAAGGCTACGACAGCGTCGCTTTGCATGCCGATTTGGAATTGGGTGGCTCTGACCAACGCTTTAACCTTTTGGTGGGGCGTGAGCTTCAACGTCAGTACGACCAAGAGCCGCAATGCATTCTGACGATGCCGTTGCTGGTGGGCTTGGACGGCGTCAATAAGATGAGCAAGTCGAAGCACAATTACATCGGTATTACGGATAAAGCCGATGACATGTTCGGTAAGGTGATGTCGATTTCCGATGCGCTCATGTGGGATTGGTATGACCTTTTGAGCTTGCGCAGCAACGCGGAAATCGCTGATTTGAAGAAACAGTGCGAGGAAGGACGCAATCCGCGCGATGCCAAGGTGTTGCTCGCCAAGGAAATTGTGGAACGTTTCCACGATAAGGAAGCGGCTGACGCCGCCGAGGTGGAATTTAATAACCGCTTTCGCGCCGGCGAAATGCCTTCTGAAATTCCAGAAGTCAATGTCGCGGCCAACGATGGTGAAATCGGTGTTGGCAAGATGATCAAGGAAGCGGGTCTTTGCCCGTCCGTGGGTGAGGCGAATCGCAATATTGATCAGGGCGGCGTGCGCATTAACGGTGAGCGAATCGCCGACCGTGGCTTAAAGCTCAAGGCTGGCACCTACACAGTCCAGGTTGGTAAGCGCAAGTGGGCGAAAGTCATCGTGCACTGATCAACTCAAATTTTAAAATTTCTATGAAAGACCGCTTTCGGTGATGGTGCCGAAGGCGGTCTTTTCGTATGGAACTCAGGAAGAAGCTGTCACGAAAACTTGGGAGGTTGCTCGGCAGTTGAGCGGTCGTTGGATCCCTGTTGAAGGCTTTGTGAACATGTTGGGGAAACAAAAAACGTCGAATCTGCGTAATAAGCAGATTCGACGCATTAGGCGCTAAAGTTATCTAGCGAATTATCAAGAATGGACTATTTCTCGCACTTGATGCAATGACGCGGTTTGATTTGTTTGAAAAAATCATTGCCTTTGTCGTCAACTAGGATAAAGGCGGGGAAGTCCTGTACTTCGATCTTATAGACAGCTTCCATGCCGAGCTCCGGCCACTCAATGCATTCAATGCTCTTGATGGAGCTTTCGGAGAGGACAGCCGCGATGCCGCCTATGGTTCCAAGATAGAAACCGCCATGCTTCTTGCAAGCATCGGTGACCACTTGAGTGCGGTTACCCTTGGCGATCATTATCATGGAGCCGCCGTGACTTTGGAAAAGGTCCACATAAGGATCCATGCGGTTGGCTGTTGTCGGCCCCATGGAGCCGCAAGGATAGCCTTGCGGAGTTTTTGCCGGGCCAGCGTATAAAACAGGATGATCCTTGATGTATTGGGGCAATTCCTTGCCGCTATCGAGCAACTCTTTCATGCGGGCGTGAGCGATGTCGCGGGCCACAATGATGGTGCCGGTCAAAGACACGTGGGTGGCGACGGGGTATTTGGACAACTCTTTGCAAACTTCGCTGATCGGTCGGTTCAAATCAATTTGGATGGTCGAGCCTTCGCCGTCTTTGCGGAATTCTTCAGGAATAAGTTCGCCGGGGTTGGAATCGAGTTTTTCAATCCAAATGCCGTCTTTATTGATTTTGGCTTTAATGTTGCGGTCGGCTGAACAGCTGACGCCCATGCCCACCGGACAGCTTGCGCCGTGGCGCGGCAAACGGATGACACGGACGTCATGAGCCATGTACTTTCCGCCAAACTGAGCTCCTAAGCCGATGTTTTGGGCGGCTTCAAGCAATGTTTTTTCAAGTTCGATGTCTCGGAAAGCCCGCCCAGTGTCATCTCCGGATGTCGGCAAGTTGTCATAAAAGTGGGTCGACGCCAATTTCACCGTGAGCATGGTCTTTTCAGCGGAGGTGCCACCGATGACAAAGGCGATGTGGTACGGTGGGCAGGCGGCTGTGCCCAAGGTCTTCATCTTTTCGATGAGATAAGGCGCGAGGGTCTTCGGATTTAAAATCGCTTTGGTTTCCTGAAAGAGATAGCTCTTGTTTGCCGAGCCACCGCCTTTGACAACACACAGGAAGTTGTACTCGTCGCCTTCAACCGCTTCCAAATCAATTTGAGCGGGAAGGTTGCACATGGTGTTCTTTTCTTCGTACATAGAAAGCGGCGCGTTTTGAGAATAACGCAAGTTGTCGGTGGTGTACGTTTGAAAGACCCCTAAGGAAAGCGCCTCTTCATCGCAGAAACCGGTCCAAACCGCTTGACCCTTTTCTCCATGGATGATGGCCGTGCCGGTGTCTTGGCAGAAAGGAAGGACGCCTTTGGCGGCGACTTCCGCATTGCGAAGGAAGGACAAAGCGACATACTTGTCGTTTTCCGTGGCTTCCGGATCCTTAAGAATTTTGGCCACTAATTCATTGTGAGAGCGGCGAAGCATGAAATTTGTGTCATGAAACGCTTGTCTGGCCATTAAGGTCAGCGCCTCTGGTTGAACCTTTAAAATTTTATGGCCTTCAAATTCACCCTCGGAAACGTAGTCTTTGGTCAAAAGATAATACTGGGTATCGTCTTTTCCGAGTTGAAACATGGGCGCGTATTTGAATTCAACAGCTTGAGCCATTTTGGGTTCTCTCCTTAATTTTCCTTTTCAGACGTCCCTGATAAGGGGGATGCTGCGCGTCTGTTATTCTTTTTGAAAAAGTAAAAGAAAACGGCAAGTAATTGAGAGTTTCAACTACCTGCCGTTGAGTCATTCGCAAATACTCGCGATAGGGTTATTGACTAAACAAAGCCATACATAGCGGCGAGCAACCAGCCAACCACAGAGGCCACGAACACGCCGAGCAAGCCCGGAATGATGAAGGAGTGGTTGATCACGAAGCGACCGATATGCGTTGTGCCTGAACGGTCGAATTGAATAGCGGCCAGGTCAGACGGGTACGTCGGCAGAATGTAGTAACCGTAGCAAGCGGCGGAGAACGCGACAATGATGCCGGGGGAAACGCCGACGCCCAAAGCGGCCGGGACAACGATTGCCAAAGCGGCGCCTTGAGAGTTCACAAACTTGGAGACCAAGAGCAGCACAATGGCGTAAGCCCACGGATATTGGTTCACGTACTCGATCAAGCCGGTCTTCAAGTTATCCAAGTGGGCGGCGATCATTGTATCGGCCATCCACGCGACACCGTACACGGCCACAACAGCCACGGCACCGGAGCGGAACACACTGTTCTTGGCAACTTCAGAGGCTTTAACAGCGCAGAAGATAATCATTAAGGAACCGGCGAGCAACATGAACATTTGGATCGCCAAAGTCATAGACAAGCCCTTCGGCCGCAATTGCGGGAACATGCCGAGGATTGCCACGA
>DVNR01000033.1 GCA_018714205.1 Candidatus Aphodousia faecipullorum
TATAACTTTCCTCTCGAATCGTCACATCGATACCATAGTCTTCGGCCTTATACCGAATCATCTCCACAAACTTGCCGTGTGGCAACATCACAAAATTCTGGTTATTGCGCTTGCCGATGTTGACTTCCTGCTTCCACTCTTTAAAAGCTACTGCGTGATCTCCGTAGGTGACGGTGCGACAACCGCAA
The DNA here is from genome assembly GCA_018714205.1 of Candidatus Aphodousia faecipullorum. Classification (GTDB taxonomy): domain Bacteria; phylum Pseudomonadota; class Gammaproteobacteria; order Burkholderiales; family Burkholderiaceae_F; genus Aphodousia; species Aphodousia faecipullorum. Next base: position 189 of record DVNR01000033.1, read on the forward strand.
TCATCGAACAATACATCAAAGATCAACGACCGAACTAACGTTCGCTCGGCCGCTATCCATCCCCGCGCTTACGCACGGGGAATTCCTCGGCATACGTTAAACCTCAACATATTTGAGGACTAACTCTCTGAGCTAGTTTTTCGACGATAATAACCCACACTGTAAAAGAGAAGGTTTTTGGCCATTTCCTTCCTAAGATCCAAACACATAATATTGGGAAGCATGACACCGGAGGCGTCTTTAAAGAATTCCTTGTCGCCGTCTTTTTGCGTCAGCGCGATGATGCGAACTTCCTCGTTAATTTTGCGAACCTCTTCAATGATTTTTCTCTCTTGAATTGCATCGCCTATCGTCAAAATCACAAGCTCAGCCCTTTCTACCCATGCCCTATCCAACACTTCATGTTGTGTGGCATCACCCAAAACAAAATTATGCTTAAGCTCATCCTCGGAAACTAAATTCACGTTTTTTTCAATCACAAAAGCAGGGATCCCTTTATCTTCAAAAGAATCAGAGATATCGCGTCCCATAACACCTGCGCCAACAATAACCACCGGTCCTTTGACTTTCGTGTTTGTCGTCGGAGACAAAACAACCGGGTCGGGCAAAGGCTTTTCCGGCGCAATGCGATTAACCAATGGCTCAACAGCTCTAAAAAGCAGTGGGTTTAAAGCAATCGATATAATGGCGCCTGCCAAAATCAAAGTCAGTCCTTCATCAGGCAAGAGCCCCAAGGTCTTTCCCAACCCGGCAAGAATGAATGAAAACTCGCCAACCTGCGATAGCGCCGCTCCGACAGTCAACGCGTAACGCCAGGAGTAACCGAGAAGTTTAACAAGTGCAGTTGCCACAATGTTCTTACCGAACATAATGATGAAAACAACGCACAACACCTTCAACGGCTCTTTGATAAGAATGGTCGGATCAAAAAGCATCCCGACGCCTAAGAAGAAGATCACTGAAAATGCGTCTTGCAGAGGCAAAGTATCTTGGGCTGCTCGGTGAGCATATTCGCTTTCTCTCATCATCATGCCCGCAAAAAAAGCGCCCAATGCGAAAGAAACCTTAAAAATTTCCGCCGAAGCATATGCGACACCAATCGCAATGGCAATCACAGCTAAAGTGAAAATTTCCCGAGAACCGGTTTTCGCCGCTTGAACCAAAGCCCAAGGCAAAACACGACGTCCAAAAATGACCATGCAGAAAATAAAACCGACGATGAGCACACCGGTTTCCAACATCGCCGTCGATAGGCTTTGATCCGAGGACACATTATTGGGATTAAGAACGCTTGCCAAACTCGGCAAAAGCACCAACAACAGGACCGTGACAATATCCTCAACAACCAACCATCCTACGGCAACCTGGCCTTCCCCGGTTTCCAGAGACCCGTGTGCTTCCAACCCCTTTAACAACACAACGGTTGATGCACAGGACAGACATAAACCTAAAATGACCGAAGCTCCGAAATCCCACCCCCACAAGTGGGCGACTCCAGTACCCAACACCGTTGCCACCGCCATCTGCAAAACCGCTCCTGGCACAGCGATATTTTTAACTCGCAGAAGGTCATGAAGGGAAAAATGCAGCCCAACACCGAACATCAACAAAACAACACCTATTTCGGAAAGCTGAGAAGCCAGGCTAATATCGCCAACGAAGCCTGGAGTGGTAGGCGCAATACAAATGCCGGCAAGCAGATACCCAACCAAGGCAGGAATACGCAATCGACTTGCGAAATATCCCAAAATCAACGCTAGTCCAAGCCCCCATGCCAAAGTGGCAATCAGTGCAATTCCGTGTTCCACATTCCCGCCTTTTGGAAAAAAGAATTGATAAAGAAGAATCTTTAAGTATATGGATTTCAGGAGAAATTTCTTGAATTTTTGTAAAAAAGGGCGGAAATTTTCATTGCCGCCCCTTGTTGTCAATGAATTTTAAATTACGCTATTGGCACATATGACCACATTAGTAAAACAATAACTTGACCACTCAATATACGTATAAACATTGCCAACGGGTAAACCGTCGAATAGGCAATAACACAAGAGCTTTTTTCTGAAAGTGTTGCAGCGTAAGCCAAAATGGGAGAATTTGTCGCGATCCCAGCTAAAAGTCCCAACACACTATGGAAATTGAGCTTAAAGAATTTGCGACCGATAATCCCTATGACAATCTGCGGAATATACGTGATTAAAATGCCGAAAAACACGTAGTAAATTCCATTTCCCTGAGTCAGGGCGTGGACAAAATTCGTTCCCGCTGTCAGACCCACACTGGCTAAAAAGAGCGAAATGCCGAGCTCACGAAGCATCAAATTCGCAGAATTCGTGGTGTAAGTAGCCAAACGGAACAAGGCGCCGTACCGACCGAGAATAATCGCAATAATCAGCGGACCACCCGCCAAACCGAGTTTAAGCGGTGTCGGCATCCCTGGGATTGCGATGGGGATGGATCCGAAGACAATGCCAACCAACATGCCGATAAAAATGGCTATCCAGTTCGGCTGTTCCAACTGCTTAACGCGATTACCCAAATGCAGTGCCAAGCGTTTAATTGCATTTTCCGGCCCGACACACTGCAACTCATCACCCACCTGAATATGTAGGTTATTCTCTGGGAAAAGTTGCATACCGGCGCGATAAACGCGGGCAATGTTAACCCCGTCTTCATTGTTCAGAGCCAAATCCCCTATGGTTGTTCCAGTGAGATCAGACTTTGTCACAATCAAACGGCGACTGACCAATGGCGATTTCTCTGCTGCCAAGTCAATACGAGTATCCTCTTTACCAAACGCCCTCACAATGTCCATTTTATTGTCCGGCGTGGCAACAATTCTTAATGTGTCCCCCACACAAATCGTGGCGTGCCCCGTCGGGCTGGAAATTTCACGTTGATGCATGATGCGCGTGCAAATAAACGGCCGAGGAATACGTTCATGAATTTGCAATAAACTTAAGCCGTTTAAGATGTGATTGGTCACATACACGTGAAAACTCACAGGCGCATTGCTGATTTCTTTTTCCTCGTCGTCCCAATGGCGATCCTCCTCTTTCAGATCCACCTTGAATAACCAACGTAGAAAAAGTGAAACCGGAATAAGAGAAATCAACCCCAACGGATAAGCGCAGGCGTACCCAACAGCGATGTCTTCGCCGGCATAATGAATTTGCGTAAGCGCTTCTTGAGCTGCCCCCAAAGCCGGAGTATTGGTTACCGCTCCAAAAAGCACCCCCATCATTTGACCAATGTCGACCACATCGGAGAATATAAAAAACAAACCCAACGCAATAAGCGTTCCGAGCAACAGGCCACAAACCATTAAGGCATTCAATACAATGCCAACGCTCTTAAATGAAGAGAAAAAGGAAGGTCCAACTTGAAGACCAATAAAAAAGATAAAGATCATCAAACCGAAGTCTCGAACAAACCCCAAGACTTCCATGTTGACTTTTACACCGAAGTGGCTCGCCGCTAACCCAACAAAAAGAACCAAGATGCTGCCAAACGCAACACCAAAGATTTTTATTTTTCCTAAAATCATCCCAACCGCACAAATCGCGACGTAAACCGCCATGATATGAGCAACAGAATTCGGATCCGTCAACAGGGTGTTGAGCCACTGCATGGCCTACTCCTCAATGTTTGAATAAAAAGTCACGCTTCCAGACAATGAAAAGGGTCCTGGAACTAGGACAGGACCCGAAACCCCAAAATCAATGTAAGGGAGCATGGATTAATATCTTCACTTGACCGGATAAGTCCACCTCGAAAGCCACCCTTTGTCTAAGGTAAATTACTAGAGTAATCATAACTTTCTAAGTATATTATCCATAGAACTAAGTCAAAGTAAGTATATCTAGTGGAACAATTCAGTACAATAAAAATAATTTGATTCTTTTATTCAGGAAAATTGAATGATTGAATTGGAAGACTTTCGAACCGTTGTCGCTGTGGTTGATTCTGGTGGAATTAATAAAGCCGCACATTTGCTCCATCGAGTCCCGTCTGCGTTAAGCATGCGACTGCAAAATTTGGAGAATCGTCTGGGAGTTCGTCTCTTTGAAAAGCAAGGGCGCAACATCATTCCGACAAGTTACGCATTGGAGCTGGCAGAAGACGGACGAAAGATTTTATCCAGCGTTCAAACCGCAGAAAGCCGATTAGTCAAAAGACAGCCGGGAGGTCTGTTGCGACTTGGCGCAACTGATAGTTTGGCCGGCACACGATTAGCCGGCCCCATCTCAGATCTGATTCATCGCTATCCCTCAATTCGACTCGAACTCCAAGTCGCTTCTAGTGAACAAATCAGCAAAAGTTTACTGGACCGTGAAGTTGATGCCGGTCTTATGATCACTCATACTTACCACGAGGAATTTCGCACAGTGGCGCTGTTTCCTGAGAAATTGGTTTTAATTGCCTCCAAAAACCATTGCCCTGTTCTTACACCGAAAGACATTGAGCATGAAACGGTTTTTGCCTTTCATATTACCGGCACTCATCATGATCAATGTCTGGAATGGTTTCACGAAGCTGGAATGACTCCAGCCCGTGTCATTGAACTTCCCTCATACTCAGCAATCTTAGGCACTGTTGCCGCCGGTCTTGGCGTTTCGGTAGTCCCTTTACATTGGATAGAATACTTTCATTGTATTGATACGGTATCTGTTCACCAATTACCCGAAACACTATCGGAAGTTCGAGTGGATTTCGTTCACTTGAAACACGTCCAATCCCCGAATCTCAAAGCTCTTGAATCCATACTACTTGAATTAAAGACACTTTAGGATGAATATAAAAAACCTCCCTGAATCCAATCAAGGAGGCTTTTCGCATGACGGGCTCCCGAAAGGAGCCCAATCCAACTAGCGTTACTTCTTCGCGGAAGCAGCCAAACGACGCCATGTATCAACCACGGTATCCGGGTTCAAGGAGATGGATTCGATTCCCTCATCCATGAGCCATTGGGCCAAATCCTCGTGATCGGAAGGACCTTGCCCACAGATGCCAACATACTTGCCGCGTGCACGGCAAGCACGAATGGCCATCGACAACATGATCTTAACAGCTTCGTTGCGTTCATCAAAACTTGCTGCAACCAGGCCGGAGTCACGATCAAGACCTAACGTGAGCTGGGTCATGTCGTTTGAACCGATAGAGAAGCCATCGAAGTAATCGAGGAACTTGTCAGCCAAAACCGCGTTAGATGGAATTTCACACATCATGTTGACACGCAACCCGTTTTCGCCACGCTTCAAGCCATTGCGTTCCATGATTTCAATCGTTTGACGAGCTTCATCAAGCGTACGAACGAAAGGCACCATCAATTCAACGTTGGTCAAGCCCATCGTATCGCGAACGAACTTCATGGCTCGGCATTCCATGCGGAAGCACTCAGCAAAGCTATTTGCAATGTAACGAGAAGCGCCACGGAAGCCCAACATCGGATTTTCTTCATCCGGTTCATAGCGGTTGCCACCAATCAACTTCTTGTACTCGTTGCTCTTGAAGTCAGACAAGCGAACAATGACTTTCTTCGGCCAGAAAGCGGCGGCAATCGTCGCGACACCTTCTGCAAGCTTACTTTCAAAGAAGTCGACCGGGCTCTTGTAACCAGCGCTTAAACGCTCGACTGCATCACGCAATTCACCGTCCACATTCGGGTAATCCAAGACGACCTTCGGATGGATGCCAATGTTATTGTTGATGATGAATTCCAGGCGAGCCAAACCCACCCCCTTGTTAGGAATGGATTGGAACTCAAAGGCCAATTGCGGGTTGCCCACGTTCATCATGATCTTCACCGGCACTTCAGGCAAAGCACCACGGCGAACTTCTTCCACTTCGACGTCCTGGCGACCCTCGTAGATCTTACCAGTATCACCTTCAGCGCAAGAAACAGTCACCTCTTCGTCTTCAACCAAGCGCTCTGTTGCGTCACCGCAACCCACGACAGCCGGGATTCCCAATTCACGGGCAATGATCGCGGCGTGGCAGGTACGACCACCGCGGTTTGTCACAATAGCGCTCGCACGCTTCATCACCGGTTCCCAGTTCGGATCCGTCATGTCCGTCACAAGAACGTCGCCCGCTTTCACTCGCTCCATTTCGCTTGCGTCAGCAACGATACGGACCGGACCCATACCGATCTTTTGACCGATAGCACGACCGGTAACCAACAACTTGCCCTTGCTCTTTAAAGTGAAACGTTGTTGAACATCTGCGCTATTTTGACGGCTCTTAACGGTTTCAGGACGAGCTTGCAAGATGTAGATCTTGCCATCGATACCATCTTTGCCCCACTCGATATCCATCGGACGACCATAGTGTTTTTCAATGATCGTGGCAAACTTGGCTAATTCGATGACATCATCATCCGTGATGGCGAAGTGACGACGGTCCTCAGCGCTGACATCGACCGTGCGGACAGAGCGACCGCCCTTGGCACCTTCCGGATCGAATTCCATCTTGATTAACTTGCTACCCAAATTACGACGGATGATCGGGAAATTGCCTTTTTCAAGCATGGGTTTGTGAACATAGAATTCATCAGGGTTCACAGCGCCCTGAACCACGGTCTCACCTAAACCGTAGCTGGCGGTGACAAAAACAACTTGATCGAAACCACTTTCCGTATCAAGCGTAAACATCACACCGGCGGCTCCCTTGTCGGAGCGGCACATGCGTTGAACGCCTGCAGAAAGAGCGACTTCGGAGTGAGTAAAACCCTTGTGAACTCGGTAACTGATCGCGCGGTCGTTATACAAAGAAGCAAACACCTCACGCATACGAGCGAGCACCTGATCAATACCAACAACATTCAAATACGTTTCTTGCTGACCGGCAAAAGAAGCGTCTGGTAAATCTTCTGCCGTTGCCGAAGAACGAACAGCCACACTGATTTCTTCCTGGCCATCCTTAAGCCAATCATAGAACTCACGAATTTCTGCTTCGAGCGCCTGAGGGAAGGGGGCCTTTTCGATCATTTCACGAATTTCAGCACCGGCTTGAGCCAAGGCCTTAACGTCTTCAACGTTAAGATCCTTCAAACGATCATTAATACGCTCTTCAAGATGATTTTCACTTAAGAACAGGCGGAAAGCTTCAGCAGTCGTGGCGAAACCGTCAGGAACCCGAATCCCGGCGCTTGTCAGTTGGCTCAGTAACTCACCCAAAGAGGCGTTCTTACCACCAACGCGATCGACGTCGGTCATACGCAGTTGGCTAAACGGAAATACATAACGACCTTGCGGCATTTTCTTCCCCCAAAAGAAAGATTGGATTGTTAGAATACTCGAATTGTAGCGACAACCGATCCGTTTCGGTACTTTTTTCTTCAGGATAAAAATGTTCAACACTTTACAAAACGACAAACCCGCCCAAAAAAGCGTTAAACGTACGGTCTTTATCGTCTCGGACGCCACTGCAATCACGGCTGAAACCTTAGCACATTCAGTTTTGACCCAATTCACGGACCTTGAGTACGATCAAATTCGCATGCCGTTCATTGATACGCCGGATAAGGCGGCTCTTGCAGCGGCAAAAATCAATGACACTTATATCAAGACCGGTGTTCGCCCCTTGGTTTTTTCAACTTTTGTTGACGTGAATATACACAAAACTTTCACCGAGAAGTGCCAAGGTTTTCGTATCGAATTTTTCCGTTCTTTCATTAAGGAAATTGAACAAGAGACCGGACTCAAATCAGCTCATTCCATGGGTCGCAGCCACGTAATCAAAGATGAAGAGCGCTACAACCGTCGTATCGAAGCCATCAACTATTCACTGGCGCACGATGATGGACAAATGAATAAGGGGCTGAATGAAGCCGACGTGATCCTTGTTGGCGTTAGCCGTTCTGGCAAAACACCGACGAGCTTGTTCCTTGCCATGCAATTTGGTGTCAAGGCCGCCAATTATCCGCTCATTCCTGAAGACTTCGATCGAGGTGAACTTCCGGAAGTTCTTCAAGACAAACGTGAAAAACTTTTCGGGCTTTCCATTTCACCCGAACGCTTATCACAAATTCGCAACGAACGCCGCCCGGGAAGCCATTACGCTTCGATTGAGAATTGCCGTCAAGAAGTCGAAGCAGCTGAAAATTTGATGCGCCGTGAAGGAATTAAATGGTTGAACTCAACCAGCCGTTCCATCGAAGAAATTTCGGCAACTATCATGGCAGACCTGAATTTGCACAACGCACATCGGATTGACTAAG
>DVNR01000034.1 GCA_018714205.1 Candidatus Aphodousia faecipullorum
CAATTCACGACTGAAGATGGTTTCAGGAATTCTTCTTAAAACCGCTTCGTAGAGCTTGTCGCGACTTCCAAACCAATAGTTAATGCTCGCCGTGTTCACGCCGGCCAAGTCACAGACTTCCTTGGCTGTCACATTAGCCCAGCCTTTTTTGGCTGCCAGGCGACCGGCCGCGTCAATGAGCGTTTCTCGAGTTTTTTCACCATCTGTTCTTGTTCTTGCTGTCACTTTTCTCATAATCGTCTCTTAAAGTAATGGTATGCCGTCGGCAGCCCGATGATTGCCATGACCCAAACCGGCCACATCATGACAAGCACTTCCGAAAGGCTGGCGCCGGCGAGATAAATGCGGCGAATGCCCGCCAAGGCAAAGCGCAAAGGATCCGCGTAGGTCAAAAGCTGAAGCCAATCAGGCATGTTTTGCACAGGCGCGAACAAACCGGATAACAAAACCATCGGCACCAGCAACACGAAAGTTAAAATCAGTCCCTGCTGCATCGTTTGTGAATAAGCCGATATGGCCAAACCAACGCCAACGATGGAAACCGTAAATCCGGTTAAAACAACGTAAAGCGACACCAGGCTTCCTGCCATGGGAATATTGAACCAAAAAAGATCCACTAAAAGAATCAACGTCCCTTGAAAAAGTCCGACGGCGATCGGAACAAGCGCCTTTGCACACAACAATTCCGTTGTTGAATAGGGAGACACCAATAATTGCTCAAAAGTGCCCTGTTCACGCTCCCTGGCAACCGAAAGCGCAGATAAAATCATGACCTGCAACATGGATAGCATCACGATAAGCCCAGGCATAATGAACCGCTGCGTGATCGCGTTCGGGTTGAAAAGCACTCGGATACTCAAGGGTGAAGCGATCGCGTTCTTTTCATTGATGCTTTGCGCAATGCTCGAAACATACCCTGCGGCTAATTGGGCCGTCGTGGAATTTCGCCCATCGATGATTACTTGAACTGCCGCCATCTCCCCGTTTTTCAAGTGTTCATTAAATTGATCTTCAATGACCACAACCACCAACGCGTTAAGTTCATCAATGGCCATTGTCGCCTGCGACGCGTTCTCTAAAGTCGCGATCCGATCAAAAATTCGATTGTTATCGAGCGCGCGAACGAAGGTTTCCGATGAGGACGTTTTCGACAAGTCACACAGCGCGTAAGGCACTCGATCAAGGTTAAAGCTCGCGATATAGCCAAAGAGCAATATGTACAGCAGAAGCGGGCCGACCAGAATCAAACGGCTCGTCTTTTCTTTGAGCGTTGCAAGAAGTTCTTTTTTAACCAACGCTCGAAAGCGATTGACTCTCGCGCTCATTTTCGAATCCTCTTGCGGCACTGCAGACTCGCCAGCCCCATGAACAACGCCGCGTAACCTGACAATATCAACACATTTTTCATCACCAAAGCATGCATGCCGCCCGTGAGGAAGCCCACTTTCAATAGTTCCATGAAGTACACAGGAGGCAAGGCATAGGCAATCATCTGCGCCCATTGAGGCGCGCTTCTTAAATCAAAAATAAACCCGGAAAGCAAAAGGGCCGGCAAAAAACTTAAAAGCAGCGCCATTTGGGAGGACAAAAACTGACTGCGTGTCACTCCGGAAATAATGAGGCCGATCCCCAAACAAACAATCAGATATAGCATTGACGAGACCGCTATGAGAATGAATGAGCCACGAATCGGAACCTCATACCAAAACACCGCCGCCCCCATGCACAGGCACCAACCGAGCATGGCAAGCACGAAATAAGGCAGCACTTTGGACAGCAACAACGCCAATGGAGAAATAGGGGTCGCCAGGAGCGCCTCCATCGTCCCTCGCTCCCATTCTCGCGCAAGCACCAAACCGGTGAGCATGGTCCCGGTCATCGTTAGGATGATCACAATTAGCCCCGGCACTATGTACCATCGACTTTCTGCGCTTTCGTTAAACCAAATGCGCGGGATCACCGAAATGCCAGCAGATCCCATTGAATGGGCCTCATTGACTGCGGCCATCACACCGGTCACGGCATTGCCGATCATCGTGGCGCGACTTGAGTCAATCCCATCGATGAGAAGTTGAATCGCAGAGCCGTCTGCGGTTTTCTGTTCGATCAATAAGGACTCAATTTCAAATGACTTCAACGCATTTAAGCCTTCAATCCGAGATGCATATCGACTCACGATAAAAGAGGGATTGTGTTCAAAGGCGTTGACATATTGAGTTGCCACCGCGCCTTTTTGTTCAAGCACCACGCCCAGTCGGATGTTACGAACATCAAAATTCAGGCCGTAACCAAACAAAATGATCAAAATGATCGGAAGCACCACGCCCAACAAAATGGCGCTTTTATCTCGGATAATTTGCCGGCTTTCTTTCAAAGAAAGCGCATACACATGGGTCAGCAAAGGCTCCATTCTCATGATGCGCTCCTTTCATGGTCCCGAAACGCCTTGACCACGCGAATAAACGCCTCATCCATACTGCGGGAGTCTCCCCGCACGGCTTCCGGCGTGCCAACGATCAAAGGCTTGCCGCCATCTTGGATCAAAAGCCGATCACAATATTGCGCTTCCTCCATAAAGTGCGTTGTCACAATAATGGTCGTGCCGGCTGCTGAAAGCGCTGTCATCCACCGCCAAAACTGGCGACGCGTCGGCACATCGGCGCCACTTGTCGGTTCATCCAAAAATAAGATTTTCGGGTTGTGAAGCAATGCCACAGCCATCGCCAGACGCTGTTTAATGCCACCTGACAAGGTTTTTGCCGGACGATCCAACACGTCATTCAAATGAAACTCGCGGCTAAGCGCGGCAATCCTGTCCTGCATTTTTTGATCGAAAAGACCATAGGCTTGAGCAAAAAAGGTCATGTTTTGCCGCACGCTCAAATCGCCATAAAGCGCAAATTTCTGCGACATGTAGCCTAATTGCTCGCGAGCGGCTTCACGATCTTTCTTGATATCAATTCCTGCGACTTCCAATTCACCCGATGTCACGGTCAATAGCCCACATAGCATCTTGAATGTCGTTGTTTTTCCCGCCCCGTTAGGTCCCAAAAGACCGAAGATTTCACCGGGGAAAACGTCAAAACTCGTGCGATCGACTGCCACAAAGTCCCCGAAGCGCCTAACTAAATCATGGGCTCGGACCAGAGGTGCACTCGAAGAAGAGGGCGAAAATTGAGAATGAATCACCGAATAGGCCCAGGGCGCTTCGTTTCTTGCCCGAAGAACAAGATAACCGTCTTCAAGCCTTGGATTAAGAGCAGTCAATTCACGACGCAAGCGCTCTTGCAAAGCGACCGATTGCCCTTTTTCGCGCACCAAAACTCTAACCGAACCGGCCTCCGGGACGGCGTCCAGCACACACTCTGTGTCGTCAAGCAATCCCGCCTGCAAATCCCGCACTTTTTCACCGTCGGCCGGATTGACGGCAAAAACCAAACCGCGGGCATGCTCCGCAATGGCTTGAGGCGTATCAGACAAAACCAGCTTGCCGTCTTCTAAAACCAATACTTGATCGCAAAGCGACGCTTCATCCATATACGTTGTCGCGACAACTACAGTCATCAATTCCGTGCGAGCGCTATCGATCAGAATCCGCCAAAGTTCCTTTCTTGATAAAGGGTCAACCCCCACGCTTGGCTCGTCAAGAAGCAGCAATTTCGGACGGTTAAGAAGAGCGCAAGCCAACCCCAACTTTTGCTTCATCCCTCCGGAGAGTTTCCCCGCCAAGCGTTCTGTAAAAGGCGCCAATCCGGTCATTGAAAGCAGTTCTGTAAATCGAGCTTCTCGCGCCTTGTCAGTCAAGCCAAACAAATCCGCATACAACAGGAGATTTTCCCTGACGCTTAAATCGGCATAAAGTCCGAATTGTTGCGGCATATACCCGCATTCAGCCTGTAAACGGTTCAAATTTTGGTAGAGGTTTTCACCAAATAAACAAACGTCACCCTCTTGGGGCTTAAGCAATCCCGCCGCCGTTCTCATCAACGTCGTTTTTCCCGCTCCGTCCGCCCCTACCAACGCCACAAGGCTACCTGCTTTCACATCAAAGGAAATATCATGAATCAAAGCGGAACCGGCGCCTCGCTCTCTGCGAGTCACTCCCCGCATGGAAAGCGCGACGGTCGATGAAAAATGGTCGGTCATGATTATTTCGTGTGTATTAGTTTAGCCGTGACGGGCATCCCCAAGCGCAATAGGTGCTGAGGGTCATCAACCGTCAGACGCACCTCATAAACCAAGTGCGTTCTCAACGCCTCCGTTTGAACGGTCTTCGGAGTGAATTCCGCTACCGAAGAAATAAATCCCACGGTCGCAGAAAATCGCTCATTCGGGAAGCTGTCAACCGTTACTTCAACCGATTGTCCCATCGCGATTTGCCCGAGGTGACTTTCATCGATATAGACACGGGCCCACAAGGGCTGCATCAGCGCAAGTTCAAAAACCGGCGCACTCGCACCAACCATGTCGCCCGGTTCTTTTAATCGAGAGCGAACAACAGCGTCTGACGGCGCCTTAAGCACGCAATTTTTTAACGCGCGCTCTGCATCCGAAAGCGCGACCTTCGCTTCATTTAGCGTTGCCCGAGCTACTTCAATCTCTTCAATCCGTGTGCCGGCTAACAATAAATCCAACGCCTTTTGAGCTTCGTCTTCCGACGCTCGATTAGCCGCTGCCGCATAACAAGCTTGATCACGTGCCTGCTGACTGGAAGCGCTGCCCATCTGTTTTTCTCGAGCACAGATCTTTTCAGATAACACCCGATTGGCTGTCGCCGCACGAAGTCTGGCCCTGCCCGCTTCAATCTCTTCAAGACGGGAACCAGCCAATAATAGTGTTAATTGCGAATCGGCCACTTGAACTTGGGCTTGCGCGCGATCACGGGCGATTTTGTAGCGTGTGTCATCCAATTTGGCTAAAACATCACCAACTTTTACTGAAGCCCCTTCTTTAACCAAAATCTCCTGGACTCGCCCGCTCTCTTCAAAAGCCAAATCAACCGTTCGCATATCAATGGAGCCATAAAGCTTAAGCTCTCCATCATCTTGATTCAGACCTTTAACTGTCCAAATGACCAAACCGACAACCAAGATGAGGATGAAGCCTAAAACCAATTTCTTTTTTTTCGGAGGTAACATGATAGGAGCTTTCGTAAAATTCAAATTCGTATTTGAACTATAAAACCAAATTATTTTAAATTCAAATTTAAATTTGAATATATGATGAAAGCATTTTATGTTAATTTAGACGAAGACCACACTTGCCCCCTCCTCTCAAATGGAAGATAATTCTGAATTCACATTAAAATTTCTAACCTGGACTTTATAGAACTCCTTCTCATTTTTAAATTAAAGAGGCCATGAATGTTTTCAATTAAAAATTTGCCCCCCCCGAAAACAATTGTTATAGCTATTCAGACAGCATTACTTTCTAGCCCTGTCTTTGCAACGGACTTTCATTTTGTTGAAAATCAAAATAACTTCCAAATTTCATGGGACGATTACAACGCTGAGGTTGATAACGGCATAGTATTTTCAGGCACTGACGCCCCAGGGTTGGATGTATCTAATTCGCATTCTGTTTTCCATATTCTTGGAAATGCGCAATTTGTTTCCAACTATGAGGCTCTTCAAATTGGTCCCGCTTCATTGACATTTCTCGGAAACGGCAAAGATATTTCAAAAATTACAGTTATTTCTGAAGGTAAAGGCTTATCCGTTAAAACCAGTTACCCACCGAAACTCGGCGCTATTTATTTAAGCGGAAGGAACAACAATGTCAGTCATCCAGACACCGTTCTAACTTTTAAAGACATAAACGCAAACATCACTGTCGATAGCACATCAGGTCCCAAAGATGGAGACTATAGCGCAGGCGCTGGAGTAATTGTTTCAAAATTGAGACAGAGCAGTAATAAAAACGACAATACAAGTATCGTTTTTGACAACAGTCATGTCGAATTAAACCTTAACCTTGAAAAATATAAAAAGGGTACCGCAGCCGCTATCGCTTTAAGCGGTTACCGCAGAGATACCGATAGTTCCATCATAAAATCAACGAATTCTGACATTATTATTAATTCGACTCTTGGTGGGATTTATTTAGAAGACATTCCTGTTGATATTCAAAATTCAAACATCACCATCAACGCTGGTCTTGGGTTTAAGGATTCAAATTTTTTAGATCAATCGTCATTACCTACGAACCAGGCTTATCAAGGTGCCGGTATCAGTCTGCAGGGTAATGCACAGACAGCAGGGAACCGCTCCTATGAATACCTTTTCCAAGGTGGATCGCTGAATGTTGCCGGTGCCATTGGTATCTATTTAAAAAGAGCAACTTATCCTGGTCATTCAACGTTGAAAATTGACAACAAAGAGTCCTTCATTACCGCTATCGACACATTTGGTCACTTTAATTCGACCTCTGCAATCGAAGCAAACAACCGAGAAACTGCGAATCATTCAATTTGGTTGTCTGGTCACGTCGTGTTGAACAATTCCCAAAGTTATAACGAAGAATTGTCTCGAGAGTACGGCACTTATGCTTACGGCTTAAACATTGAAAACTTTAGTATTGAAACAAAAGAAGCGTTAAACACTACATCGTTGGAGATCAATAGTTCCGTTAATGGCTTTAACAAAATAAAGGATGTCTATGCTATTGGTGTCAATGCAACGAATAGTGTTCTAGAAATTGCTCATCCACTCACGATAAATGTGCGAGGTGAAGGAAACAACACCATACAGGGCATCCTTCTTAAATCGAACTCCATATTTAAGGCAAGCAACGACATAAAGATCATATCGATTGCTGGAAACACCCTGGGAGAGGCGATCTCAGCTGATGAAACTAGCAGTGTCAGTTTGCTAAATCAGCCTGAGCAAAAAAACACAAACACCACAATTGTTGGTGACATCTCCATTGCAATGGGAGGTAATTTAACTATTGATCGTACAGACACATTCAGTTTATATGGCGCGATTACAGCCAACAATGAAACAGATAGCATTAGGCTTAGCAGTAGAAACGCATCATGGATTATTAGTTCAGATAGTGTAGTTAATAATTTAGAACTCAATGCTGCCACGTTATCGTTTGATCAAAGTGATGCGAAAACAATCACAGATGCTTACGGTATCTTGACAGGTAATCAATTTAATAAACTAACAGTCCACTCTTTATCCTTATCAAACCAAGCAACGCTTCGGTTTAAAGTTGATTTGTCAGATGAAACGACCGCGACAGATATCATTCATGCTCAAAAAGTTGACGGTACGGGCATCGCCGACATCAAACTCGTTGGTTCAGTTACTGAACATAAAGCCATGAGCGAAGGAGTTGGGTTCCTTTATCAAGATGAAGGCACACTGACACTTCAACTTCCTGATCGCAATAACGACGGCACACCCGACCAAGTCATTTACCAAAACGGCGGCATCATGGGTTGGAAGCTCGCCTATCAAGCAACCGAACAAGAAAACACTGAGGCAGAACAAACTCAAATCGACTTGCCGGAAATGACCGATGGCACAGTGACAGGAACCGGTAAGGGTTATTGGTACCTGACAACGGGTGATTATGCCGAATTACCCGATGAGCCCGATCCCACTCCTGACCCAGATCCCAATCCTGACCCGAATCCTGATCCGGATCCCACTCCAGAACCAACGCCGGATCCCGATCCTCTGCCGCCAGAAGCACAACAAATTCAAAATCTCGGCTCAAGTGTCGCCCAAGCTGTTGGTTGGTTATCAGAAAAGAATGACTTGCGCCGTCGCTTAGGCGAAGTTCGATATGGCACGCAAACCGGAGCTTGGGCGAAAGTTTTTAACCGTCAAGATCGTGCGCAAGGCTTCCGCTACAACGGCTTTAAACAAGAATCAACTGGGGTTCATATCGGTTACGATACCTTCGTCAATCAGACAGCCGAGGCATCGTGGTTAATCGGAGCCACCTTGCGTTACGCCCATTCGAAACAAGAAGGGTTGGAAACGGCATATGGCGGCGACGGCAAACTTAACGAATACTCTGCAAAAGTTTATGCGACTTGGCTTCATCAGTCCGGTGCTTATATTGATGTTTTAGCTCAAATCGGCTATTACGATCAAGAAATCAATGGGTTAAATAACTCCGCCGAAGCGGTTTTTGACGCCAATTATCACAACTGGGGAATGGGGGTATCGGCTGAAATCGGACACAAACTCCCGTTAGGCCCCAAAGGACAGTCCAATACCTGGACAAGTAACTGGTTCATCGAACCCCAACTTGAATTGTCATACTTCTACGTAAAAGGCGATGACTTCACAACATCAACCGGCCTTGAAGTCAATCAAGGCAACGCGGATTTCCTCACGGGGCGTTTGGGCTTTGTTTTAGGTAAGAAAGTGAACTATGGACCAAGCGATGCGCCGGATAAACGCTGGTATCAAATCGGTTTGATCGGTGGCATGAATCATGAATTTTTAGGTGATCAAACCATCCGATTTACCGGTGTTGACGGTGCAGTGGCCGATGTCAAAGGTCACGGGTTGGGCGGAACGTCCTTCTACTACGGCATCACAGCTGATTGGCAAGTCTCCGACAAACTTCGCATTTACGGCGAATTGGACCGTGAAGAAGGAGATCACTACACCAAAGACTACGGTATCAATATTGGCGTGAAATACGCTTTCTAAAACATTAGTTGAAATGGCGATTCGGAAACACCTGAATCGCCATTTTTCACTCGCTATTGATTGGCCTGTCCAATCAAGCAATGATTAGCTTTGGTAGAAATTAACGCACTTTACCCAAATCGGACAGATCGACAACGATAGTGTCGTAGCCATGATCTTTCGCGGCTTTAACACCTTTTTCGGTTGTCACCAATGTCATGCCGGAACCATACAAACGACCGTCTTTCATCGTCAAGCAACCGTTCACATAAGTTTCGACAACTTTTGCGCGATCGAAATCCACCACGGCGATATCAGCCGCGGCACCTTCACTGAAATGGCCGCGATCGTGCAAACGCAAATGCTTGGCGGCGTTCAAGCTTGACTTCATCACAAACTCAGACAAGGTAATCGCACCGAATTTCACGAGATTCAAGCCCATCGCCGCGATGACATTGCGTGGCACACAACCGCCGTCTGTCGAGATGGAATCAACGACAAAGCTACCGTCGTCGCGTTTGGCAGAGCAAAGCATCATGCGGGAGACTGCCGGATTCACCGTGAAGCAGCCCATGCCCTTGCAACCTTGGGCTTCCCACTGAGCCAATCCCTTTTCGCCTTCCCAAATGTCGGCGACACGACCGGTGTCCAGCAACAAATACAATAGCCCTTGACGGAACGCTTGGCGAATACCTTCCTTATTGACCGGCAACTTAAAGATTTCCAAGCAGCAGCGCGTGACATAGTCCGGCAAAGAGCCGTCGTCATTTGCATCGATATTGGTTCCGTTTAAAGCGCTCAAATACGCTTCACCCCAAATGTTCGGATTCTTCTTCAATAGATCAATGGCTTCATCGGCCTCTTCTTGCGGGCTCTTGATGTGGCCGCGGCAATAAGAATTCACATGCGCCAAATGTAACGGCAAACCGTCAGCTGTCGCAACTGCTTCACGCATGCCCGTCAAGTCAGAGCGGGAGGTCAAAGAGCCGGCATGCCAGGCGACAAAATTCTTATTTTCATAAGATAACTCAATGGTCTTGCGGCAAGCCTCAACGTCCAATGGCCAGTGTCCGCCTAAAAGTTTCACGCCAACTGCGCCGCCTTCGATTGCGCTATCGATATAACGCTTAATTTGTTCACGGTTAGGATTCTTCGTTTGATAGAGACCGTCCGGATCGAAGCCATCCATGATCGCCACGTTGATACCGGCGCCGTCAGTGTGACCATGAGCCAAGATATCGTCCAAGGGGCCTGCCATATCCAAGCAGGTCGTCACACCGGATAGCGCCGCCATGCGAAAACCGTGAGGACCACCAAAAACGCTACCTAAATGAAGATGAGGGTCAATAATACCCGGAATCACCAAACGGCCTTCGCAGTCGACCACAGCACGGGCTTTACCGGATAAGCTGTCGCCAACAGCGGCAATTTTGCCGTTTTCAATGGCGACATCCATCACGCCGTTACGATTATTGAGCGGATCCACCACATGGCCGCCCTTCAAAATCAGATCCCACATAATTGACATCCTTTATAAGCGATAACCAAAATTTGTTCGGTGATTCGTTAAAACACAAACACCTCACACCGTTTATAAAGATACTCGCAAATTTGTGATTCGACTACAGGCATTGTCGCCAATTCGGACAACTGACTATTGACTCAACAAGGCTCGCGCCGCTAACTCGTCATGCTTCGGGGTTAAATTTGATGAACATAAGATGCGACAAAAAATAACCGGAGATCTCACAAAGAAACCTCCGGTCAAATGAGATAAACGTCAGAGACTAATTCAAACACCCTGTTCGCTTATCTTCCTCAAATCGAGCGAAATTAAGCTGCTGGCTTTTCTTCCTCAGGTTGAGCGGCTTTCTTCTCATCTTCAAGAAGTGCCTTCATGGACAAACGCACGCGACCTTTTTCATCAGCTTCGATGACTTTGACGCGCACAACTTGACCTTCTTTGAGGTAGTCAGACACCGCATTCACACGTTCGTTGGCAATTTGGCTAATGTGCAACAAACCGTCCTTGCCCGGCAATAACTGAACAATGGCGCCAAAGTCCAAAAGACGCGTCACAGTGCCTTCATAAACTTGACCCTTTTCAATTTCAGCCGTAATTTCGAGGATACGTTTTTGCGCCTCTAAACCAGCTTGTGGATCGACAGAAGCAATCGTTACGGAACCATCATCCTCGATATTGATCGTCGCACCGGTGTCTTCCGTGATGCCACGAATCACAGCGCCACCCTTGCCAATCACATCACGGATTTTTTCCGGATTGATCTTCATCGTAATCATGCGCGGAGCAAAACGAGAGAGCTCTTTGGCGCCACCGGCTGCTTGCGTACGCATTTCATTCAAAATGTGCTGACGACCCTCATGGGCTTGAGCCAAGGCAACTTGCATGATTTCTTTATTGATACCTTCAATCTTGATATCCATTTGCAAGGCTGTCACGCCATTTTCCGTGCCGGCAACCTTGAAGTCCATGTCGCCCAAGTGATCTTCGTCACCCAAGATATCAGTCAAAACAGCGAACTTATTGCCTTCCTTGATCAAGCCCATGGCCACACCAGCCACATAATCCTTCAAAGGCACACCGGCATCCATCATGGACAAGCAACCACCGCAAACGCTCGCCATGGACGACGAACCATTGGATTCGCAAATTTCAGAGACAACACGAATCGTGTATTGGAAATCCTCTTCACTTGGCAAGACAGCCTTCAAAGCGCGCTTAGCCAAACGACCGTGACCGATTTCACGACGCTTCGGGCTGCCAACACGACCCGTTTCACCCGTGGCAAACGGGGGCATGTTGTAGTGAAGCATGAAGCGATCGTGCGTTTCACCGAGCAAACCGTCAACGATTTGTTCATCTTGCTTCGTGCCGAGCGTGGTAACCACCAACGCCTGCGTTTCGCCACGCGTAAAGAGGGCTGAACCGTGCGTACGGGGCAACACGCCTTGACGGATTTCGATCGGACGGACGGTCTTTGTGTCACGACCATCAATACGCGGCTCGCCATTTAAAATCTTGCCGCGGACAAGCGTGGCTTCCATTTCAAAGAGAATGCCGGCCACTTCATTGGGATCTGGCACTTCAGTTCCTGCCGCCTCAGCGTCTTTTGCCAAAGCTTCATCAACCAAAGCATAGACTTCGCGCAATTTTTCCGTGCGGGCTTGCTTGCTGCGAATGGAATAGGCCTCTGCCAAACCTGCGTCGGCCAATTCGTGAATGCGAGCGATAAGGGCTTCATTTTTCGGAGCCGGTTGCCAATCCCATGCCGGTTTACCCGCTTCCTCTACCAATTCGTTGATCGCGTTAATGGCGACTTGCTGCTGTTCGTGACCAAACATCACAGCGTTGAGCATCACGTCTTCCGGCAAGCAATCGGCTTCAGATTCCACCATCAAGACAGCCCGTTCAGTGCCGGAAACCACCAAATCCAAGCGGCTTTCGGGCATTTGAGAAAGCTTCGGGTTGCAAACGAATTCACCGTTGATATAACCCACACGGCAAGCACCAATCGGACCGTTAAACGGAATGCCAGAAATCGCCAACGCCGCAGAAGCGCCCAACATAGACGGGATGTCCGGATCAACTTCCGGATCCACGGACAAAACATGAACAATTACTTGAACTTCATTGAAGAAGCCTTCCGGGAAAAGCGGACGGATCGGACGGTCAATTAAACGAGAGGTTAAGGTTTCCTTTTCACTCGGGCGGCCTTCACGCTTGAAAAAACCACCCGGGATCCTGCCGGCCGCATAGGTCTTTTCAATGTAGTCGACGGTCAACGGGAAAAAGTCCTGACCGGGCTTGGCTTCTTTCTTGGCAACAACCGTTGCCAAAACAACCGTGTCATCCATTTGGCAAATAACCGCGCCAGTCGCTTGGCGAGCAATTTCACCGGTCGTGAAAGTCACATCATGATCGCCAAAACGGAATGACTTACTGACTTTATTGAACATCGTCATCGTATAGATTCCTATAAAAACGATTGAGACGGTGTTTCCGATACGCTGCGGTGTCAGCTCCGATCACTCGAAGCTCACATCGCAACGCACAAACAGGAAACGATCACAAACTCCGCCTCAAATCAAACTCAAAACAATTCCGGCCTAATAAAAGACGACCCCAAATGAGGTCGTCTTTTTATTCTGCCACCGATTACTTACGCAAATTCAAGGTGTTGATCAACTTGCGGTAAGCGTCCAAATCCGTACGCTTCAAGTAGTCCAACAATTTACGGCGACGAGACACCATCTTCAACAAACCGCGACGGGAATGATGGTCCTTGGCGTGTTCCTTGAAGTGAGAGGTCAATTCGTTAATGCGAGCGGTCAACAAAGCCACTTGGACTTCGGGAGAGCCCGTATCACCGGGTTTACGTTGGAATTGAGCAACGATTTCAGACTTTTTGATATCTTGAACAGACATTGTTTTTTAACCTTTAAAAAATTAAAACAAGCGAACGTGGAAGTTGGGCCACGCCGTGAAGAGCGGCATTTTACTGCATTTTCTAAAAAATTTCGAGTGTTATTACGAACTTATCCGGTATTCTCGTCATTGAAAAACTAAAAGAGGAAAACTCGGAATTTTTCTTACTCAATTGACACCAGTCCGCATAGAAATAGAAATGGGGGATTAACACGCCCCGTCCCCAACTCAACATTGAGTTTGAGGACTGGGGAAAACAACGCTTCTTAAATTGTGAAGAATTTCTTGCGGTAATACTTTAACTCGTCAATACTTTCCAAAATATCAGAAAGGGCTTCGTGACGAGTGCTCTTTTTAAAGCCTTTTTGCACATCGGGAGCCCAACGCTTCGCAAGCTCCTTCAGCGTTGAGACATCAATGTTGCGATAATGGAAATAAGATTCA
The DNA here is from genome assembly GCA_018714205.1 of Candidatus Aphodousia faecipullorum. Lineage (GTDB taxonomy): Bacteria > Pseudomonadota > Gammaproteobacteria > Burkholderiales > Burkholderiaceae_F > Aphodousia > Aphodousia faecipullorum. The sequence goes on from DVNR01000034.1 coordinate 13,549, forward strand.
AGTCTTGGCATCCAGCGTGCCATGAAGCGACGATCTTGACCGATGGAGTTGCCGCACATCGGACTTTTTCCCGCTGGCACGAATCGGCTGAATTCCGCGATAAACAGGTCGCTAGCCGCCTCTTCGTCAATGGCGCTTGCCAACACGCGATCAGTGAGACCTGAACGACCATGCATCTGAGTATTCCACGCATCCATCGAACGCATCACTCGCTCACTTTGATGAATCGCCACAACCGGACATTCATGCAAAATATTTAACTGCGCATCCGTAATGACCGCGGCCACTTCAATGACCCGATTGACTTCAGGCTGCAGCCCGGTCATCTCCATATCCACCCAGATTAAATTATCGTCACTGAATCGTGGATCTTTTTGAATTTGCGCTCCCATATTAAAATCCAAATCCTTTACAATGAACAGTTTAAGAATCGATATTGTCGCACGTTTTCAATGAGTTTTACATTCGCACAACTCTTTTTGGCGGCGCTGTGCTTTTATTTTATTGTGCACAGTGTGACGTGCCTGGCAGAAATTTATCACCTCAAACACACCATCAATGAGGTACCGGCACCGCTGAAAGAAAAAATCTCCCTGGCGCAACACCGAAAAGCAGCCAAATATGATATTGCACGCACCAAATTGAATTGGTGCGAGGTCTCTGTCACCACGCTTTTAATCGTTGCTCTAACAGCAGGTAACGGCATTAACGCCATTAGCGATCAACTCATGGACACAGTCGGCGATCAATTTGCCTTTCATTGGATGCTGCCGGCGGTCGTGGCATTGATTTTTGTTCTGGTTGATCTGCCTTTTTGTTGGTATAAAGAATTTCGCCTGCGCGAAGCTTTTGGCTACACTCGCCAAACACGAAAAACCTGGTTCAAAAATTTTGTTTCGCTCACTGTGATGGGGTGGTTCGCTGTTTTGCCGCTCATTTGGATTGGGCTTTTCCTTTGGCAGGAAAGCGGTTCTCACTGGTGGTTTTGGGGCTGGCTGATTTTTTCCATTTATCTCATTTTTTCTCAAGGCTTGGCCCGACGACTCGCCTACTTTTTCAAACCGAGCCGAGGCGCGGCCGCGGATGACGAAGCCGTTTTGGGCGCATTGAGAAATTTGAGCGAACGTTGCGGCATCACCTTTGGGCAAATTTGGGTCGCCGCCGCTCGAGATAACGAGGCCTTACCGCCCGCATTCGCTTTCGGTCACCGCCAAAGCGTCCGCCTGATTTTTCGCAATGACATCTACAAGCGCATGACGCCGGAAAATCTCAAAGCGATCGCCGCCCACGCGCTTGCGAGAAATTTAAGTCACATGTACTTCCAAGTCTGGCTATTATCATCCATTGCCGGCCTATTGGTTTTTCTGTTTTTGGCTTGGTTCGCTCCGCAATCCTGGTTCCTTGATGAAATTGGGTTCCGAGTTTATGGCCCAGGGCCATACTACGGCTCGCTGTTGACTTTTGTCATTGTCGCATTGCCAGTTTTGCTATTTCCTTTCAGACTGCCGATGGCTTGGTTTTTGCGACACTTGATTTTCCTCTCCGACAAATACGCCATGCGTTACACGGGGCTAAAGACAACTGTTCAAGCGCTGATTGAACTGACGCCAACGCCAATGCGCCACTCCAGCGTCACACTTGGCTTCTTTGATTTGCTTTTTTCACATGAACCGAGCCTCATGGCGCGTATCCGATTTGTTCAAAAGTGTAATGTTCGTCTTCTGAAAAGCGAACAAAACGCGGCGCTGCACCAAGAAGAGCTTGAAAAAACTCAACAACTCGAAAATATTCAGGCGGCAGTCAAAGAACAACTCCGACGACAGCGAGTCATCGAAAAGTCCGCACAAAACACTCGACGAATTTTTGAAAGTCGCCGCTACGAGGAAAATCTTGCCAAGCAAGCTGCAGAAGCTTCCTATGACCGCGAGCACTTAATGCTCAAGGCCTATCAGGATCCTGATTGGCAAGACGCGATTAAAGACTCTAAGATCAACAACTCCACACATCCGCTTTACGGCAAAAGTCTCTATTTTGGTCTTCGATGTGCTATGGAAATCATAGGCGCTCGATTAAAAGCTCTCTCAAAGAAGCACGTCGACACAAATCATGCCTCTCCCGAAAAAACGAGAGAGCAAACCCACTCTTGAAACGAGGCGTCAATGGGTAAGAAGGCATTAACAGACAACGAAACCGGACAGCACTTCCAAGCGCAAGTCGTCTCTTGCCACGGGCGACACCACTTTGTTCGAGACAGCCTCGGACACATTTATGAAGCACATCGCCGGGGTAAAAAAGGCGATGTGGTGGTTGGCGATATTGTTCAGTGCCTGTCGTCATTTGACAATACCGCGGCCATTGAAGCCATCGAAGAACGTACAAGCCTGCTTTTCCGACAAGATGAGTGGCGAACAAAAACCCTGGCCTCCAATATCGATCTGTTGGCAGTTGTGTACGCCTCTCGGCCGCGCTTTAATCCATGGTTTGTTTGGAAAGCCTTACTAGCCGCTCATAAGGCTGGTGTGAAGCCAATTATCATTCGAAATAAAACCGACCTGATCGAAGATGCAAAAGAGGCATCGGATTTTTTACTGCGAATGGCTGATCTTGGCTACGAGACGTATAGCATTTCCTCTGAAAAAGCCGACAGTGACACACTTGGCGTTTTAAACACCCTTTTTCATCAACATCAGTCATTGTTAGTCGGTCAGTCGGGCATGGGCAAATCCACAATTCTTAATCTCTTGGTGAAAGACGCCAACGCCAAAACTCGGGAATATTCCGAGGCGCTGAATTTGGGAAAGCAAACAACAACCGCGACGACGCTTTACGATTTGGACAGCGGAAATGGGTTTATTATTGATTCCCCGGGATTTCAGGAATTTGGACTGGCTCATTTGTCTGAAGACGATATCATCAACGCCATGCCCGATATAAAAGCCTATGTCGGTCAGTGCCGATTCAGCAATTGCCGTCATTTAAAAGAACCGAATTGCGCAGTGAAGGCAGCTGTCCAATCTGGCGCAATCGCCGCCGATCGATATGAATTTTACGTCGCAATGCTCGATTGGCTTGACCGCCAGGCAGCGAATCGTTATTAGAAAAACGAGAAGACAGCGAAGCAGGCTGTTAAAAAATATGTGATCTTCAACCACAGGCGTCCATAGGCTTGTTCAGAAAAAACACGAAGAACGACTGCGATTAAAGCGGACACCAAAACAATGGTCAAAGAAAACAGCGCCCACAACGCATGAAGCTCCCAAAAGCTCCACCCCGCCGCATTGTTAAGCCAAGCGTAACTGTAGTGATGGCTATCCTGAATGAAATAGCTCACGGCGACCGAAATCACTCCTGCCAGAATGAGCCAAAATAAAGCCGGCGTATGCTGCGGAGGAGGCGCGCTTGCCATGAACGCAACAGGATTTTCAGTATAAGGATTGATGCCGTCTTGCTCCTGTTGCTCTTCGCGATCTTGGTGGACACGCCGGACGATGCCGATGACAACCGCAAGCACGATCAACACAAGGACTCCGGAAAAAACCGCCCGCATATCTTCCTGCAACTGGGCGACAGACTCATAGGTCCGGTTAAACGACAAATAAAGACCAGCCGTAGCACCGATCAACGGCATCACCCAAAATGGTGCGGACGAGAGTTTCACCCGCCCCCGGAAAGTAATCATCACTTCAACTAGGCGAACGATCACCGCTCCGACCAAGCCGACAAGGCTGCCGAGAAACACCAATTCAATTAAAGTCAGAGACGGATTCATAACGAAGCAATTATCACAACAGGGCTGCCGATATTGTAATCGTTTCCATTCATCTCTTTTCAAGTCTGAACATTAAAAAAGATTCGAGGATAACGGATATCTTTACCCTGGACGATTTGGAAAAACAATTGCTCTTAATAAATCAGACCATTGTCCAGAAAAACTTCGAATAGAGATGGAGACGCTTCGTGTGCTGCAAAAAACAATTGGAAATTCAAAGCGGCATCGGAAAAATCCGATGCCGCTCGTTGTATGACGATCTAGCTTAAAGCTAAAACGGATTTCCGCACGCCATTAGAAGACGTAACGGGCACCCAAGTTCACGCGCCACTTTTGATCGATGTCACCACCAAAACCGGTGCCAACATCCAAGAACGTGTGCACGGAATCCGTGACGTTATAAGTTGCACCGAGCGAGACTTCGCCCCAGTTGTCATCCATCTCATCCTTGAAGTGGCGAGTCGAGCCTTCATAGCTGTAGAAGCCTTCCACATCACCCAAGAAGTCGTGGTTATAGGAGGCCTTCACATAGGCTGCGCCGCGCTCTTCGGCAAACTTCATGCCGGCCATCACGCCCACACGGGCAATCAAGCTATCCATGTCTTCAAACTTGATGTTGCGGTTTAAGCTCGTCGTGAAGTCATCCGGACGCAAATAGCTATAGGTCAATTGAATTTGCGGTTCGACGAAGAAGTTTTGGATATCCCAACGGTGGCCCGTCTCAATGCCCAAGACCACGCCGCTCATCATGTAGTCGGCGCTTTCCGCTCCGGCGCTCGTGCGCAAGTCGTAGTCAGCGTCAACACGACCCACTTTCAACATCGTGTCCAAATAGCAACCGCTGTCATTGAAGTAGCTACCATACAAACCGAAGGTGTAAGTGTTGCTGTCGGCGTTACCGGCAAAGACATCCGTGTCACCCTTTGTGTAGTCAAAGCTCACACCCAAAGTCACGTTGTCATTGATGGCCTTGTCAAAGCCCAACTCGACGGTGTTGTAGTCGTGCGTCGTGTCATCGCCGTCCAAACGACCGTTGTTGTAACGAGCCCAGGCGCCTGCGGTTTCGGGCATCGTGCGCAACGTGCCCATGCGGTCAGAGAGGCTGCTCAATTGAGAGCGCCACATTAAGGCGGTGGCCACTGCCAAATCTTGAGTTGAGGTGATCAAGTCATTCGTGCGAAGCACTTGAACAGAACCGTCAGCGTTAACCAACACTTCGTCGCCGTTGACACCCTGTGCAACCGTTACCGACTCAACCTTCTTTCCATCAATCGTCACGCCGTCAATCAAAGCCTGAGCTTCCACGTCACCTGCTTGCAATTGATCAGAGACTTCAGCTGTATAGCCGACGTTCACTTCACCATTGCCTTCAAGCTTTTGAACAGACAACACCTTGTCAGCCACATGGGTCAATTCAAAGTTTGTGCTCGACTTTTCATCAACCGTCATCGTGCCGATATCTAAAGCCGAATCCGTTCCACGAATCGTCACATTGCTGCCGTCTGTTGCGGACACTGTGAGTTTGTCGGTTTCAGCCGCACCTTTATCGCGGTGAGTTTCCAACTCAATCGTCTCACCTTGAACACCTGCGATATTCAAAGTAGAGGTTTCATTCAAAACAACGAGACCTTCAATGTGAGAGCCTTTGACCAAATTCACTATGGTGGCTTTAGCCGTGCCGGACGTTCCATTCGGATTTTCGATCACAGAAATAGCGTTGGCACCCTCAGAGGCGATGATCGTCCCTGCATTTGTGATTTTTGCTCCCGCTATGCCATCGGTTGCGCGAATACCAAAGGCTTCATCACCACCGTTAACAATAATGGTCCCTTCATTGACCACTTCTCCAGCGGTATCCTTTGCAGAAACATCAAAAGCTGCGCCTTTGCCTTCTACAACAATGACACCATCCTTACCGTTAACAAGCTGACTGCTTCCAGATGTTCCCAGGCTCATCGCGATGGCATTCTTTGCATAAATCAGGCCATTGTTCTCTGCCACGCCGCCCGCATTAGCAAACATGCCTTTCACACGCCACCAGTCTGAAGCGTCTTCTGCGTAGGCATAAATGGAACCATTATTAACAAAGGTTTGCCCTTCTCCACTGGCTAAGAGCCCGATGACATTAAATCCCGTGCCACCGCCAACCCACAGGCGAGCGTCTTTGGTGAATTCCGCTCCTTCTACAGAATTCGTTTTTGCGAATCCAATTTGCCCACTCCCATTTTTCTCAGCAGAAATAACAGAGTAGTCTTCTGAATAGGACGCGTCCGTTTTATACCCGGTATTAATCATTAATTTTTCAGTGTTAACATCCTCAGGAATGTCTACCCACTGAGCAGCGCTAGCAGTGCCGACAAAAGCGAACGCCAATGCGCTGGCTAAGATCGTTTTTTTCATTTTTATCTAACTCCGAATTACGTTCGATAGTGAACGCACTTCAATTATCACTTCCCCCCCACTTGTTTTGATTTTTGTCAAGTTAGAGAAACTCAAATACCGTTCTAATGAGCCACGTGGCAAAAAAACAACGGTCGCTATCTTAAAACGGGAAGTCGCTTAGTTAATCGGGCACAAAGCCATGCGCATGCCAACACCTCCAAAAGATAACCACCGAAAACAATGTAGTTCAAAAATGACGATTGAACCGTTTCAATCCAGTTAATCAGTATCCAGCGCATGTCCCCATGCACAATGTAGATATACATGGAAATCGATCCAATAAACTGCAGTACTTTCGAATAAGCCCACGATGGTTTCATTAAACGTTCGTAAGCAAATAGAGCCAAAATCGTCACTGTGATAAAGCTCAAATGGAAAAATGACAAATAGGCAAAACCGAGAGGCAAACAGAGTAAAAACACAATCCAAGAGTATTTCGGCAACGTTTTTCCCATCGCGAAGTAAACACCTAAAGCAAACACAGAAAATTGCCCAAGTGGCGTTGCGTAAACGTATAGCTGATGCTCAAGCATCGGTTGATAAAGGATCGACGCCACGAGGATGAAAAGACCGCAGACTAAGAAAAAGCGTTTCGCTGACGACTTAAGACAAAAGCGATAAATCCATGGGAAAAGAATATAAAACTGAACAATTAACGCTAAAAACCACCAAACACTAACAAAGTAATATAGTTTACCGGGGCGTAAATTTTCAGTGAACGTTAAAAACTTCAGGTAATTCAAAAAGAAATCCCTGGTGATCGGATCTTGGGTGACCAAAACTCGATAAACACACAAAAACATTAGTCCGACAAAGGAAAGCTTTATAACTTGGACAATCTTTCTTATCGACACGCGATAGAGTTCGGAAAGCTTGACAAAATTCGAAGACAGGCATTTTTTTGTTAATCCATAGCCGCTCAAGAAGATGAATATGTGCACCCCGTAATGTCCGAAAAAAGACACAATGGGATGAAAAGCATCCAAAGGGTTCGCCCAGATGAACATCAGAACATTTTGGATATGCTCTGGACTAAATGTCATCTCATTTTCGCCGGTCACCGGTGGCAAAAAATGAAAATAGTTATGGGCGACGATGAACAAAATTGCCAATGCTTTCAGTGCTGCCGTATCCGCTTTATTAAGTTCAAATCCCAAGGCCTTGGCTGAGGTCATGACGGGGTCCTTTTTTGAGGCAAAGTTTGACTGTAATATTTTTTGATCAAAAAAATATTTCGAAAAGCTACCAACGGTAAGGCATGGAAATACGGTTGCCTTAACGAAAACTCAACTGTCAGCCGAACTCTTCAAAAAAAATTGAAAATTCAAAGAATTATGCTTTATAGGCAATTAGCGCTTTGCGGTCGCATTTCGTTGCAAATTTTCATGCAATCAAGGCAAAGAAAAAGGCCGAGCCTATAAAAAGCTCAGCCCATTTTCTGTACTGGGAATCAATCGAAGGATTACTTCGAGAGTTTTTCCTTAATACGAGCAGCCTTACCGGAGCGTTCACGCAAGTAGTAAAGCTTGGCACGGCGCACATCGCCGTGACGCTTCACTTCAATGCTAGCGATCGTCGGGGCATAGAGTTGGAAGGTACGTTCCACACCTTCACCGCTCGAGATCTTACGAACGATGAAAGAAGAATTCAAACCGCGGTTACGACGGGCGATCACAACGCCTTCATAAGCTTGCACGCGCTTGCGAGAGCCTTCAACGACGTTCACATTCACAACAACCGTGTCACCGGGAGCGAATTCAGGATAGGTCTTGCCGGCGGTAACGCGGGCGAGTTCTTCTTGTTCCAACTTTTGGATAAGATTCATTTTTTTCTCCAAAACCATCATCATGTAGTCTGCGATCGGTCAAGCCGCGCATCGTCACTACCGATAGGATGGACTTTTTAAATTAATAAAATCCGTCTTGCACGGAAGGACGCAATTTTATAGCAAAAGAAAAAAAATTGCTTGATCTATCGCTACTTATCGTCAGGAACTTGTCACATCGAGAAATTCCCAACAATGCTCTCGAAGCCATTTTTCATCGCTTTGCGTCAACTTTCCGGCGCTTCGCGCCTTCTGAATCAAATCGGGACGAGTCTTTGCGGTGATCTCCAGGCTTTTTTCCCGTGTCCAACGCTCGATATTGGCGTGGTGACCGGATAAAAGCACTTCGGGAACCGGTTGCCCCCGCCAAATTTCCGGTCGGGTGTAATGCGGAGCATCCAAGAGTCCTGTCGAGAAAGACTCATCAAGCGTCGATAATTCTTTAATCGCGCCAGGTAACTGCCTTACGATGGCGTCAATCATCACAAGCGCCGGTAATTCACCGCCTGAAAGCACAAAGTCTCCAACGCTAACCACCTCATCGACGTAGTCATTTAAAAAACGCTCGTCGATTCCCTCGTAGCGACCACAGATCAAAATAAAATCGTGATTGGCCGCTACCCACTCGCGCACTTGTTCATCGGTCAATTTTCTTCCGTTCGGAGCGAAACTGACCACGCGCCCAGCATTTCCAGACGCACGAATGCGATCCACTGTTCGAGCCAGAGGCTCGGCCATCATCACCATACCAGGACCACCGCCGAACGGCCGATCATCGATCGTTCGGTGGTTGTCAAACGTTTCCTCACGGGGATTCCATGTGTTCAACGACCACAATCCCCGTTTCATCGCCCGCGATGTTATTCCGTTTTCTGTGATTGCAGCAAACATCGGCGCAAATAAAGTGATGACGTCAAACCGCATGAACACTCCTAGCGCTCATCAAGCCAAGCTTGCAAAATGGCTTCCAAAATGGCTTCCGTGCTTTTATTCGGATCGTCTTCAAAATCTTGCAAAGCCACCACCATCGCATGCAATTCTGTAAAACGAAGCTTTAACGGATCGATATCGGGATATAGATCAGCCAAAGTCTCGCCAATTAATTGCGTGTCTTTCCATTGCATGAATTAAAGTTCCTTCGCATGATTGCGGCTATATTTCGGAATTTCAACCGTCAGATCTTCCGTGCCAACCACTGTTTGGCAAGACAAGCGAGAAACCGAGGTAACGCCCCATGCTTGGTCAAGCATGTCGAGTTCTTCATCTTCGGGTTCATTCAAAGAGTCGTAACCCTCACGAACAATGACATGACAAGTTGAACACGCACCAGAAAATTCACAAGCATGTTCAATCTTGATGCCATTTGCCAAAAGCGCCCGCGCTAGCTTCACACCGGGTTTGACTTCGAATGTCGCCCCTTGAGGGCAAATCGTTGCATGCGGCAACACAGTAATTTTGGGCATGTTTTAAATCCTTGTTACACAATCTCGTCCACGTTTTTACCTGAAAGCGCCTGAGCGATAGCCCGATCCATGCGGCGTTCGGCAAAGGGTTCTGTGACTTTGGTCAAATCGGCCTCAAGCGACTTAATCCGATCCAGTTGATGAGCTTGAACGGCTGCCAACAACTCGTTAATGAGTCGGCGAATTTCAGCCTCTTCCTCAACGCTCAAAAGATCGGCGTCACTGACTAACGCGCCCACCGTGCTTTCTATCAAACGCTGCGCTTCAACCTCTTCTTCCCGCAGCGCACGCAGATGCATGTCTTGCTCCGCGTTGCCAGTCCCGTCTTTGAGCATGCGCACAATTTCTTCGTCAGTCAAACCATACGAAGGTTTCACTGTGACGTGAGCCTCGACGCCGGTTTGCGTCTCACGCGCTGAGACTGACAAAAGACCGTCAGCATCGACCGTAAACGTCACACGAATTCGAGCGGCGCCAGCAACAAGCGCAGGCAGTCCCCGCAACTCAAAACGAGCCAAACTGCGACAGGCATCAACGATTTCTCGCTCACCCTGAACCACATGAATGGCCATCGCCGTTTGACCATCCTTAAACGTTGTGAAGTCTTGAGCCATCGCCACAGGAATCGGCGTGTTTCGCGGAATGATTTTTTCGACGAGTCCTCCCATGGTTTCTAAGCCAAGGGATAGCGGTGTCACGTCAAGAAGCAACCAATCATCGTCTCCAGTCGTATTGCCTGCCAAAAGATTCGCCTGTTTGGCAGCCCCAACGGCCACCACTTCATCAGGGTTAATGTTATCCAACGGATCAAAACCAAGATAAGCTTTTACGGCTTCTCTGATAACAGGCATTCGTGTTGAGCCGCCAACAAGAACCAAACCTTGGATTTCGGATTGCGAGAGTCGAGCATCGTTCATGACTGAACGCAATGTGCTAATGGTTTTTTCAACCAAGTCCGCCGTCAAAGCCTTAAAGCGATCGCGGTCAACAGCAACCTCTATCATGCGCATGTCGCCTAATGCGACATTGACTGTCGTCTGCTCTTGAGCGCTCAAAGCTTCCTTAGCAGCCTTGCACTTCACTAAAACCAAACGTTTATCATCAGCGGAAATGCCCTGAGGATCAACGTCGGCCTGCTGCAAAACCCAGTCATACAACCGGTGGTCAAAATCATCGCCTCCGAGAGCGGAATCGCCTCCAGTGGCCAATACCTCAAAGACACCTTTCGTCAGTCGCAACACCGAGACGTCAAAAGTGCCACCACCCAGGTCATAAATAACGTAAAGCCCTTCAGCCCCCTCATCCAACCCATAAGCCAAAGCGGCAGCCGTCGGTTCATTTAAAAGACGTAAAACATTTAGACCGGCCAAACGGGCGGCGTCTTTGGTCGCTTGGCGTTGCGCATCGTCAAAATAGGCGGGAACCGTTATCACCGCACCGACCAAGTCACCCCCCAAAGTCTCTTCAGCCCGATTTTTTAATACACGCAAAATGTCTGCTGAGACTTCTACGGGACTCTTTTCGCCTGCGACTGTCCGTATTTTGAGCATACCGGCGTCATCGCTAAAGTCATACGGCAAATTGCCCACATGACGCAAGTCGGCTTTAGACCGGCCGACAAAACGCTTGACACTCACTACCGTATTGGCCGCATCGGTACTTACCGACTCCAATGCCAGATACCCCGTTTGAACGCTACCATCGGGGAGATAACGAACCACCGAGGGTAAGAGTTTTTTCCCATTTTCATCAGCTAACACGTCCGTCTGGGCATTGCGCACTGTGGCAACCAAAGAATTTGTCGTTCCAAGATCAATGCCAACAGCTAGTCGGTGTTGGTGCGGTTCCGCCGAAAGTCCCGGTTCGGCAATTTGCATTAACGCCATGAAATTCGTTCCTAAAATGAAATCTCAGTCAAAAGCTTCGTGATAAACATGAGCTTGCGAGTCAAATCAAAGGCTTCGTCATAGTCGCCTTTGACATCAAAAGC
>DVNR01000035.1 GCA_018714205.1 Candidatus Aphodousia faecipullorum
TAAAAAGTCCGCAGGCATCGGTCGATGGGCATTCACGTCCAATCCCTGCAGCTCACAGAGGTAGCGAGCTCGCTTCAGATCGTCAGCAAGCGTCTGATAGGCCTCATTGACCCTTACGCTCATTTGTTCGGCTAACCGTTTTTCCAAAGCGCTGGCATTGACAAAGCGATCCGGATGCAATCGCGCCAACAAGGTGTTTTTTGCCTTCTCTAAAGACAAAGAATCAACCGCGAATTGTCGCGGTTGATTCAAAAGACTGAAAAAATCTTTTTGTGCCATTATGCGTTTTTACACTTGGAAGGATTCTCCACAGCCACAATGACTCTTTTCATTGGGATTGTGGAATTTGAACCCTTCTTGTAGTCCTTCTCGGGTATAGTCAAGCTCAGTGCCGTCAATGTAAGGCAAACTTTTCGCGTCAACGACAACCTTTACACCGTAACTTTCATAGACGCTGTCATCGTCTTCAATCACATCAGCAAACTCGAGCTTGTAAGCCATGCCGGAACAACCCGAGGTCTTCACGCCTAAACGAAGACCTATTCCCTTACCGCGCTTAGTCAAATAAGTATTGACGTGGCGAGCGGCATTTTCCGTTAAGGTGACTGCCATGATTATTTCCCTTGCTTTTGGCGATAGTCGGCAATAGCGGCCTTAATAGCGTCTTCAGCCAAAATCGAACAATGAATCTTCACCGGAGGCAATGCCAATTCTTGAGCGATTTCCTCATTGGAAAGCTTCATCGCCTCATCAAGCGACTTGCCTTTCACCCACTCGGTCACGAGCGAACTTGAAGCGATCGCCGAACCACAACCATAGGTCTTGAATTTCGCGTCTTCAATAATCCCCTTGTCGCTAACCTTGATTTGCAAGCGCATCACATCGCCGCAAGCGGGGGCGCCGACCATGCCGGTCCCCACATCTTTTTCATTTTGATCGAGCGAGCCCACATTTCTTGGGTGCTCATAGTGATCCATTAATTTATCGCTATATTGCATCTATGTGGTTTCCTTTTACTAGTTAGTGCTGTGTCCATTGCACCTGATTGAGGTCAATCCCCTTTTGATGCATTTCCCATAAAGGAGACATTTCGCGCAACTTAGCAACCTTTTCCTTTAATTGCGCCACAACATAATCAATTTCTTCTTCCGTTGTGAAGCGGCCGAGCGTGAAACGAATGGAACTATGCGCCAACTCATCATCACGGCCCAGCGCGCGAAGCACAAACGACGGCTCAAGACTTGCCGAAGTGCAAGCAGAACCGGAAGAAACTGCGATGTCTTTTAATGCGAGCATCAAACTTTCACCTTCAATATAAGCAAAGCTCACATTCAAATTCGTGCTGACGCGGTGTTCCCAATCTCCGTTTAAATACACGTCGGGAATTTCTTGAATACCAGCCCAAAGCTTGTCACGCAATTTCTTGAAACGGGCATTTTCTTCATCCATTTCCAAACGGGCCAAGCGGTAGGCTTCCCCCATGCCGACAATCTGATGGGTGGCCAAGGTGCCCGAACGCATACCGCGCTCATGACCACCACCGTGAATTTGCGGTTCCAAGCGGACGCGCGGCTTGCGACGAACATACAGCGCACCAATTCCCTTGGGGCCGTAGACCTTATGACCTGACATGCTCATCAAATCAATCGGATCGGTCTGCATGTCCAAATGCAATTTACCAATCGCCTGCGTCGCGTCAACATGGAAGAATATGCCACGCTCACGGCACATCTTGCCGATCGTCTTGTAGTCCTGAATCACACCGATTTCATTATTGACGGCCATCACCGAAACCAAAATCGTATCAGGACGCATCGCCGCTTCCAAAGCCTTCAGGTCCAACAACCCATTGGGCAACACATCCATGTATGTCACTTCAAAGCCTTCAGATTCCAAGTGACGCATGCTGTCCAAAACGGCCTTATGTTCGGTTTTCACTGTAATTAAATGCTTGCCGCGGTCTTTGTAGAAATGAGCAATCCCTTTGAGCGCCAGGTTGTCAGATTCCGTCGCGCCGGAAGTCCACACGATCTCGCGAGGATCCGCGTTAATCATTTGAGCCACTTGTGAGCGAGCTTCCTCGACCGCCTCACGGGCTTCCCAACCATACGCATGCGAGGTGCTCGCCGCGTTGCCGAAGTGCTCATACAGCCACGGAACCATCTTATCGACCACACGGGGATCAACCGGTGTGGTGGCACCATAGTCTAAATACACAGGTTTTTTCATCGTCATCATCCTGCCAAACCGCGCTTTCAGGAACCGAAAATTGGCACCTGAAAACCTAGGGTTTCACCTAAATTTCAAATCGGAATCAGATATTACTAACTTCAGTTTTCAAACGCAAGATCCACTTGAACACAGGCAACAAAAATCAATGGGAATATATACTACATCCCATTGTTTTTAATAATCTATTTTCATTTAATCTAAATTTTAAAATTTAGAAAATCCTTGTAGTGACTTTATACTTATCTCTATAGTTACTTTAGTGTTTTTCGGCTGAATTCAAGCCATAGGTTTCTTTGATTCTCATCAACAACGCTTTTGACGCCTCCTCTATTTGGATGATGACTCGCTCGAAGCCTTCGTCGCCTCCATAGTAGGGGTCCGCCACTTCGGTGGTGTCCGGTTCGGACACATAATGCATCAGCAGTTTGACTTTGCCGGCCAATCCTTGAGGAGCCATCGCCTGCATGCGACGTAAATTGTTTTTGTCCATCACGACTATGTAGTCAAAATTTTTGAAATCCTCCAAGCGAACCTGACGGGCACGATGCGCTCGAAGATCATAGCCGTGAGCTGCCGCAAAACGAATTGCGCGGGCATCGGCAGGCTCGCCAACGTGGTAAGCCTCAGTGCCCGCTGAATCCACCTCAATTTCACGATCAAGGTGAGCACGATGAACCAATTCTTTAAAAATTGCGCAGGCTGTCGGCGAGCGACAAATGTTGCCCATGCAAACAAAAAGGACTTTAATCATCATGGCCTCCCATATTCAAGAGCTCCTTGGCATGGTAACTCATTGAATGACATTGGTCCATAACGCCATAGGCAATTCCATGACGAGTTCTCGCTTTCTCGGCACTTTTTCATTGTTTGCCGTAAAATCCTTCCATCTCTTCTTTTGAATTAGTCACCTCAACATGGAAACTCTTTATCTTCCGGCACTTGATGAAAACGAGAAGCCTGCCACTTTAATATGGCTTCATGGGATGGGAGTAGACGGTTCTGATTTCGAATCGTTTCAACAAGAACTGGATCGATTCGGCGATATTCGACATCTTCGTTTAGTATTGCCAACGGCTCCCGTGCGGACAATCACTTGCATGGGACTAGACATGCCCGCGTGGTACGATGTAAAAAATAACGATTTCAACGCGATTGGAGAAGATGACATCGAAGGCATGAACCAATCTCGAGAAATTATCCAAAAAATCATTGCCGAAGAGAGAGCCAAGTCTCCGGACACGCCCATTTGGTTAGGCGGTTTTTCCCAAGGCGCCGCCATGGCGCTTTTAGTCGGTTACTCACAAGTTGAAGCTTTGGCCGGGATCATCGCGCTCTCAGGCTACGTTCCTCAGCATCCCCGTTTTGACGAGCTCTCAGACGTCGCTCGCCAAACGCCTGTTTTCATGGCGCACGGCACACTGGATACCGTCATTTCCATCGCAAAAGCCCGTAACGGATTGGAAACTCTCAATCTAGCTGGCGCAAGTGTTGAATTCCACGAATACCCCATGATGCACGAACTTTGTCCGGATGAAATGGCCGATTTAGGTGACTTCATTCGAGCCCATACTTTAAACATGGAACAAGAGCAAAAAGTTCCGGAAAGTTCGTCGCACCAATAAATCGTCGTCTTCAATAATCGCCTCAAGACAACGCTTCCGCGAACAGAGCGGAAGCGTTTTATTTTCTTCAAGTCTCTTCAATCAGTCAAAGCACCTAGCTAAATCCCTATATCCACTATTTAAAAAGTGTGACTATGATAAGAGAATGGGTTTTTGCCTTCAAAAAATAAATAAAGAGTCGAAGACTCCGAGAGCTCGGGTTGTTGAGGTGTTTATGACGAATTGGAAAGCGCTTGTTTGGTTTCTTACGCTAACTTCGGTTTTCATGTCTGCTAGCTATACGATGCTAGTTCCTTTTTTACCGATGTATTTGATTGAAGAATTAGGCGTGGCAAATTCCGATGTTAATCTTTGGTCAGGCTTAATTTTTTCAACCACCTTCTTGATTAGCGCCATCATGGCCCCGATTTGGGGGGCATTGGCAGACAAAAAAAGCCGCAAGATGATGGCAATCCGCGCCGCGGTCTGTTTGGCCATCTCCTACGTGTGGGGCGGTTTTGTTTCCACTCCGTGGGAATTGTTTGCCATGCGCTGCTTCCAAGGCTTCTCAGCCGGCCTCTGGCCGGCCTGCTTGGCCATTATGACATCAACCGCGCCACGCGAAAAAATGGGGTGGTGCCTTGGTCTCATGCAGGGTGGATCCACAGCCGGCGGCGTTTTTGGTCCGTTGATCGGCGGCGTGCTGGCAGAAATTTTTGGTATGCGTGCGTCCTTTTACTTAGCCGGCGCCGCATTGGCTCTTATCGCTGTTGGACTAATCGTGTTCATCAAGGAACCGGAAAAGCGCGAGCAAACCTCCTCCGATAAGAAAAAGAACGATGGTGGCAGTCTTAAACTTTTGAAAGTCCCGGTAATTGCCCGAATGCTATTTGCGGCGGCTATTGTTCAGTTGGCCGTTATGTTGGTACAACCGGTATTGCCGCTTTATATCGCCGAGTTGCAAGGATCCATGGATAAGATCGTCATGGTCTCGGGCATCGTGTTCTCAGTGGTTGGCGTATCCGGCATCTTTGCCGCACCGATGTGGGGACGTTTGGGAACCAATATCGGTTATCGCTGGACTCTGTACCTTGCCTTGTTCGGCGGTGGCCTTTTCGGCGTGATACAAGCCATTCCGAGTGAAATCACGCCATTTGTCATCTGGCGTTTTGTCGGCGGCATTTTCTTTGCGGGCATTTTCCCGGCTATTAACGCTTTGTTCGCTGAAAACACCCTGCCATCGGAACGCGGTCGTGTCTATGGCTTAAGTTATGCCGCCCAACAAATCGGTTCCGTTTGTGGCCCGCTTTTCGGTGGCTTAATGGCGACTTATTGGAGCAATCAGGCGGTTGTCATGGCACACGGTTTCGTGATGATTCTCCTGGTTATTGTTCTCTACCTTAAGAGACCGAAGAATCAACAACCAGGCAGTGGCATTGAAATCAACGCAACTGTTGAACAGAAACAATAAGAACCTTTTTCTATCAAGGGGCATTGAGTTCAAAAGTTAAATTGAACCAAGCCCCTTTTCTCATTCCTAATCTTAACTAATGATCTCTCAGAAAATTGACGATAATGCACGCGACTTGAAAATGTGTTTCTCCAACAGGCGACTTCCATTGTGAATGCTTTCTACTTTTCCAAATCAACATCGTAAAAATTTCCCATTCTTTTGAATCCCAAATGGCCCGAGAATACCTTAGGTAACGCCTCTTTCTGTGTGATTTCCCCTGATATGCCACACAGCCTTCAAAGTTCACAAAAATACATTCTCATCATGTTCGGTTCTCCTTCGCACGTCACCTTGCAAAGGAATTTCCATCCATATCTCTCATAAAAACCGGTATGCTCAGTGACCAGATAGAGGGTTTTCAAACCAAACGAGCGCATATCTTCACAAAGGAACGCAAGTAATTTCCCTGCAATACCTCGACAACGATATTCCTTTTCAACATACACAGCGCAGACATTAGGCGTCAAATCTTTTCGGTTATGAAAATTATTTTCAATCACCCCGGCGCCGCCAATAATCCTCTCATCCTCAACGACGACATACCACTGGGGAACGCATTCTCCATTTAAACACTCTTGTATGCTTTCTGTATATTCCTCCAGAGGAATTTGCCATTTGTCATGGAACCAGACGGCAGCTTCTGCCGCCAAATCACTATGTTCTCTAAGTTTTAATAGTTCTATCAAAGATTATGTCCTTTGCATTCACTTTGGCTTTTTTCACGGATTTTAAACGGCTTTTATCGACACAGTCCCTTCAATAGTGGTCGCACTAATCTCGTTTTTTGACAATCAAAACCGATAAAACGACTCCATATGTTCTCTAACATTTTTTTGAAAAACAAGTAAACACAACGATGGACACTGGAAGATGCTTTACAGAGTTCATTGACCATGATGGCGAATGTTTTGATTTTCCTGCTCTAGGAAATTGTCAGCAAGCAACAGAATCATTACGGAAAGTGTCGCCCTAAAGCAACAGCGGCTATAAAAACTTGACGAATTGAATATGG
>DVNR01000036.1 GCA_018714205.1 Candidatus Aphodousia faecipullorum
AACACTTCTGACCCGCTTTAGTCCTTGGTCCCACACGGCAACGCCGCAACTATCGTAGCCTCGATACTCAAGACGTTTTAATCCTTGAATTAATAGGGGGACAACATTTCTTTTAGATGAGATAGCAACAGTAATTCCACACATAACTTTGTTTGCATGAATATAAACGATAGATTGAATACAGATGAGCGGCGATAAACGGAGTCGACTCACAACCCTAGAATTATAACGAATTGTGTTATTGCAATAATTTCAACAAAAAGGATTTTCAGCTTCGTTACTTTTTTATCATTACCATCCATAATAATTTGATTTCTAAGACAATACTCAGACTTTTCAGTAGTTTTATATCCAGAAAGTCACGAGAGTCATCTCAACCTCTTATGACCCACCGTTGCCAACTCAGGAGGAGTCTCCTTTTTGCGTTAAATCAAAAAACTCTTTCTTATACGTGGAATTTCTTATCAAACGGAACGGTGTGTGGGGGGGCGGTCATAGCTCGAACTTCTCTGTGCGAATTTAGTCCAAGATTTTGTCCGCGGCCTCTGTTCCCTTAAATTAATAAATTCCACAGATCTATCTGAGAAGTTTTCCTGCCTTAGTTTTGAGCAAAGCTAAAGGCCCAAATACACCAAAAATAAAATACACCCAATTAAATGCTAAATTTGGCGTGTACAAATACCAGGCTCCCTGAGAAAATCTCTTAACGTCAAAATCCTGGAAAAAACCAAATTGGATGTTCAAAATATAAAGAAAAAAATTCACTAAATTGATAAAAGCTAGATGACACGTCAAAATTGTCAATGTATTCTCAGAGATGAAATTAATTAAATGATTTTCTCCGAGCGAATCCTTTAGGCACTTCGACAATCCAAGATAAAAGGAAATACCAGCAAGAGATGAAATTGTAGGAAGCAGATAGTTGTCAGTCTTAAACGATTGAAAGAAAGCGAGACTTGTGAAACTCAAATCGTTATTTGTGTAGAAAAAATGAAGAATGATTCCAAGGATGAGACCAAATCCACAAAGGGAACAAGAACTGATTTTCAAGGGTTCAATCCAATAACGATACAGCACTCCAAAATGATAAAACTGCAAAAAGAAAAGTGTCTTCAATAAAAGAACATAATTTTGGGTGGATGCAAGATCAAACTGCCTTTCAAGAAAAACACTGAATGCACCAATTGTAACTACCCCCCCCCAACGAACACATTATTTTTAATGACAGTCTTTAAGAGTGCATAGACAATGACAACTGAAAATAGACTGATAATGAACCATGATGGGCTAGTTACGTCAAAAACTAAACCGTAAGAAAGCATATCGGTCACAAATTTCGTCGGTGAGTCTGATCCATACCAAGAAAAACCAATAAGTCCCATCAACAACGTAAAAACCATGCCGACAAGAGCATTATGTTTCACGTAAGGCCAAAGCAAGCGTACACATTTATAACTACAATACCGAGTAAGACTAACTATTTTGTCAGGATTAAAAAAGTACCCTGACACGAAAATGAAAAGCGGCATAAAAAAAGAATCATATGGAAAGGTCTCTCGTAATAAGCCTATGGGCGATCCAGAATGAGAATCAACCACCATTAAAATACCGATGGCCGATAGGAGCATCATCGTTTTGTTTGTCTTTTTTGCCACAATATTTGCCATAACTCAGTGTCCCTGCTCCGGTTTTGCTTGGTAGAGCTTCTGTATCAGAGTCTTTGATGAGTAGTCTCCGTCATCTATGATGCTGTCATTTTGAAAACGTTCATGCAGTGTGTGCATCTTGTTGTAGTAGTGCCGATGTCCAAGGCAGTACGTTACCAATGGCTTGCCAAAAAGAAGTGCTAGGAGCGAGGCATGGTACTTCATAGAAAACACTAAATCAGCCGCCTTGAAAAAAAGTGTCATCGACTCAATACTTGAAAACTCCGGAGCGCAATAATGCAAAATGTCACCAAAATTAATTTCTTTACATACTTGCTCGATGAGATGAAGGTCGTAATGCCTGACGTTGAGAAACGGCACAAAACAAAGCTCCCAGTTTTCTGGGCGAGTGCGACAGAAGCTAATAAGATCTTTGACTACAGTCTCCAAGCGATCCTGGGTTTCTAGCCCTGCTAGAATCACCAAAAGTGTCTTTCGTTGAGCATCGAGTTCAAAGGCGGGATCGTCAACAAGCGAGATGCCTTCTACATTCACACCGGCACTCCGCAAAGTTTCAAGACTCAGACGATCGCGCACCGAGATATTTGCGCCTTCACGCACAATCTCATTGAGCTCTCTGATGCTTTGGCAGTTGGTAATGCAACGGTTGGCACTCACGGCAATCCAACGCACCGTCTTAGCTCGACGCAACATTAGAATTGAAAGTCTGCGAGCTAGGTACGGAATGAAGCTAGGATCACGGATATCTATATCATCAATATGGGCTCCCCCACCAAGTACGAGTTCGTCAAAAAAAACCGCGCAGTCGAGAATCCCTTCCTCGGTCTTAGGCAAATACAAGCACCTGCACCCTTTCCAACGTTCAATGCGGTAGTGAGGTGCAGGGAAAAGCCCAATCCAGATCTGCACTCCGTCCCGACGAAGCCTTTTAAGAAGGCACTGAAGCATAAGTTCATCGCCGTAATTGTCCTCCCCATAGTAGCCGATGACAAGCACCTGACGAAGATTTTTGTCATAGTCACCAGCTTCCCGGATGAGTCGGATATCCTCAAGTGACTTTAGTGGTCGAACGTAGTCCACACTCTTTCTAAGCAGCTCAGCATTTTTAATGACAAGCTGAGCGGCAAGTGCTTCCGCACTATCTCTTTTAGAAGCCAGTACTGCCATAAGACTCTTTTGCCGCTCTAGCTCATAAGAGAGTTTTAGAAGCTCATTTGTTTTTTCTATCATGAGATATCCTTACACGTTGCACGGGAAACACTCACTTTGCAGTCCGGCCGGTAAAACGCAAAACTATCTTCCACCCCCAACGTGCAGCGAGATAGACCCAATAACGGCGATGAGAGCCATGCGGGAGAACTCGGTCAACAACCCCTTTGATCTGAAGAAAACGAGCGTAGTTTCGCAAGTCCGACTCAGATTGATCCTTTTCCTTAGCAGGAAAAAGAAAACTCAAATTTCCTTCCGAGATACGGCACAGATTCTCCCAACCTGCCACTGGAATCTTAAAGCGATGGATAATGCGGGCACATTCGTACACCGCTCGAGGCTTTTCAAAATCCTGCGAATAACGAAAGGCAAACCAGAAGAATGCCTCAAGAAGTTTCGAGACTGTCTGAGGACGACTAGCGAGCTCCTTGCGTGCTTCCCAGAAGGCAAAGATTTTTTCAGCTACATAAAGGTGTTGAATTGCCACTCCCTCTTTAAGTTCAAAGGTTGCTGCCATGATGGACTGAGGATGCCGCCAGTAGCGGTATACTGGCTGAGGCACGAAGGCAATCTTTTGACAGCAGGTGAAGTACATCCAGTGCCAGCAGGCGTCCTCAAAACACAATCCATCGGGAAAGCGCAGAGCGTTGTTCTTTATAATACTTTGACGAAAGAGCACTGCACATGCTGAACAGTGAAAGTCATCAACCAACGCATCGTCTACGATCATTGTGCCTTTCTGCCGGATCGTGTAGTACCAGGCATCCGATTCCCTCAACTCTTGATGAGCCTCGTAGACCATTTCAATTGATCCAACGGCCGCATCGGCTTGCTCCTCTCTGATTGCTTGTGCAAGCCTTCGGATAGCTCCAGGAGTGAGTTCATCATCGGCATCCACGAAAAGAATATACTCACCGCCAGCATTTTCAATCCCTGTATTTCTTGCACGCGAGCGCCCGCCATTGGATTGTGTCACCAAACGCACTCGGTAGTCCTTCTCAACAAACTCCTTAATAATAGAGACTGAAGCATCGGTTGAGCCGTCATCAACAACAATCACCTCGATGTCCTCCCAATCCTGCGTGAGAATGCTTTCAAGACACTTCGCTACGTAGATTTGAGCATTGTAGACAGGAACAATGACAGAGATCACGGTAAGGACTCCTTGCGGTTAAAAAAAGCTTTGACTAACACTGACTTCAGACGTAATTTAACATACGGATCTAGCTTTGTAAGTGGTAGCTCTCCACGTAAAAAGTGCCCGATGATCTCTCTAGCCCAAACAAGTAAAAATTTATACTTCAAGGTACCACTCAAACGCTCGAAGTTCCATTTGTAGGTACCGTACTGCATATAAGGTAGAAGCGAGTAAAGATGCGCATGTCGCCTTTTGTTTTTACGCACGAAACGGTAGATCTCACGCCACTCATCACACACACACATCACCTTGCCAGGATTGTTAACCGAACTTGATTGATTGTCAAGTCGATAGTGCAAGAACGCTCTATCAAGCATATGAAAGCGCTCGCAACAGGCGTAGCATTTAAAGGCAAAGGACGTATCCTGATAGCTTGCACCGGGCGTTGGAAGAAACCGAATATCTTCCTTTTCAAGCCACGAGCGGCGATAAATCGCACTCCAAATCGCCGGCGCCTGCAGAAAAGCTGCCGTCTCCACATTTGGATTGTGGGTACGGTTTTTAGGCACCCAATCGTTACCAACATACGTATCAACACCACCTTTGTACTCAAAATAGCAACTGCGCACAATTTCGGCATCTTCTCGATTGGCCACCTCATAGAGAGCCTGAAACATACCTTCATCAACGAAGTCATCGCTCTCAACGATGCCAACGTACTCACCCTTAGCAAGTGCTAGCGCGCGGTTCATTGAGTCGCCGTAGCCCGAATTGGATTTGTTGATGATGCGAATCCGGTGATCCTTCTTTTCGAAGTCATACAAAATAGAAAGCGTGTTGTCCTTGGAACCATCGTTGATGCAGATCACCTCGATATCACTCAAGGTCTGCCTCAGAACGGACTCAACGCACTGTCCAACATACTGTTCGACGTTGCAGCATGGAATCAAAATTGAAATCTTTGGATGTTGTTGCATTGTAATGTTTGCTTAACTTAGTGAATAAACCTTCGGGATCGAATCAAGCGAGAAAGTTTGAGTGCCTCGCACAATGCCAGCATCGGTCTGTTACCTCTCTTGACATAGAGGTCAAAGGCCGTAAGTGCAGGAGCAAGGACAAATGGTTTGAGTCGTACCAAAAAGTTTTCAGCATGCAAAAAGTGCAGTAGAAAGAAGTTGCGCACCACGTAGTGAGCCTTCCAGGAATTGAGCATGGCTGAACGATCATAGTCAATGAGCCGAGTTAGTTGTGCGTCCCGCACGATATATACCTTCCAACCAACCTTCGTAGCTCGTAGACAGAAATCACAATCATCGCCAAAGATGAAAAACTCAGTCATCGGCAAACCAATCTCTCGAACGAGTTCTATCGGAAAAAACATACCCTCAAAAGAGCAAAAGGCTACCTCTTCAAGCTCATTGAGTTCATTCGGGTAATTGAAAATTTTGTCAAGAGGCATTTGCCTCGGATTAAGGACAAAGGGATTGGCAAGATTATAGAAACGGCTTGCGCGTTCAGCTACCCCACCTTTACGATTAAGCCTCAAACACCCAAGAATCCGGCGACCTTTGGCCTGCTTGAGAATATTTTCAACTGCGTCGGGCTCCATGGCTGCATCATCGTCACACACGCCAATCCAGTCACACCCAGTGGACATTGCTGTACGAATACCCAACGCAAAACCTCCCGAGCCACCAATATTTTCCCCAGTGCGCACAATACGTAAGAGAGGCAATTGTTGTCTGAAGGATTCGAGCACTTCAGGCGTTTCGTCAGTCGAAGCATTATCAACTACCACAATTGCACGAATGCTACTTCCGAGCACGCTCTGGTCACGTAAGCACTCAAGAGTCTTACGCAGGCATCGTGCCCGATTACGCGTAACAACGACAAGACTTACATTGGGAAGAGACGTATCGGTAATTTTCATCACCTCCCCTTGTTTTGATTAGTCAAGCCAAATTCCCGGTCTGCGAGCCTGAGCGCCTCAAAAACCACCTTATCCATGTCAAAGTACCGATACATACCAAGCCGACCACCAAAAAGAATGTTCGGAGTTTTGGCGGCGAGGTCGCAATATTGTGCGTAAAGAGCGGAGTTAGCAACATCATTGACAGGGTAATAAGGTTCTTCACCAGGCTTCCAGTCAGCCGGATACTCCCAAGTGACAACTGTCGCAGAAGATGTCACAGGATTGAAGTGTTTATGCTCAATGACGCGTGTGTAGGGAACATCACTACCCGTGAAGTTCATGACAGCAACGCCTTGATAATTTTCACACGCAAGGGTTTGCGTTTCAAATCGCAGACTGCGATACGCCAACGGCCCGAAGCAGAAATTGAAATATTCGTCAATGGGCCCTGTGTAGACAATCCTGCTGGCAAGCCTAGAAAGACGATCGCGATCCTTAAGAAAGTCGGTATTTAGCATGATCGGCGTCTCGCCAATCATAGCTTTAATGAGGGCCGTGTAGCCCTTTATCGGGATACCTTGCCAACGGTCGTTAAAATAATTATTGTCAAAAGTGAGTCGTACCGGAAGTCGCTTGATGATGGATGCGGGAAGTTCTTTACAAGGACGCCCCCACTGCTTTTGTGTGTAGCCTTTCACCAGAATTTCATAAATATCGCGACCAACAAGGCTAATAGCTTGTTCCTCTAGGTTTTTAGGTTCACCAATTACCTCTGCGCGACGTTGTAGCTCTATACGCTCTCGTGCTGCCCGGGGGGTATTGACGCCCCACATTGCGTAGAACGTGTTCATATTAAACGGCAAATTGTAGAGTCTTCCCTGATAATTCGCCATAGGCGAGTTTACAAAGTTATTGAACTCGGAAAAGCGATTAACGTACTCCCAAATCTCGCGGTTTGACGTGTGAAAGATATGTGCACCATAGCGGTGTACATCAATACCTTCAACTTTTTCAGTGAAACAGTTGCCGCCAATATGACTGCGGCGTTCAACGATGAGGCATCGTTTTCCAGCCTTAGCGGCACGTTCAGCAAAAACAGCTCCAAACAGACCAGAGCCAACAATAATGTAATCGTAGTCCACGCATCCCCCCACTACTGACAACATCCATTGGTAACGAGTTACCGCCATCAGTGCAATTTTCTTCCTTTAGATAACCCCACAATCTTGGGAAGCCAAAAGAGAAACAAGTCGATAAAATACATGTTAGGTTGTGGAAATTTAACATTTAATTTTTAATTTGTGCAAATTTGACTCTTCAGGAATTTGCGGGAAAACAACACTTCCAAATAAGCCCTGACTTTAAGAAAGCCTCTCCCGGAGAGAAGTCCACCCACGGAGAGAAATGGATCCACGGGAGAGCGGTCTTGATCTTCAAGAAAAAATACTCCATGTCCTTATAACCAAAGGCCACTCGTTTAATCACTTTGATCTTGTTGTTGGCCCCTTCCAATCGAGCCGTGCTAAAACCGAACCTTCCTGCGTGCATAATCCCATCCATTCTTCGACTCAACATCATCTCAAAGCTCTTGGCTAGCTTAAAACGGTGCGTACGAGCAATTTGCAGTAACAACAAGCGAGTGGTTTTGATCAAGTGTTTGCTATCTTCCAGGAGCCTGGTGTTCCAGATCTTTCTAATCATGTCTGCAATGGGATATAGATCGGCCAACAATTGGTTATCCTCCCGGAGCATCTGCAAACGCTTTGAGATGGGTATTTGAAAAGTGAACCTCCAGGAATCATTTAGGAGACAATTATGTCCTTGGAGGAATTCACTATGAAACGAGTACGTCGGCAGTTCACTGTTGAGTTTAAAAAGAATGCTGTCAGCCTTGTCGTTGATGAGAATAGAAGCATCAGCGAAGTCGCCAACAGTCTCAACATTTCATCGAAAACGTTAAGTACCTGGCTGCGTCAATCCAAAGAGGGAAAATTGGAGGGCAAGATTGCCTCTAATTTTGATGATAAAAACATGCAGATGGCAGCCGTTATGGCTGAAAACCAACGCCTGAAAGCTGAGGTTTTGCTGCTAAAAAATTCGCAGCGTATCTTTCAAAAAACGGGCTTCAGTAAGGTACGCTTTTATTGTTGAGAGCCTGCCAAATCCGGTTCTTCAGGATTATTGGGGCAACACTAGGGTTTGTACCCTCCCGTTCCAGATGAAGCTTCTTTGATTGTTTAATGGGTTATCGCAGTTCCTGCTGGGAAAGGCTCCCATTAGCTTGTACTTGAAGTATTCAAAGTCTTTAAAACCATAAGCGAGACGTTTGATTACTTTGGCTGTGTTGTTAGCTCCTTCCAAAATATTGGTACCCAAGCCGACCCGGCAAGCATTAACGATGCCCTCAGCCCGCCTCTTAAGCATTCCAGCAAATTTCTGAATCGGTTTAAAGTCATGCTCAAGGGCGATGGCTTCGCACAGCTCAATCGTCTCCTGCAACTCATTGCGAGCAACCTCTTGACTCAGGCTTCGCCAGATTAGCCTAAGCTTAGCTGCTAACGGATAAAGATCGCTAAAGAGCCTGTTAACCGCTCTGAGTCGCTGTAACTTCTCCACCTTCTCCGGTGTCAATAAGGACGGATCCGTCACCACCAACCATTCCGCATTTTTCACCGTGCTGACGGCTATGCTCAATTCTTGCTTGGCCTCTATCGTCTTGTCGCGAGGTTTAAGCTCTCTGTCGGTTTGACGTGCCTGGGCAATGCTGTGTTTTTTAGCTTCTTTGAGTACATCGGTCGTGAAGTGCTGCATGACGTGAAAGAGATCGTAGGCCAGCTTGGCATTGCCTAAATCCTTTGGATAGGCGGCATTCATATCCACAGAAACCGATTGAATATTCTCAGCGAAATTGTCCGCTTTGAGCCGTTCAAAGAAAGGACGAATGCTTTCAATAGACTTTCCTTTAATGACCTCGAGAATTTCGCGGTTTTCAAGATCCATAAAAACGGTGGCGAATTGATGCTTCTTGTGAATACTGATTTCATCAATGGCCAATCGTTTTACGCGACCGAGATCCTTATTTTTAAAACGAAGCTCGAGAGCGGATTTGTCAATTTCTTTGAGCAAGTCCCAATCGATACCCGTAAGGGCAGCAACATCGCTGATGCTGACTCTCAGATTGAGTAAATGCTGAGCAAAGGCTGCTAAGCGAACCGTGATACGGTGCTTGGGTATGGCATGGGTTCGGTGGCCGTACACTTACAGCGACAACGCAATCGTCTTCGAGGGATGAGGACGACACACGGACCACCGGCACCATTATCGTAATCCAGCACGGTGAGTGTTCGAGTATCTTTAAACCTCAGACAATATTGTTGGCACTTTGGACAAATGACTCCCAGCTCGCTGGGCTCCAGAATAAAACAGAATCTTCCGCTTTCTTCAGTACGGTACTGCTTGAGGCGATACCCGGGGAAACGATTGTTGAAATAAAGTTCAGCAGCGCAGGAGACTTCAGGTAAACTATTGAACATGGCGTCGTCCTTTGGGGTTGGTTGGTTTTAATTACCTTACAGGAACTGACGCCATTATTCTTTGGAGATAAGACTGCCGCTCAATAGTTATTAGGGTTACTACCTAATCTTCCCCATTATTCCGAAAGAATCAAATAACTGGCAGGCCAAGTTGGTCAAAACCATGCCGGGCGTCGAGACTTAATCGCTTGTGCGATGGCGGTGGCCTTGGCCGATCCCGGTGTATTTGAGTCAGGGCGTGACTTTGCCGTTTTTTTAGGATTGGTACCGGGTCATACCGGCAGCGGCAGGAAAACGATCGTGTTTGGTATCACCAAACGAGGCGATCGAAGCATCAGAACCCTTTTAATCAACGGCGCCATGTCAACGTTACGGCAAAGACACCAACCGGACTTTTTTATGAGTCTGATCAAAAAAGGTAAACCCAAGAAAGTGATTATCGTTGCATTGGCCGCATGAATGGCCGGGCGCTATGGGGGATGACCAGCCGAGAAGAAACCTACAAGTCAATGTGTTATCGATTTCCCATCCCTAATAAGGTCAAATATTGAAATTACGGTCGATGATGTAAAAGCCAAATGATGTCAAAGCTTCGGCCCTGTTAAGGAAACCCGAAATCAATAACAGTAATAAGTACTGATTACGAAATAAGGCTTAACCGGGCGATCTCCATCATAGCCACCAAGACAACGCCTCAAGAGAGACGGTTAGGATAAACAGACTGAATAAGAAACCTCGACTGTTTCTTCAATACGCAGTAAGGAGTTTAATCAGAAACTTTATAAAGTGAGTACATCAGGCATAAAAGGCATCATCCCTACCGAAGAGAGATTGAAAAGAAAGGTAAAAACGAAGTGGAGAAATATAGCCCTTGGCATGAGCGCAACGAGATGGAACCGTTGAGCAGACAAGACGCAAAGAATACCAGTTAGATGAAGCAGTTAACACGCCAAGCGTGTCTAGGACGCTCGCCGCAGGGCAGACCCCGCTGCGTGGAACTTCTCGGGGCTCGCCCGCTATGATATCGTCCCAGTGGTGCCTCAAGAGCCAAACCCAATGAACGGTCCATCACCTTCTGGCGATGGGGCCCCACCATTAAATGGGCTTGGCTCTTAACTCGTTGGAGATTCTCGCCCGTGTCGACTCGGGAAGGATTGGAGCTACCCGCGTTAAATTAATTGACGGCGATTTGAGAAACTGTTTGCACGAATGAACATAACCGATTGATTTAGCATCCAAAAAGTATCGAATCCACGGATTTTCGCTCGGAATAAAACCCGCATAAGATAGAGTTTTTTGATCTAACGCAACAGTGAGACTCTACCCGAGTTGACAAGAGACTGTAAATAACTTTGTGTAAATCCAATATTTGCTAATCTCTTAGGAGTGAAGGAAATGGATTTACCAATGAACCAAGACAAGCTTAAAAACCTAATCGCCAGTATTCCAACCG